>CP145879.1:473716-476890 GCA_041944835.1 Candidatus Dasytiphilus stammeri | reverse complement strand
AAATAACTTATTACAGTATGTATACAATTTGCCAGACAGCTACCTGCTCTCACACGAAAAAAAAATCGCACTACCCTAGGCGCTACGACGTTTCACTACTGAGTTCGGTATGGTATCAGGTGGTACCATCGCGCTAAAACCGTCTGGCTTTTTATAATATTGTATATAGAACATTTCTGGTGTTATGAGGTTAAGCCTCTCGGGTCATTAGTACTGGTTAGCTCAACGTATTACTACGCTTACACATCCAGCCTATCAACGTTGTAATCTCCAACGTCCCTTCAGTAAACTTACTACTAAGTCTCAGGGAAGATTAATCTTGAGGCAGGTTTCGCACTTATATGCTTTCAGCGCTTATCCCTTCCGCATTTAGCTACCGGGCAATGCCACTGGCGTGACAACCCGAACACCAGTGATGCGTCCACTCCGGTCCTCTCGTACTAGGAGCAGCCCCTCTCAATCTTCCAACGCCCACGGCAGATAGGGACCGAACTGTCTCACGACGTTCTAAACCCAGCTCGCGTACCACTTTAAATGGCGAACAGCCATACCCTTGGGACCTGCTACAGCCCCAGGATGTGATGAGCCGACATCGAGGTGCCAAACACCGCCGTCGATATGAACTCTTGGGCGGTATAAGCCTGTTATCCCCGGAGTACCTTTTATCCGTTGAGCGATGGCCCTTCCATACAGAACCACCGGATCACTAAGACCTGCTTTCGCACCTGCTCGCGTCGTCACGCTCGCAGTCAAGCCAGCTTATGCCTTTATACTAACCTCACGATATCCGACCGTGATTAGCTGACCTTTGTACTCCTCCGTTACTCTTTAGGAGGAGACCGCCCCAGTCAAACTGCCCACCAGACATGGTCCTGGTTCCGGATAACGGAACTCAGTTAGAACATCCAACATTAAAGGGTGGTATCTCAAGATTGGCTCCATGTGAACTAGCGCCCACATCTCTTTGCCTCCCACCTATTCTGCACATTAATATTAAATATTCAATATCAGGCTACAGTAAAGGTTCACGGGGTCTTTCCGTCTTGCCGCGGGTACACTGCATCTTCACAGCAATTTCAATTTCACTGAGTCCTGGGTAGAGACAGTCTGGCCATCATTACGCCATTCGTGCAGGTCGGAACTTACCCGACAAGGAATTTCGCTACCTTAGGACCGTTATAGTTACGGCCGCCGTTTACCGGGGCTTCATTTCACAGCTTCAGGTTGTTAACCTTAACTCCTCCATTTAACCTTCCGGCACCGGGCAGGCGTCACACCGTATACATCCACTTACGTGTTAGCACAGTGCTGTGTTTTTAATAAACAGTTGCAGCCAGCTGTTATCTTAGGCTGGCTCTAGCTCCATCTGTACAGATTTCACCATAAACCAGCGTGCCTTCTTCCAAAGTTACGGCACTATTTTGCCTAGTTCCTTTACCCAGGTTCTCTCAAACGCCTTGGTATTCTCTACCAAACCACCTGTGTCGGTTTAGGGTACGGTTATATATTAATTTTATTTGTTTAGAGGCTTTTCTTGGAAGTTTGGTATTAGTCACTTCATCACTCTCATGATTCGTCATTACGCCTCAGTGTTAATAGTTTCCGGATTTTCCTAGAATACCCACCTTCACGCTTAAACTGGGACTACCTACGCCCAGCTGACCTAACCTTCTTCGTCCCCCCATTCACTATAATATATAGTACAGGAATATTAACCTGTTATCCATTAGCTACGCTTTTCAGCCTCACCTTAGGTGCCGACTAACCCTGCCCTGATTATCATTGGACAGGAAACCTTGGTTTTTCGGCGGGCAGGTTTTTCACCTGCCTTATCGTTACTCATGTCAGCATTCGCACTTCTGATACCTCCAGTATACTTCTCAGTATACCTTCTACGGCTTACAGAACGCTCCCCTACCCAACAAAAATATTATTTCTGTTGCCGCAGCTTCGGTGCATAGTTTAGCCCCGTTATATCTTCCGCGCAGACTGACTCGACCAGTGAGCTATTACGCTTTCTTTAAATGATAGCTGCTTCTAAGCTAACATCCTGGCTGTCTAAGCCTTTCCACATCGTTTTCCACTTAACTATGATTTAGGGACCTTAGCCGACGGTCTGGGTTGTTTCCCTTTCCACGACGAACCTTAGCACTCGCCGTGTGTCTCCCATGATAACATTCAGCGGTATTCGCAGTTTGCCTCGGATTAGTAAGCCTGGACAGCTCCCTTACCGAAACAGAGCTCTACCCCCGCTGATGAATTCATGAGGCGCTACCTAAATAGCTTTCGGGGAGAACCAGCTATCTCCCGGTTTGATTGGCCTTTCACCCCTAACCACAGGTCATCCGCTGATTTTTCAACATCAGTCGGTTCGGTCCTTCAATTAGTATTACCTAATCTTCAACCTGCCCATGGTTAGATCACCGGGTTTCGGGTCTGTATCCTGCAACTAATCGCCCAATTAAGACTCGGTTTCCCTATGGCTCCCTTATTCAGTTAACCTTGCTACAAAATACAAGTCGCTGACCCATTATACAAAAGGTACGCAGTCATCTTATATAATAAGACTCCTACTGCTTATACATATATGGTTTCAGGATCTATTTCACTCCCCTTACCGGGGTTCTTTTCACCTTTCCCTCACGGTACTAGTTCACTATCGGTCAATCAGGAGTATTTAGCCTTAGAGGATGGTCCCCCTATCTTCAAACAAGATACCACGTGTCTCGTTTTACTTTTTGAGTTAGCTTTTAAGCTTTTTTTAGATATTTTTATATACGGGACTATCACCCTGTATCGTCTTTTTTTCCAAAAAGTTCTACTAATATCTATTAAAATAATTCTAACTCAGGCTCTTCCCTGTTCGCTCGCCACTACTAAGGGAATCTCAATTGATTTCTTTTCCTCGAGATACTCAGATGTTTCATTTCTCTCGGTTAGCTTTATTAAACTATATATTCATTTAATAATGATGTATTTTCATACATCGGGTTTCCCCATTCGGATATTACTGATTAAAATGCTTCTAACAGCTCGTCAGTACTTTTCGCAGTTTAGCACGTCCTTCATCGCCTCTGATTGCCTAGGCATCCACCATATACACTTAGTTACTTAACCCCATAACCCACAAATGTCCTTATATTTATTTTCGTTTTTTTAAAGAGCTTTAAATAA
>CP145879.1:86599-471599 GCA_041944835.1 Candidatus Dasytiphilus stammeri | reverse complement strand
CGGATGAATATTTTTCTTCATATTTTACCTCTTAAATATTAAAATTTATTTTAAATTTATTTAAATATAAAAGATATGATTATTGTTAAGGTTGCTTTACCTCTTACTACTATTCAAGATAATTTTGATTATATTTTTCCTATCAATTTAAAACCTCTAATAGGTACGAGAGTCTATGTACCTTTTCGTAATCGTAATATAATTGGAATCATTGTAAATATTAAAAATAATAGTTCTATTCCTCTAGAAAGTTTAAAATATGTTAATTCCGTTATTGATACTGAATCTTTATTCAATAAAAACTTATGGAATATTTTGGTTTGGGCTGCAGATTATTATCATTATCCTTTAGGTAAAGTACTATTTTCTTCTCTTCCAATTTTATTGCGAAAAGGTAAAAAGTTTACAGATTTTTCTTTTTTTAAAAAAACCATGCTTACTAATATTAATAATACTTCAATATTTACTGAAAATGAACCTAGATTTTCTTTAAATGATCAACAAAAAACAGCTATTAAAAATATATGTAATAAATATGATATCTTTACTGCGTGGTTATTAGCTGGTATTACTGGATCGGGAAAAACTGAAGTATATTTAAATCTTGTAAGCCATATTCTTTCAATAGGACGTCAAGTACTTATATTAGTTCCTGAAATTAGTTTGATACCTCAAACTATTATTCGTTTAAAAGAACGTTTTAATATCCCAATAGAAATAGTCCATTCAGATCTTAATAAGACTAAACGTTTGAAAGTTTGGATGAAAGCTCGTGCTGGAGAAATATCAATTATTATTGGTACAAGATCAGCTATATTCACTCCATTTTTTTCTCTAGGAATAATTATAATTGATGAAGAACATGATTGTTCTTATAAACAACAGCAAGGATGGAAATATCAAGCAAGAGATTTAGCAGTTTTTTTAGCAAAAAAAATAAATATTCCTATAGTAATGGGATCAGCTACTCCCTCATTAGAAACATTATATAATGTTAAATTAGGTAAATATAAATTATTACAACTAAAAAACCGACCTGGTAAAGCATATTGGTATACAGAACATATCATTGATTTAAAGACCACCCCAGTTATAGCTGGACTATCTGATATTTTAAGAAAAAAAATTACTCAGCATTTGAAAAATAATAATCAAATATTACTATTTTTAAATAGAAGGGGTTTTTCAACATCTGTGGTTTGTAAAAATTGTGGATGGATAGCAAAATGTAACTACTGCGATCATAATTTTACATACCATAAAGAACATAAACAATTACGTTGTCATTATTGTAATAGAAAAGATAAACTTCCAGAAGTTTGCGATAAAAATTGTGGAACTAACCATCTAATTAAATTAGGAATCGGTACTGAAAAAATAGAATACCATTTAAAAAAACTTTTTCCTAACATACCAATATCGCGTATTGATCGCGATACAATTAATCATGCAAAAATAACAGAAGATCATTTAGAAAAAATTATGCAAGGAAATGCAAGAATTTTAATTGGTACACAAATGTTAGCTAAAGGACATCATTTTCCTAATGTTACATTAGTTGCTCTATTAAATGTTGATGGAGCATTATTTTCCGGCGATTTTAGATCATCTGAACGATTTGCACAACTTTATATACAAGTAGCAGGACGTGTAGGTCGAGGTAAAAAAAATGGAGAAGTATTATTACAAACCTATCATCCACATCATCCTTTATTACGAAAACTCTTATACCAAGGTTATGATTCGTTTGCTTCTGAAACTTTAAAAGAACGCAAAATGGTATTATTACCCCCCTATACTAGTCATGTACTAATTCGAGCTGAAGATAATAACAATAACTATGCAAAAATTTTTCTTTCTCAGATAAGTGATGTTTTTCATAAAAATATTAATGATTCTCAATTTTTGATTATGGGACCCATTCCTGCATTACAAAATAAGTATAATGGAAAATATCAATGGCAATTACTTCTACAACATCCTATACGTAATAAATTACAACAAATTATTAATTATAATCTTAAAAAAATTTTTTCTTTACCTAAAGTTAGAAAAATTAAATGGTCATTTGATGTAGATCCAATTGAAAATTAATTTGAATATTGACAAAAAAAAGTATTTTTTTTTTTATTGAATAAAATTCAAAATCAATGTAATCTTCAATATTAGAAATACAATTTAGAATTAATCTAATTAAATTTTCCACTATGAAATTTTTATATACTTGCAATAACAGTGGTTTTTTTACAATCTTTTTTGCAAACAAAAAATAAATATTGTTAAAATTATTTTTTAGTCTCAAAAATATTAAGATAAAATTAGGGCAATAATAGTATTACTATTGATAGTTTTTTATTAGTAGTAAATAATATTCAACTTAAAATAAATTTAAAAATCATTATTTGAATAATATATATTACAATAATAAGATATGGTGCGTTGGCAGAGAGGTTATGCAGCGGATTGCAAATCCGTATAGTTCGGTTCAATTCCGAAACGCACCTCTTTAAAACTTAAAACCGCCCAGATGGTGGAAGTGGTAGACACAAGGGACTTAAAATCCCTCAGCAGTATAAGCTGTGCGGGTTCAAATCCCGCTCTGGGCATTATTTTTTTTACTAGATTCATTAAAGTTAATTGAACAACCACAGCAAAAATATTTGCTACTACTCAAACTTTTTTTTTAAAAAACTAAATTATCATTGTATTAATGAGCTTCTTCCCAATTATTACCTACCCCAATATTTACATTAAGAGGAATTTTTAAAGAAATACTATTTTCCATAAAATGGCGAATAGTTATTATTGCTTGTTCTAAAATGGAATTTTTTACTTCAAATACTAATTCATCATGTACTTGCATAATCATTTTAATATTTTTGTAAAAATAATTTTTATTAATCCAATCATCTAAATTAATCATTGCTAATTTAATAATATCTGCAGCTGTTCCTTGTATTGGAGCATTAATAGCACTACGTAATGCAGCATTTTCACTAATCTTATTTGAAGAATATATATCAGGAATATAAATTTTTCTTCCCGTTATTGTAGTAACATATCCATGTTCTTTTGCATTAGTTTTGGTTTTATTAATATACGTTAATATACCATTATATTGCTGAAAATATCTGTTAATATAAGTTTGGGCAGCTTTTATAGATATATTTATCTGATGTGATAAACCAAAAGCGCTCATACCATAAATTACTCCAAAATTAATAATCTTAGCTTGTCGTCGTTGACTTGCACTAACTTGGCATCTCTTAATTCCAAAAATCTCAGACGCCGTAAAAGAGTGAATATCTTCTTGATTATTAAAACAATTAAGTAATTTTTCATCTTGAGATAAATGAGCAAGAATTCGTAATTCTATTTGAGAATAATCAGCTGATACAATCCTATATTCTTTTGAAGGAGGAATAAAAGCTTTGCGTATCTTTCTTCCTTCAGGTTTGCGAATCGGGATATTTTGTAAGTTAGGAGTAGTAGAGGAAATACGACCCGTAGTAGTAAAAGTTTGATGATAAAAACTATGTACTCTTCCTGTGATGGGGTTTATCAATTGTGGTAATTTATCAGTATAAGAGTTTTTAAATTTTGCTAAACTACGATACTCTAAAACTATTTTAGGTAAAGGAAAATTTCTAGACATTTTAGCTAATACTTTTTCATTAGTTGATAAAAAACCACTAGAAGTTTTTAGAAAGCTGGGTATTCTATGTTTTTTAAAAAGAATATTTTGTAATTGTTTAGGAGATCCTAGATTAAAATATTCCCCGACAATTTTATATGCAACATTCTCTAAGTATCGAATACGATCAGCTAATTCATATGAATAAGATTCTAAATAATCTGCATCAATTCTAACTCCATTAGATTCCATATGTGAAAGAACAGTTAATAATGGCATTTCAATTTTTTCAAAAAGATTTTTAATAAGTAAATCACTCTTAAATTCTTCCGATATTTTAAAATAAATTTTTAAAATTATCTCTGACTCTTGTAGTAAATCTGGTTCATCTTGTTTAGCTGCAGAATTATTACTGAATTTATTTTTTTTTTCTAACTTAGATAACCAATCTTCAACAAATGTTTTGGAATTATTTTTGAAAGAATTTATTACATAACATGCTATTTGAATATCAAAATAAAGACCAGATAGATCAATTTTATATAGTTTTAGTATTCTATAATAAAATTTAAGATCTTGCCCAATTTTTTTTATTTTATTACTTTCTAATATGGGTTTTAAATAAAAAAATACTTTTTCTAAGTTTAATTGTAACAAGGTTTCAATATCATTACTTAATAAAGATAAATAAGCTGATTCTCCTATATTAATTGCAATAGATAATCCAATTAGTTCATAATTTTTCTTAATATTAGTCTTAATATGAAAAGCAAAAAAAGAACTTTTTTCAAGTTTATTTATCCATAACAAGAAAGTTTGTTGATCTATAATATTTTTACAATTACACATAGGTTTTGATTTTTTGGATCCAATTTTTAAATTCATAATGTTTACATAAATTTAGGAATTCTTTTAGATTTGGTTTGGTCACTATTAATTTATCATTATCAATTTTAATTGGAACATTAGTTTTTATAGTAACCAAAATCCGATAAAGAAATACCATCTCTTTATATTGTTCTAACTTAAATGCTAAAGATTTAGCACCAGGAAAATATAATTCCGATACTTTAGGTAAATTAGAAAAAATTTGATTAAGATTACCCATATAAGTTAATAACTTTTGTGCGGTTTTAATTCCTACTCCTGGAACACCAGGTATGTTATCTGCATAATCTCCCATTAAAGCTATAAGATCAATTATTAAATTAGGATGTACTCCATATTTATCAAATACTTCTAATGGTCCTATAATTCTATTATTACTTGTATTTATTATTACAATATTGGATGTAACTAGTTGTGCGATATCTTTATCATTACTATCTATAAAAACTCTCCCTCCTTGCTGTTCTATATTTTGTGCTAAGCTTCCAATGATATCATCGGCTTCTACTCCTTCTGCAGCTACTAATATAGGGATTCCCATAGCTTGAATTATACTATATAAGGGTTTAATTTGCAGCTGTAAAGCTTTAGGCATAGATTGCCTATGTAATTTATATTGGGGAAATAATTTATGTCTAAAATTTTTTTCTGCAGCATCAAAAATTACCAACATGTATTGAGGATGATAATGTTGTAAAAAATTATTAAGCATATTCAATACTCCATAAATTGCACCAGTCGGTTCTCCTATACTGTTAGTTAAATTAGGTAATGCATAATAAGCTTTATAAAAATAACTAGTACCATCAATTAAAAAAACAGAATCTAAATTATTAAATTTACTAATCATTAAAAACTTAAATTAGTCTAGATGTTGAAGATAGGTAATAATCTTATTATATTGTTGTAAATTTTTTTTATTAGAAAAAATTGTGATAACTTCATTATTAATCACATATTTTCCATCTATAACTATTGTGGGAACCGTGTTTATTCCTATCCGGTTCGCTAATTGTGCCTGTTTAAAACTTAATAATCTAATATAATAACTATTCCATAAGTAATAATAATCTCTTTTAGAAATACCTAAATTAGTAAAAACCTTGCAAAGATTATTATAAGAAAGATTATTCTTAATAATTATTTCAAATATTGGTAAAATAGTCCTCTGTTCTATTCCTAAAGCAATTGCAATACTCCAAGCTTGAGTTAATATTTTTTCATTTTCGGTAGTAAATCCTACATGATATTTAAAAATTTTAAATTTAGAGGAATTTTTTTTTTGATGAAACATAGATTCTAATTGATAACAATGAGGACATAAAAAAGAAAAGAACTCTACTACCTTAGGAATTCCCGATATCGGTTTATTAAGCGTGATATAATGTTCTCCATTAATAAATGAATCAGCAATAACAATTTGATTTGTCAATAATATACATAACCCAATGAGAATTATTCTCATAATCATACCTTAATAATTTATATATAGATAATATTAATTATTAGTAATAATTTTTTTACTTAAGTTAACTAACTGATAGTATCTTAAGGGGTAGATGATAAAGTAAATAAAATCCACCCCTAATCATCTATCATAATAGTTTATTTTACTGCTTTTTTTAAAATTTTTCCCGATACAAAAGCCGGAACATTAGTAGCAGCTATTTTAATTTCTTCCCCTGTTTGAGGATTACGTCCCATTCTTTCAGCACGATGGTTAACTTTAAATGTGCCAAAACCAATAATTTGTACGATTTCACCGGCTTTAAGACATTCTGTAATAGAAGCTATAGTAGATTCTAATGCTAATTTAGCTTTGGATTTAGATAAGTCTGATTTTTGCGCGATTTTTTCAATAAGTTGAGTCTTATTCATAATTTAATTATCCTTACATTATATAACTAATTTTATTAGCGTTACTGTAGTGTATAATATGAAAAATAAAGAAAAATTATTTTTCATAAGTTATTCAATCTTAATTACTAAAAATTAATTTTTGATTATCTTGGCTTTAAAGATAAATATCGCTGATTTATAACTTTATTAATATTTTTTTCTATATCTTATATTCAAATAAAAGTCAAAAAAAATAAGATTTCATTCTAATTTTTCAATTAAGTGTAATAATTATAAATTAATAATGAAATACATATTTTATTTGGAGATTAATATGCAGAATTGTTTTAAAAAATATAATTATTTAAGTCTGTCTCTTGTAGAGAGTCTCTTAAAAACCCGAAAACAACTGCTTATGGATTATTATAATCTTATCGGTTTTAAACCTCAAAAAAAAAAAATTCAAGCCATTGATGAAACAACTCTAATTAATTTTTGCTCACATTTATTAGATTATTTATCATATGGACATTTCTATGTGTATACTCGCATTTTAGAAAACTGTAAAAGTCATTTCTTAAAACCGAAAAATTCTTTTATCGCCAAAATTATTTGTACATTACAAAATAATACTCAATATATAATGAAATTATATGATATATACTTATGTATTATCATCAATGATGATAATTATCTAGATTTTCAAAATGCTTTATCTAAAGTAGGGGAAGCTCTAACTTCACGTTTTATACTAGAAGATCAACTAATAAATCGAGTTAACATATCTCAGTTTATTAAATCACAATAAATAAGTTCTTTTTTCTATATTATAGATAATAATGTTCTCAATCCTTACTTAAGTACGTCCTGGTAACTTTTTCCATGATAAATCATCACGCATATAAGACGGTTCAACACTACCACAATCCGCTGAAAAAATGTTATTTTTTTTATATTCCACTAGAGCTAAAGCTAAAAGGTTTTTTGCTAGAGGTATACTTACTGAAGTAGATACATATAATTCTTTTATTTCTTTTAATTCTTGATATGTATACCATCCATTTCCTGCTAAACACCATATCCCCTTTAATTTAGATATTTTATACCTTATTTCGGATGGTTTAAGCAAAGTCTCTGTTTTAACTCCCTTCCAACATGAATTTAACAAATTGATACGTTGATATTCTGCCCAACATATTTGTCCCATACAAGCATTAAGTGCAACTAATACTCTTTTAATTTTAGTTAAATGCCAAGCTTGTTCAGCTATTACCGCTAATGAAGATATTCCAATTAAAGGTAAATCTAATCCTAATGCAATTCCTTGAGCTATACTAATTCCAATCCGTAATCCAGTAAAACTACCCGGACCCCGATTATATGCTAAAGCATTAAGTTGATTTAAAGATATTTCTGATTCACTGAGAATATTTTGTATCAGAGATAAAACATTTTTAGCATGTTTTTTTGAAGATGATTCCAATTTGAAATTTATTTCTCCATTATTAAATAATGCTATCGAACATACATTAGTCGATGTATCAATGGCCAAGATTCGCATTTCTAATCCTACATTATTATCTTAGATATTTTAAAGTACGTAGTGCTTTAATACGTTGTTCTAAAGAAGGATGTGATTTAAAAAGCACACTTAGCACATTATTGGTACCACCATTAATAAAAAAAGGTCTTAGGCTACTCATAGCTGGCATGGGTTTACTAGGAGTAGTTTTTAGACGTTTTAATGCAGCAATCATTTTATCACGTCCTGCTAATCTAGCTGCACCAGCATCTGCATAAAATTCACGTTGACGTGAAAACCACATAATAATAATAGTAGAAATACCTCCAATGAGTGTTTGTAAAATTGAAACCAGAATAGTTGCAAAATAATTAGGACCATTAGGAATAGAACTACGATTGGTTGAATAAAGAAATCGATTTAAAATATTAGAAATAAAAAATACAAAAGTATTAGCTATTCCTTGAAGTAAAGTCATCGTCACCATATCACCATTATAAATATGACTCATTTCATGTGCTAAAACAGCTTCAATTTCGTCTTTAGTCATATCTTTTAATAAACTACTAGATACTGCAATTAATGAATTATCATGATGAGGACCAGTCGTAAAAGCATTAACATCTGATGACTGATAAATCACTACTTGAGGCATATGAATACGCATTTTTTTAGCTTGTTTGGAAATGGTTTCTATAAGCCATTTTTCATTTTCATCCTCAGGTTTTAGAATAGTTTTTCCATTAATAGACTTTAAAGCCATGGTTTTTGACATTAATAGAGAAATTAATGATCCTCCAATACCACTAACTCCAGATAATACTAGAAGTTGTAGAACATTACGTGACTGAATACCCGAAATAGATAGAAGTACTCCAATTATCAACATTACACCTAAATTAGTCATCATAAAAAGAACAATACGTTTTATCATAAATTTTATCCTCTAATAGATGAATGATATTATATATGTTATAATAATCTCATTTAAATTAATGACAATACCTAATAATATAAATTAATATAAAAATATCTATTTATAATTACTTATAATCTTGAATTAATAATCATTAAATGTTGAAATCTGAACTACTTTCTCCTGCTGGAACCTTAAAAAATATGCGTTATTCTTTTGCGTATGGTGCAGATGCGGTTTATGCTGGATCTCCACGATATAGTTTACGCGTACGTAATAATGAATTTCATTATAAAAATCTAGAAATAGGGATAAATGAAGCTCATCTTCTTAAAAAAAAATTTTATATTGTAATAAATATTACTCCACATAATTCCAAAATAAAAACCTTAATTCAAGATTTAAAAGATATTATTGATCTGAAACCCGATGCTCTAATTGTTTCCGATCCTGGAGTAATAATGTTAATCCAAGATTATTTTCCTACTATTCCTATTCATTTATCAGTACAAGCGAATACAGTAAATTGGGCTGCAGTCTTATTTTGGCATAAGATAGGTTTAAAAAGGGTAATATTATCAAGAGAACTTTCTATCGAGGAAATTGAAGAGATACATGAACGTGTTCCCGATATGGAATTAGAAGTTTTTATTCATGGTGCACTATGCATGGCATATTCCGGACGATGTTTATTATCTACTTATTTTAATAAACGAGATTCTAATCAAGGAGCATGTAATAATAATTGTCGATGGAAATATCAAATTCAAGAAGGTAAAGAAGATGAGATAGGAAATATTGTGGGTTGTGATTCATCCAACACCAATAAAAAATTATTTTTAATAAAAAATAGTGAAGGTTCACAACCAAAAGAAGAGCATATGACATCATTCGAAGATGAACATGGGACTTATATTTTTAATTCAAAGGACTTAAGAGGCATAAGACATATAGAACGTTTAATGAAAATCGGTATACATTCATTTAAAATAGAAGGACGAACCAAATCATTTTATTATTGTGCCAGGACAACACAGATATATCGAAATGCGATTGATGATGCTATATCAGGAAAATCTTTTAATAATTCTTTATTAGAAATGCTAGAGGGATTAGCGCATCGAGGTTATACCGAAGGATTTTTGTCTCGTCATAATAATCTCCAAAATTATTCTTACAGCTGTTCTGTATCTCAAAAACAAAAATTTGTAGGTGAATTTACTGGAGAACGGAGAGGGGAATTAGCACAAGTAGCCGTAAAAAATAGATTTTTAAAAGGGGATAGTGTCGAAATTATCTCTCCATCTAAAAATATTAATTGGCGTGTAAAATTCATAGAAAATAATCAATCGCACACGATAAATATAGCACCTGGTGATGGTCATTTAGTGTGGATACCCATCCCTCGAAATATTGATCTAAATTTTGCATTATTAATACTTAATATTTTTTAAAATCATTAATTCAAAGTTAACTAAATAACCCTAATTTTTTTTAAAAAAATTTATATTTACGTATAATATATCACTATTATTTTTCAGATAAATATGAAGGAACACCCAGTTTGTTTACTTAAAACTTAATTGTTAATTAATAAAGGATTTAATTGCAATTCAACAATTTTTAATTAAACAATGTTTGATTGTAGGATTTCTAATAATTACTATTTAAGCTTTAATATCTATTAAATTTTGTTCCAAATTATAAGAATTAATTATGAATAATATCCCAAAAAAATTTTTAGTAACATGTGCATTACCTTATGCTAATGGTTCTCTTCATATAGGACATCTGCTTGAACATATTCAAGCTGATATGTGGGTCCGTTATCAAAAAATGCAGGGTCATCAAGTATTTTTTATTTGTGCTGATGATGCACATGGAACCCCCATTTTATTAAAAGCACAACAACATGATTTAGATCCCGAAGAGATGATTTACAAAATATATCAAGAACATAAAAAAGACCTGGCACAATTTAATATTAGTTATAATAATTATCATTCAACACATACTACAGATAATTATGAATTTTTAACAATTATTTACAAAAAATTAAAACAGCAAGGTTTTATTAAAAAACACATATTAAATCAATTATATGATGCAGAAAAAAAAATGTTTTTACCTGATCGTTTCGTTAAAGGTTTTTGTCCTTTTTGTAAAGCATCAGAACAGTATGGAGATAATTGTGAAATTTGTGGATCTATTTATAATGCAACAGATTTGATTAATCCTAAATCAGTAATAACGGGAACTATCCCAATTATGCGTAGTTCTGAACATTTATTTTTTGATCTTCCATTTTTTACTAAAATGTTACAATCTTGGATTAAATCAGGTTGTTTATCAGAACAAGTAGTTAATAAATTACAAGAATGGTTTGATGCGGGTCTTAAGCCATGGAATATATCCCGGGATGCTCCGTATTTTGGTTTTAAGATCCCTGATCTTATTGATAAGTATTTTTATGTTTGGTTAGATGCACCTATTGCCTATATAAGCACTTTTAAGAATTTCTGCGATAAAAGAAAAAATATATGTTTTGAGGATTTTTGGAGGCCCAACTCTACAGTGAGTTTATGTCATTTTATAGGTAAAGATATAGTTTATTTTCATGGTTTATTCTGGCCAGCTATATTAGAAGCAAGTGGTTTTCGTAAACCAACAAATATTTTTGTACATGGATATGTAACCGTTAATGGAATTAAAATGTCTAAATCTAGAAATACTTTTATTAAAGCAAGCACTTGGTTAAAGTTTTTAGACGCTGATAGCCTACGTTATTATTACGCTACTAAACTATCTTCTGGTATAGATGATATTGATTTAAATTTACAAGATTTTATACAACGAGTAAATACCGATATTGTTAATAAAATAGTCAATTTAGCCGCTAGAAGTGCAAGTTTTATTAATAAATATTTTTCAGGTTGGTTAGGGACGGAATTACAAAGTCCAGAATTATATGAGCTTTTTATTAAAAAGTCAAAAAAAATAGAAGATGCTTTTTTCAATCGTGAATTTAGTCAAGGTATTAAACAAATTATGTTTCTAGCTAATTTAGCTAATATTTATATAAACGAACAGAAACCATGGTTATTAGTTAATAATNAAAAAAAAAAAAAAATTACTACAATCTATATGTACCATGGGATTAAATTTATTTAAATTATTAATGACTTTCCTTAAACCAGTGATTCCTACTATTAGTAAAATTTCAGAAAAATTTTTAAACTGTAAATTTGAGTGGAATAAGATTAAATATCCGTTATTAAATCATCAAATTTCAATTTTTCAAAATATTTACAATCGGATAGAAATTAAAAATATTAATTCAATGTTAGAATATGTAAAACAGGATAATGAAAATATAACCCCAGGCAGGGGTTATATTTGATTTTTAAAAATAATTATTTATTTTGATTAATTCTTGTTGAGGTTCTTGGTTGATGTTGCATAATTCGGTTATTATTGTGGCTTTCGATAGTTATCTTTTGTGGTTTATATTCTTCAGGAATTTCATATTCTAATTCAAGTTTTAATAATCCATTTTCTAAAAGAGCACTTTGTACTTTTACTCGATTATTAAGATTAAAACTCAAGCTAAATTCATCCAAACAAATTCCCTTATGTAACCACTTAACATTCTTTCTATCTTCTGTCATTTTTCCTTGGTCTTTACCTTTACACTCATGTTTACCACTAATAGTCAGTTGTCCATTTTGTAATAGAATATCTAAATCTTCTTCTTTATATCCAGGCACACTCACTGTAAGACTATAATGAGTTTCATCTATTTGAATAAGATTATAACTGGGAGAATCAGATAAAGGAACATCACCGGTTAATCTACTAAATAATCGATCCATACGATCAAAACGATCGGAAAAAAGATTATCAGTAATTCCAGGAATTAATGAAAAAGAACGATAAGTCATCATAAACCTCCTTAGTTATTAATTATGATGCTCTATTTCAGTAACTAAGTATAGCGGCTAATTTCAGCTTTATATAAGGATAATCTGTAATTTTTCAAGATAAATTATAAATTATCTTTTTTAGATAAATTATTATTAATTAATAATAAATTAAAAAAGGTATGGAACATACTAAACATATTTATCAACTAAAGGTTAACAATTAATCTTCCTCTCCTATGGTTTTCCATAAACAAATACCCGTGGTTTTTTTCATAACATTTAAATATTCATTATGAATAATATTTTCTTCTTTACTAGCTTTAATAACACGTAGTACATGAATAGCATTAGGAGTAGAAAAAAGTTTTTCCGAATTTCCATTGGTATTATTTAAAAAAATAAATGATATTTGTTCAGCTGTCATAGCTAAATAAATATCAGCTAATATTTCAGCATCTAATAAAGCACCATGTTTAAAGCGTTTTTGTTTAGAATTTATTTGATATCTACTACAAAGCGCATCTAGACTATTTCGTTTTCCTGGAAATAACTTACGCGCTAATAAAAGCGTATCTGTAATAGAACATAATGATTCAATGTTGGGAAAGTTACCATTCAACATCTTAATTTCATAATTAATAAAACCAATATCAAAAGAAGCATTATGTATAATTAATTCTGCTCCTTTAATATAATCTAAAAATTGATCGACAATTTGATGAAAAAATGGTTTATCTAATAAAAATTCTATAGTAATACCATGAATAGAGCTTGCAATAGGATCTATTGATCTATTAGGATTTAAATAAGTATGAAAATTATTTCCGGTTAAATGTCTTCCAGATATTTCAACACAACCTATTTCTATGATTCGGTGTCCTTCATGACATATACCAAATTTATTCATTCCTGTAGTTTCAACATCTACAACAATTTTTCTTGTTATCGATTTCTTCATAAATTATAATTTAAAATAAAATGTATAAAAAAGTAAACATTTTTACAGATGGTTCTTGTTTAAAAAATCCAGGACCGGGTGGATACGGTATCATATTACATTATGGAAAATATGAAAAATCACTAAGTTCAGGATTTTATTTAACTACAAATAATCGCATGGAACTTACAGCTGTTATTATGGCATTAGAATTGTTAAAAGAACCATGTATAGTGCAAATAACTACTGATAGTAAATACGTACAATTAGGCATAAAATATTGGATCCATAATTGGAAAAATAGCAATTGGCTTACATATAATAAACATCCCGTAAAAAACCTAGATTTATGGCAACGTCTTTATAAAAATTTAAATAATCATGATATCGAATGGAATTGGATTAAAGGACATTCTGGAAATACTGATAATGATCGTTGTGATGAATTAGCTAAAAAGGCAGCTAAATCACCTAGCTTAGATGATATGGGATATATCAATTCTATTGCTTAACAACAACCCATCACATTTAATCAGTAGAATAAACTATTTTACCATTGATATAATCTACTTTTATAGGTTTATCAATCGTTATTTTTTCCGCTAAAATATCTCTAGCTAAAAGATTTGCAATGGTATTTTGAATAGTTCTTTTTAAAGGTCGTGCTCCATATAGAGGATTGAAACCTTTTTTAACTAAAAATTCTAATACATTATTAGAAATTTCAATTTGATAACCTCGTTCTTTTAACCGTTGATTTAATTTTTTTAATTGAACTTCAACTATTGCACGTAGATGTTTTTTATCTAAAGGATGAAATACTACTATTTCAGTAATCCGATTAATAAATTCAGGACGAAAGTGTTGATTAACTATATTAAAAATTAAATCTTTCATTTTTTCATGATTTAGTTCTGTAAAATTATCTTGAATAAGATGTGAGCCTAAATTAGAAGTCATAATAATAATAGTATTTCGAAAATCTACTGTTCTACCTTGACTATCAGTTAAACGACCATCTTCTAATACTTGAAGTAAAATATTTAAAATATCCTTATGCGCTTTTTCTAGTTCATCTAGTAAAATGACGGAATAAGGACGGTGTCTAACCCTTTCTGTTAAGTAACCTCCTTCTTCATAACCAATATAACCAGGTGGAGCTCCAACCAAACGAGATACACTATGTTTTTCCATAAATTCTGACATATCAATACGTATCATTGCATGATCACTATCAAACATAAAATTAGCTAATGCTTTACAAAGTTCAGTTTTACCAACCCCTGTAGGACCAATAAATAAAAAAGAACCAATAGGTTGATGACTATCTGATAAACCCGCTCGATTACGACGAAGTGCATTAGCTACTGCTTCGATAGCTTCTTGCTGTCCAATAATTCTCTCATGTAATGCTTTTTCTATACGTAATAATTTTTCACGTTCTCCTTCCATCAT
Organism: Candidatus Dasytiphilus stammeri; assembly: GCA_041944835.1. Taxonomy (GTDB): domain Bacteria; phylum Pseudomonadota; class Gammaproteobacteria; order Enterobacterales; family Enterobacteriaceae; genus Dasytiphilus; species Dasytiphilus stammeri_K. The sequence continues at coordinate 456,485 of CP145879.1, read as the reverse complement.
GCGAGATACAGGAATCCCTGTCCAACGGGACAATACATTAGCTATTTCTGTGTCAGTAATTCGATTACGTAATAAATGCATAGAATTTTCATTAGATTTGGTAGCCACCATTAATTGTTTTTCTAATTGTGGAATAGTGCCATATTGGAGTTCTGACATTCGTGATAAATCAGCAGATCTACGTGCTTGTTCTAGTAACATTTTACTTTCTTCTAATTTACTTTTAATTGTTTGAGTATCAGATAATATTTTTTTTTCCTTTTTCCAATCTTCTTCCAATCTGGCATAATTTTGTTCATACAATGCAATATCTGCATTGATAGCATCAAGACGTTTAATACTGGCAGAATCAGTTTCTTTTTTCAAGGCTTGTTGTTCAACCTTTAGTTGAATAATACGACGCTCTAAACGATCTAATGATTCGGGTTTTGAATCGATTTGCAATCGTATGCTCGCTGCTGCTTCATCAATTAAATCAATAGCCTTATCTGGTAATTTCCTATCAGGGATATAACGTTGAGATAATGTTACTGCAGAGATAATTGCAGGATCAGTAATATGAACATGATGATGTAATTCATAACGTTCTTTTAATCCTCGCAAGATAGCTATTGTATCTTCTACTGTTGGTTCAGTAATAAAAATTTTTTGAAATCTTCGTTCTAATGCTGCATCTTTTTCAATATATTGACGGTATTCATCTAAAGTAGTTGCTCCAACACAATGTAATTCTCCTCGTGCTAAAGCTGGTTTCAGCATATTACTAGCATCTATAGCTCCATCGGTTCTTCCCGCTCCTACCATCGTATGTAATTCGTCAATAAATAAAATAACATTACCTTCCTGTTTTCCTAAATCGTTTAAAACTAATTTCAAACGTTCTTCAAATTCTCCTCTATATTTTGCACCAGCTAATAATGTTGCCATATCTAATGCCAATACTCTTTTACTTTTTAATCCTTCTGGTACTTCATTATTCACAATTCTTTGGGCTAATCCTTCAACAATGGCTGTTTTTCCCACTCCCGGTTCACCAATTAATACGGGATTATTTTTAGTACGACGTTGTAATACTTGAATAGTACGACGAATTTCTTCATCACGTCCAATTACTGGATCTAATTTTCCTTTTTCCGCACGTGCAGTAAGATCTTGAGTATATTTGGTTAAAATATAACTATGATTATTTTTACTATATATCCTATTCACTGATGTATTTTCACTTAATTTTTTGATAAATTCACTAAGGTTATCTTTATTTATTCCTACTGATTTTAATAGATCACTTAAAAATCCGTGTGTATTAATTATAGCTAATAAAAAAGATTCAGATGAAATGAAGGCATATTTTCCTTTTTGTGCAAATTTATCAGAAAGATTAAGAATACGTATTAAATCATTAGAATATTGAATATTTCCATTATTACCAGAAATTTTTGGTAGATTATTAATTGATTGTTCTATTTTTTTACGTAAAAAATCTACTTCCACTCCCATAGATTTTATTATCTCACATAAAGATCCTTCTTCTTGATTTAAAAAAGCTAGCATAAGATGTAAAGGTTCAATAAACTGGTTATCTTGTCCTAAAGCTATAGATTGTGCATCAGCTAAAGCTAATTGAAATTCATTGGTAAGACGATCTAAGCGCACAAATTCTCCTTAGTTGGTTTAGATTTATTATCTTCACGTAATACAGAAATTAAATCCAACATATCTTGAGGTAATGGTGCTTTATATTCCATATATACTCCACTAATAGGATGATAAAAACCTAACTGTGAAGCATGTAAAGCCTGACGATTAAAAGTGTTTAATTGATATACTAAATCTGGGGAAAAATCAGAAGGTAGTTGATGTAGTAGTTTTTTGGTTCCGGGATAATAAGTATCACCTACAATAGGATGATTAATATATGCCATATGTACTCGTATCTGATGTGTTCTTCCCGTTTCTAATTGTAAAAAAATATGTGTATGTGCTTTAAAACATTCCAGTACACCATAATGAGTCATCGCCGATCTTCCTGTTAAAGAATTAATTTTCATTAGAGTACGTTTATTAGGATCACGACTAATTGACTGATTTATGCATCCTCCTGATCTTATAACTCCTATTACAATAGCCTCATATTTACGATGAATATGGCGTTTTTTTATAGATTCAACTAAATGTTCTTGAATCATAGGTGTTTTAGCTACAATCATTAAACCAGTAGTATTTTTATCTAAACGATGCACTATTCCTGCTCTCGGTACATTAGCTATTTGGGGATAATAATATATTAAACCATTTAGCAAAGTTTGATTTAAATTACCTGCTCCTGGATGTACTACTAAATTCATAGGTTTATTTATAATTAAAATATAATTATCTTCATAAATTATATTTAAATCCATTTTTTGAGCTTTAAAACTATTTACATAGTCCGTTTGTACATTAATAATAATTGTGGCAAGATTTTTAATTGGAGTTTTTGGTTTATCAAAAACCTTGCTATCTAATAACACTTTTTTATCTAAAATCCATTTTTTTAAACAAGAACGAGAATATTCAGGAAATAATTGTACCAAAACTTTGTCCAAACGTTGTCCTATTTGTTTTTCGGATATCTTAGCAGTAAGTTTTTGTGATTGCATGACTATTAATAAATTTTTTGATTAAAAATCAAACATATTGATAATTCAATGTGTTTAAAGTAATTTCATTATTGAATTGCTATATTATTAATATAATATTATAAGATTTTCATTATTTTAATAGATTTATTTATGTATTTAAAATCTCAAGCTTTAATAATTTTAATGATTTTTATGTTAATTGTACGAAATTGTTCGATGATTAATAATCCGAATAATCTTTTTGGTGTAATTATAACACCTAAGCGAGCTTTTCAAACTTTAATAAAAAAATGGAAAAATTCAATAAGTAATAAAAAAAATTTTTTATCAGAATCGGATTCTCAACAACATCAGCTAAACTTAATTTATTTATATTATAATCGTGGTAAATTAGTAAATGCACAAAAAATGATTCAAAAATATATATCTTTTTATCCTAATCAATCCAATATCGATTATGTTTTATATATGCGTGGTTTAATCTATATTAGATTAGACCAATATGTTTGGAGGAAAGTATTTAGATTAAATTTATCTCATTGTAATTCGGAATATGCTGAATCTGCTTTAAGTGATTTTTATCAACTAATTCTCAGTTATCCTGAAAGTAAATATGTTATTAATGCTCAGAAACATATTTCTGCTTTAAAAGAACGTTTAGCCAATTATGAGTTAATAATAGCAAGTTATTATTTCCGTCATGAAGACTATCAATCAGTTATTTATCGAATTGAAAACATGATACTTCATTATCCTCAGACTAAATATACCAAAAAAGCATTATCCCTTCTGAAAAGAGCTTATCAAAAAATAAGAATTCATGATGTTAAGTATTAATAACTTTATTTATTTACTACATAAGTATTTTTATAAAAATCAATAGTAAAACTATTCTCTATTCATATTATGATAATTCACTAATAAACTGCTGTTAGCAAGCAATTTATCACCATATATACCTAACCATTGTTTTATTTTAAGATAAGATTTTAAAAATTGCTTTTTATCTCGACATTCCAAAAGTTTAATGGCTTCTCTAAAACGAATATAATAGCGTTTAATTAGCTCCAAATTCATATCCGAACCCATAATAATATCCGCATAAAGATCAGGGTCTTGGCTAAAAAATCTTCCCATCATAAATAATTCGCATCGAGATACAGCTGTTCCAAAATTTAATAAATCTTCTATTTTTACATTTTCTTGTTGCAAATGTAATCCATATACAAAATGAGTAAAATGTCGTAATCCTTGAATAATTGCCATATTTTGATCATGTTCAATAGCAGTAATACAATGTAAACGTATTCCCCAAATACTTAGTTGGTTTAAAAACCATTTATATGCTTTGGGATTTCTCCCATTACACCATATCATTATTTGTTTGACCGGATTATCACTGTCAGGAGCAAACATAGGATGTAATCCTAATACAGGTCCCTTATGAGTAGATAACATGGTTTCTAAGGACATACTTTTAAGGGAACAGAGATCTACTAAAATACAATCATCTGGAAGTTTAGGTAATTGTTTTATTATAGTGTGAATTATTCTAATTGGTACACTAATAATGACCATTCCAGCTTTTGAGAGAATTTTGTGTGATTGTTCCCAATCATTTTTATCAATAATTTTCACTTGATAATTGGATAAACAAAGCCACTTATAAAAAAAGTGCCCCATTCTACCTTTACCTCCTATTATAACAATAGGACGTAATAATGGATAAACTTTTTGGAAACCTTTTTTAGATTCTATGGAATAAGATTCATATATTATACGACGTAAAATATCTTCAAATAAATCTGGAGAAATCCCAAGATGTTCGGCCTCATTACGACGTTTAACTAACATTGATTTTTCACGTTCCGGAACGTAAATTGGTAATCCATATATATGTTTAATTTCTCCTATTTTTTCTACCAATTTCATTCGTTTAATTATTATATTTAGTAATGATTTATCTAACTGGTCTATCTTATCACGTAAGACTTCGAGTTGTGTTACCATTATTAGTTATTAGCCCTTTATGGTTGTAAAATGTTATAAATGTCTTCAAGAAGTATTTCGGTCGTTTTCCAACTAATACATGCATCAGTTAATGAAACACCATAATGTATTTTGTCCGAGGGTAATTTCAATGATTGATTTCCTTCATACAGATTACTTTCTAACATTAATCCCTTAATAAAACTATTACCTATTTTACGTTGTATTATTACTGATTTAGCAACGTCTGGTTGACAACGATAATCGTGTTTTGAATTGTCATGACTACAATCAACCATTATAGATGGATATAATCCAGCTTTTTTCATAGTATCTATACATTTTAAAATTGTTGCTGCATCATAATTTGGTTTATGATCTCCTCCACGTAATATTATATGTAAATTTTTATTTCCACGGGTTTGTAATAAGCTAATTTTTCCATCATAATTTATGCTTATAAAAGCATGTGGTACGGTTGCTGTAATTATAGCATTTATCGCTTTATGGTAATTGCCATCAGTACTATTTTTAAAACCCACTGGCATTGATAATCCTGATACCATCTCACGATGAGGTTGTGATTCTGTAGTTCTTGCTCCTATTGCCATCCAACTGAAAAAATCTTCTATATAGGGTATAGTATTAAAATTTAATGCTTCTGTAGCAAGCGGAATTCCTATCTTTACTAGTTCTAATAGAAGTTGACGTGAGATCTTTAAACCTGATTCTATATCAAAAGAATTATTCATATATGGATCATTAATTAATCCTTTCCAACCTATTGACGTTCGGGGTTTTTCCAAATACACACGCATAATCATATATATTCTATCACATAATTTATCAGACACTTTTTTAAATTTTTTTGCATATTCAATTGCTGCCTGTGGATCATGAATAGAACATGGACCACATATTATTAATAAACGATTATCAGATCCCTTAATAATTGCAGATATAGTATGACGAAAATTACATATTTCTAACTTTAATTTATTATCACACGGATAATATTTATTTAATTCTTTTGGTGTAATAATATTATTAATCTTATTTAATAATGCATTGGACATATTTAATAAATCCTTGTTAATGAAATCTAAAATAGGATTGCACTTCTAATCGTAGGTAGAGTACTTCTATGAAGTATCTTTTTTTTTTTAAGGCATATAAATAAAATATTAATAAATATATTTTTACTAAAAATTAAACTATTAGCAAATAAGAGGTTTATTAAATAATTTATCAAAAATCATTAGGTTTCTATGATTTATTCTGATTGAGATTTTTGGTGGAGCTGGCGGGATTCGAACCCGCGTCCGAAAATTCTACATCCTTGGTACTACATGTTTAGTCTGATCTTTTTTTTTCATTTATTTAATAGTGGACCGACACACTTTTTAATAAACTAGCCAATATAATTTAACGCATCTATATTAGGCTTAGCAGATACGCGAGCTCTTACTTATTTGACCTCTTTTTATTCTCCTCCTAAGAGCTAAGATTGAGAATTAGAGGGCTCTAATACAGTTTATTAAGCTGCTAAAGCATAATTGTCGTTATTTGCGACTATTTATTACGGTTTTTCACGAGGCCTACCGTACCTCGACATGCACCTAAGATTTCGCTATTTTCGTCGAATCCAAAAACAGCCCCCATCGGTTTGTTTTGAAATTAAATCTAAATTCTAAAAAATTTTATTCTTCATAAGACGTTCTTTATGGATTTGCCATTCGCGATTTTTAATATTAGTACGTTTATCATATTGCTTTTTACCCTTAGCAATTCCAATAAGTACTTTACACCATATTCTTTTCCAATACAAAGATAAAGCTATAATTGAGTATCCTTTAAGATTCACTTTTCCAAATATAAGGTTTAACTCTCGTTGTTGAAGTAATAATTTTTTATCACGAATAGGATTACAAATCCTATGATTAGATACCATTATTGGTGGTTCAAAATTAGTACCTACTAAATAAGCATTTCCATTATGTAATAATACATAACTATTACTTATAGAAACTTTTCCTAAGCGAAGAGATTTTACTTCCCAACCTTGTAATACAAGACCAGCTTCAAATTTATCTTCAATTGAATATTCATGATAAGCACGTCTATTAGTGATAATTATCTGTAATTTTTTATCTATCATACTCATTCATCAATCATTATATATTAATCACATCAAAAAAAACAATAAAAGTAATATTTCTTACTCGGATAAAATCAAAAAAGCTTTTTTGACCATCCTAATTTATTACTTAATAAATTAAAATAATTATATTTAATGGGATGAATTAAATTCAAACTATATATACTTCGTTTTATCACAACATCTTCACCTTTTTGTACCGAGAGCATAATGTGACCATCACAACTAATATTAATATGCATATTAGAAAAACGTAAACGTATAATACTGTCACTATTAATAACCAACGGACGTGAAGAAAGAGTATGAGGAAACATGGAAACTAGAATAATTGCATCTAATGATGGAGTTAAAATAGTTCCTCCAGCCGATAAAGAATAAGCTGTAGATCCCGTAGGAGTAGAAATAATTAAACCATCTGAACGTTGAGAAAAAGCAAAGTTTTTATCTATATATACTTCAAATTCAAACATATGTGCTACTTTTCCCGTATGAAAAATAACTTCATTCATGGCTAAAAAAGATTTTTTTTTCTGATGTGGATAACATATACTTGCTTCAAGTAGAAAACGATTATCAATAATATAATTACCTTTTAAAACTTCATTTAAGTAGTATTTAGCATTTTTAGGAGTAAGATCGGTTAAAAAACCTAGATTCCCACTATTGATACCAATCACATTAATATTATATTTAGCTAAAACTCGTGCAGCGCGAAGCATATTACCATCTCCTCCAACAACTATTGCTAAATCCGATTTTTTACCAATATTATTCAGAGTCTCTTTTTTTATATTATGAATATTAAATTTCTGAGCTAAATTATATTCAATCAATACTTGATATCCTTCGACCTTTAACCATTGCAAAATGGTTTGAAGTGTTATTAATGCATTTGGATTACGAGGTCTTCCTACCAGACCAATGTTATTAAATTTTTTTTTCATTATCTATGCCATTTTATTAACACATTATTAATATATAACAAATCATAACTTTTCTTGAAACTCCCTTCCTCATCCATATAATAATCTAATCAGCAAATGAATCTGTACATATGGAGAATTTCATGAATAGTCCAGATCAAGAACAACTCATACCAAATGATCAAAATACAATTGAAAAGGAAAATCAAGAAAAACCGGTTTTAAGTGAAAATAATAATGAAATAAAATTTGATCATTTAAATGATCCAAAAAAAAGTGATAAGGATAATCGTGACGATATAATTGCTACCCTGGAAATGCAGCTGATTGAAGCACAAAAACATGAACATGATCAAATGTTACGTGCTAAAGCAGAATTAGAAAATATCCGTCGTCGCGCAAATCTAGATATTGAAAAAACCTACAAATTTGCCTTAGAAAAATTTATGGGAGAACTATTGCCGGTAATTGATAATTTAGAACGAGCACTACAAATGGCAGATAAATCTAATCCACAATTGTTTTCTATGATAGAAGGAGTTGAATTAACCTTCAAATCTTTATTAGATACCCTGCATAAATATGGAGTAAAAGTAATTAAAGAAACCAACGTCTCTTTTAATCCTGATATACATCAAGCAATATCTATAAAAGAAATAGAACCACAGCAAGAAGCTATAAAAACCAATATTGTATTAGAAATAATACAACCCGGTTATCTTCTTAATGGAAGATTATTACGTCCAGCAATGGTCGTTGTATCTAAATATAAAGCAAAATCTTAACAACTATTTTCAATGTGGCGTCCAGTCTATAGGCTGTTTGCCACATTTTATCATCCACATATTTGTCTGATAAAAATGACCACAACCAAAAAAACCTCGATGTGCTGACAATGGAGAAGGATGAGGTGCATATAAAATTAGATGATTTTTTTCATCAATAAAATGTGCTTTTGTTTGAGCCTTTTTACCCCATAGCAAAAATACTACTTGTTTGCAATATCGATTAATCATATATATAATGTGATCGGTTAATTTTTCCCAACCTAAATTTACATGAGAACCCGGTCGATCTTTTTCTACAGTAAGAATTGTATTTAAGAGCATAACTCCTTGTGTTGCCCAACTTTCTAAACATCCATGATTAGGAAAATTAAAATCCACGGTGTTATTATTCAATTCTTTATATATATTTATTAATGAAGGGGGAATTTTAATTCCCCTGCGAACAGAAAAAGCTAATCCATGTGCTTGATTAAATTTATAATATGGATCTTGTCCAAGTATTACAACTTTAATATTATTTAATGGTGTTAGTCTAAAGCAGTTAAAAAGATCATGTTGTGCAGGATAAATAATTTTTCCCGATGCTCTAGCTTCAGCTAAAACGTTTAAAATTTTTTTAAAATAGTTTTTTTTTCTATTTCGAGAAAATTTTTCCATCTGAAAGGATAAACGTATTTATTCATAATAAAATTTTTTTTTTAAGTATTAAAACGATGTCTCGATCGGTTGGGTATAGATTGCTTGATGGTAGTTGGGTTCTTTTTTATTTGTATACTTCTATAAACTGAGCTGGCATTTCCAAGTAATTTTATTTTTAAGGGTTTATTTAAAATACGAGTATGTGTAAAATCATGTAACACCATTTTTGATATACCTTTAGGTAATTCTAGAGTAGAATAACTGCGAAATAATTTTATGTTTCCAATCTTATGTTTATTAAATAGTCCTAAAATAGTTTTTTTTTCTAAACCATCATTAAGCCCTAGTTCAATACGGTATAAATCCATATTATGACCTTTAAATTCATCATTTACATATGATCGAGAAAAATTTTTCCTATTTAAAGATCTTTTAGAATCATTTCTAATGGGATCTGGTGCTAATATTAATGGGTTATTTTCTTGTGCGATTTTTAATAGTACAGCTGCTAAGGTTGTAATATCAATAATCTTTTTAGGTTGAATTTGGGATAATAATGTGCGGTATTCAGATAAATCACTACTTTCAAATTGTTTTTCTACTTTTGCTGCAAATTGTAACAATCTACGTTTACCTAAAACTTCTCTACTCGGAAGATTAACTTCTGAAATATCCACTTTCAGACAGCGTTCAATCTGATATAATAATCTACGTTCACGATTTTCTACAAAAACCAGTGCTTTACCAACACGACCCGCCCTTCCAGTTCTTCCAATACGATGAATATAAGAATCTACATCCATAGGGATATCATAATTTACTACTAAACTTACTCGATCAACATCTAATCCACGAGCAGCTATATCCGTAGCAATAAGAACATCTAATTTTCCCGCTTTTAAACCTTCTAAAGTTTGTTCACGTAATCTTTGATTCATATCACCATTTAGTGCAGCAGTTTTATAACCACTCTGTTCTAAAAATTTTGCTACTTCTAAAGTAGCATTTTTAGTACGTACAAATATTATAGCTGCATCAAAGTCTTCCAGTTCTAAAAAACGAACTAATGCATTACTTTTACTAATATTAACAGTCCAATACCTTTGAATAATATTAGGACGTGTCGTTGTATTATTATTAATACGTACTTCATACGGTTTTTTCATAAAAGTACGTGTAATACGACGAATAGGTTCAGGCATAGTAGCTGAGAATAAAGCTATTTGTTTGCATAGTGGAATTTTTGTCATGATTTTTTCTACATCTTCAAGAAATCCCATACGTAACATTTCATCTGCTTCATCTAATATAAAAGTACGTAATCCAGATAAATTTAAGTTTTCTTTTCTTATATGATCTAGTAAACGACCAGGTGTTGCTACTATGATTTGTGGACCTTTACGCAAACCGTTTAATTGAATTTCATAACGCTGTCCTCCATATATAGGTAATATCTTTATTTCAGGAAGATATTTAGCAAAATTAACACAAGCTTCTGCTACTTGAATTGCTAATTCTCGAGTAGGAACTAATATGAGACCTTGTGGAGTTTTTAAATTACTTTCAATATTATTTAATAATGGTAAAATGAATGCAGCACTTTTTCCACTTCCAGTTTGTGCAATACCTAATACATCATATCCTTGAAGCAAGTATGGAATACACTTGATCTGAATTGGAGAGGGTTTAATATAACCCATCACTTTTAATGATTCTAATAGTAATAAGTTTAGCCCTAACTCGGAAAAGCTTTTTTCTAAATTTATCATGTATATTTATTATATACCCCTAATTTTTAGATATGATATTAAGTAAGTAATATAGATTATTACATTAATCTTAATAACATATTTAAGATTTATTTATACCTTTCATAGTAAGACGGATACGTCCTTGATCATCAATATTTACTACTTTTACAGTAACTAGTTGACCAATTTTTAAATAATCACTTACTTTTTCTACACGTTTTTCACAAATTTGTGAAATATGTACTAATCCTTCCTTACCACATTTATTATTACCAATTATAATAGTAATAAAAGCACCAAAATCAACAATACGAGATACTTTACCACTATAAAATCTACCTATTTCAATATCTGCGGTAATTTCTTGAATTCGATGAAGAGCTAATTCTGCTTTTTTACTATCAACCGAGGCTATTTTTATAGTACCATCATCTTCAATTTCGATAATAGTACCGGTTTCTTCAGTTACAGATCTAATAACAGATCCCCCTTTTCCTATAACATCTTTAATTTTTTCTCGATCTATTTTAATTATATGTATTCTTGGTGCATATTGGGAAAGATCCATACGGGGTAAGCTGATATCCTTTTCCATGATATTTAGGATATGCAAACGAGCCGATTTAGCTTGATTCAATGCTATTTGAATAATTTTACTAGTAATTCCTTCAATTTTTATATCCATTTGTAGTGCAGTAATACCCTGATGAGTACCAGCTACTTTAAAATCCATATCACCAAAATGATCTTCTTCACCTATAATATCAGAAAGAACTATAAAATGATTAGCTTCTTTTACTAATCCCATTGCAATTCCAGCAACTGCTGCTTTTATGGGTACACCGGCATCCATTAAGGCTAAAGAAGCACCACATACAGAAGCCATAGAAGAAGAACCATTAGATTCAGTGATTTCAGATACTATACGTACTGTATATGGAAAAATATCATGACTGGGCATAACTGCTAATATTCCACGTTTAGCTAAACGACCATGACCAATTTCACGTCTTTTTGGAGGTCCTATAATTCCTATTTCTCCAGTTGAATAAGGAGGAAAATTATAATGAAAAATAAAAGAATCCGTCCGATCTCCAGTTAATTCATCAAGATTTTGTGCATCTCGATCAGTACCTAAAGTAACAGTAACTAACGCTTGAGTTTCTCCTCGTGTAAACAAAGATGATCCATGTACTCTTGGTAAAATACCAGTTCGTACATCTAATTTACGAATAGTATTTTGATTACGACCATCAATTCTAGTACTTTCTTGTAATAATAAATTACGCACAATTTTTTTTTCAATTTTATATAACAAGCTATTTATTAAATTTTCATCTAAATCAGGATCTATTTTTTGTACTATAGATAGTATATCCGATTTAATTAAATTAACTTGTGCATAACGTGTGGTTTTATCTCTAATAAGATATGCATCTCCTAATTTTTTTTCGGAAAGTGTAGCAATTCTTATATATAATTCAGTATTTATAGGATTAGGTGTCCAGTTATTAAAAGAGGATTTTCCCACTTCTTCAACTAGTGAATTTATATTTTTAATTACCACTTGTTGTTGTTCATGTCCATAATTTATTGCATCAAGTATTTGATCTTCATTAATAAATTTGGCTTCGGCTTCTACCATAAGTACTGAATTTTGTGTACCAGCAATAATTAAATCTAAATTACTGTATTTAAGTTCCTCTCTCGTTGGATTTAAAATATACTTATTACCAATATATCCTACTCGTGCTGCACCAATAGGACCTTTAAATGGAATTCCTGAAATACTAAGTGCTGCAGAAGTTCCAATTAAGGCTACAATATCGGGATTAATTCTAGGATCTATAGAAATAACTGTAGCAATAATTTGAACCTCATTAGAAAAACCTTCGGCTGCTTCTGGAAATAATGGACGAATGGGACGATCAATTAAACGTGCCACGAGAATTTCATTCTCAGTTGAACGACCTTCACGTCTAAAAAAACTTCCTGGGATGCGACCAGCAGCATAAGAACGTTCTTGATAGGTAACAGTAAGAGGAAAAAAGTTATGAACGGATGATTTTTTTTTACTTTCTACTACAGTTACTAAAACTACAGTATCATCAATATGAGTTATAACACTCGAAGTAGCTTGTCGAGCAATTATTCCAGTTTCTAAACAAACTGTATGTTGTCCATATTTAAATTTACGTATAATGGGATTAAACAAAATAGTATCCTTAATCTCCTGATGAGATCAGTATTATAAATTTTTATGTAATCTTCTTTAAAATTACAAATGTTTTATTTTTAATTTTTATCTACGTAATTCAAGTTTTTCTATCAAAGATGTATAACGATCAATATTTTTACGTTTTAAGTAATTTAATAAACTTCTTCTTTTTGAGATTATGCGTAATAAACCCCGACGACTATGATGATCTTTTTTTTGTTGATCAAAATGTTTACGTAGAAGATTAATCCGATTGCTTAATAAAGCGACCTGAACTTCCGTACATCCAGTATTCTTGATAAGATTACCGTATTTAATGATAATTTCAGATTTAGTAGGTAAAAATTCCGACATATTATTACTCCATTATAATAAAAATAGTTACCGATAAATAGTGATATCTATATTTTGTGTACTACTTGATATTTCATTTTTATGAATAATCATTTTCATCATGAAAAATGAAAATTTATTGAAGTAAATCGACCGACATATTAAGGGGCATTAAAATGGAAAAAATTTTTTTATTAATTTGTTCATTAATCATATTAGTAGTTATTGCAGTTAATTTTTCTATAGTAACCATATAATTAATAGGACATGAACCTACTTGCAATCTTCGTAATTCTGTAACGTGAGCTCCACAACCTAATTTTTCTCCTAGATCATCAATAATACTTCGAATATATGTACCTTTAGAACAATGTACTTCAAGTGCTAGTTCATTTTGAGTTAAATTAATTAACCGTAAATTATGAATTATAATATCACGGGGTTTGCGTGAAATGATAATACCTTTACGGGCATATTCATATAAAGGACGATTATGTAATTTTATTGCCGAATACATAGGAGGTATTTGTTTTATTTTTCCTAAAAAAGAGTTAAGAATATTTTTTAACTTTGAATTATTAATTATTACAGGATTTTCACTAATTATTTTACCCTGACAGTCTAAAGTATCGGTACGTTGTCCTAATTTTGCTGTAACATAATAACGTTTATCTTTATTTACTAAATACTGAGCTAATTTAGTTGCTTTACCTAAACAAATTGGCAGCATACCAGTCGCTATAGGATCTAAGGTTCCTATATATCCTGCTTTTTTCAGCTTCAGAATTTTTTTAACTTTTTGAAGTGCAAAATTAGAAGAAATTCCTGACGGTTTATCTAATAATAAAATTCCATTAATATTACTATTCATAGTTATTTTTTTTTAATACCTTACTGATAAAATCATACATATATACTGCATTATAAATTGATGAATCATGAACAAAATAAAGTTTAGGTATTATACGTAAAAACATTGCTTTAGCTAATAACCTTCGAATATACCCAGATGCATTTTGTAAAATTTTTATTTTTCTACTAATGTCTATCGGATTAGATTCAATTCCTAAAAAAGTTATAAAAACTTTCGCATAAAAGTAATCTTTAGAAAGATCTATATGATTAATACTTATTAAGGATCTTCTTAAACGAGGATCTTTGATTTTTTTTTGTAAAATTATTGTAATTTCTTTTTTTAATGCTTTAGCTATTTTAGGTAAACGTATTATTTCATTCATTTCATTTAGTGATATAATTTTATTAAAAATTAAGAAGATTTTTCTTGAACTTTCATCATATCAAATACTTCAATCAAATCTCCAATCCTAATATCATTATAGTTTTTAATACCAATTCCACACTCTAATCCACTTTGAACTTCATTGATATCATTTTTGAAAGAACGTAGAGATTCTAATTCTCCTTCGTAAATAACGATATTATCACGTAACACTTTAATAAGTTTATTACGCTTAACAATACCATTTTTTACCATACATCCTGCTATAGATCCAAATTTAGGAGATTTAAATATAGTTCTTACTTCTGCTAATCCAATAATTTTAGATTTATATTCCGGTTTTAATTTACCGAAGATTACTTTTTTAACATCGTCAATTAAATTATAAATTACAGAATAATAACGTATATCTAAATTTTCTTGTTCAATTATTTTACGTGCTGAATTATCCGCACGTACATTAAATCCTATAATAATCGCTTTTGAAGCGGCGGCTAATGTAGCATCATTTTCACTAATAGCTCCTACTCCAGAACTGATAATTTTTATTTCAATTTTAGTATTAGATAGTTTTTTTAAGGCTTCTACAATTGCTTCTATTGATCCTTGACTATCCGATTTTAAAAGAAGATTAAATTCAGACATCTTATTACTATTAGTAATATTATTAAACATCTGATCAAAATCAAAAACTGCTTTTTTTATCTTAGAGAACTTCACTTCCCGATATTTACCTTGACGGTATAAAGCAACCTCTCGTGCTTTTTTCTCATCACGTACTACAGTTAATATATCACCTACTGCTGGAATACCAGATAAACCAAAAATTTCGACCGGAATAGAAGGATATGCTTGACTAATATTAGAACCTTGTTCATTTAACATAGCTCTTACATGTCCATATTCCAAACCACATAGTATAATGTCTCCTTTATTCAGTGTTCCTTCACGTATTAATACAGTTGCTACTGGACCCCGTCCCCTATCTAAAAAAGATTCTATAACTACACCAGTTGCCATTCCTTTATGAATAGCTTTTAATTCTAACATTTCAGATTGTAATAAAATGGCATTTAAAAGATCATCAATTCCTCTCCCATTTTTAGCGGAAATACAAACAAACTGGTTATCACCCCCCCATTCTTCAGGATTAATTCCATATTGGGATAATTGCTTTTTAATTCGATCTGCATTTGATTGTTCTACTTTATCAATTTTATTAATAGCTACTATAATAGGAACCTTAGCAGCTTGAGCATTTTGAATTGCTTCTATGGTTTGCGGCATTACTCCATCATCTGCTGCTACAACTAAAACCACAATATCTGTTAACTGAACCCCCCGAATACGCATAGCACTAAACGCAGCATGTCCAGGAGTATCAATAAATGTAATAATTTTATTTCTAATTTTTACATGATAAGCGCCAATACGTTGAGTAATTCCACCGGCTTCACTTTTAGCAACTTTTGTTGATCTAATATAATCTAATAAGGAAGTTTTACCATGATCGACATGTCCCATAATAGTTACTACAGGTGGTCGCGCTTCAGCAATTAATCCCATATCTCTATCAGATAAAAGGGCTTCTTCTAATTCATTTTCACGACGTAAAATAACTTTATGTCCCAATTCTTCAGCTACTAATTGGGCGGTTTCTTGATCGATAACTTGATTAATTGTAGCTATAGCACCCATATTCATCATTATCTTGATAATTTCTGAGCCTTTCATTGCCATTTTATTAGCTAATTCGGCAACTGTAATAGTTTCACCAATAATAACGTTTTTCGTAATATTGGGCATGGACTTATTAAATTTTGGTTGTAAAAACTTTAATTTACGTTTGTTATTTTTAGTACTACGAGCAACCACTCGTGCTTCTTCTCGATCCGATTTAGATTCGGAATGTTTATTATTTTTTCTTTGCCGTGAAAATTTTGATTTTACGGGGCGCATAATAATGCGACGATCAATCTTTATTTTCTTATTATCATTTTCGGAATGTTGAGTATATTTCAATTCGGTGACAATAGAATCTTCTTGTTTTAGATCTTCATCTACTATTAGATCTTCTTCTATCTTCAAATTTTTATTTATCTCTGCTGCCATTATACGAGCTTTTTCCGCTACTTTACGTGCTTCTTCTTCAATTTTTTGATGTATCACAGCTTCAGCTTGTCGTTTAAATTCTGCATTTTCAGCTTTTTTAATAATTTTATCGGGAGAATGGTTTTTATTTTTTAAACTAGAAACATTTAGATCTTTTGAATCTAAAAGTAGTGTATCTAAGTTGGTTGGATCACTATTTTTTGATAGTTGAGAAAAACTGGATTTTTGATGAGAGTAAATTTCTTGTACACTTTTTTCTTTTAAATAGGTTTGTTTTTTACGGATTTCTACTTTTACTTTTTTACTTTTACCTCCTATACCCGGAATATTTAATGTACTGTGTATTTTGCGTTGCCAAGTAAGAGATAGTTCTTTTAAACTATTTTTTTTATTCAATTCAAGTTGACTTAAGAGTATTTCTTTTTCTTTGTGAGTAATAGTGTCCCTTTCTGATTTACATATTCCTAAAGATGCAAAAATTTTTTTCAGAGTCTCTACTGGCATTTTCATTTCTATTGCCAAATATTGTAGATTGATATCTTTCATTAGATTACTTCCTTTTATTAAAGATGGTTATTAAACCAACAGATATTACGAGCAGCCATAATTAATTTCCCGGCTTGTTCATTATTTAAACCTTCAATATCCGAAAGATCATCTGTTCCTTGTTCTGCTAACTGTTCTAATGAAGAAATACCTTTTTCTACTAATTTATATGCTAAACTAGGACTTAAATTACGAATTTTGAGCAATTTATAGGCTAAACTAAATTTATTAGGATTTTTTTTAAATGGAACTATTGTTAATATTTCTTTAGCTTTTTTTCGTAATTTTATTAACATTTCTCCCTCCAATCCTCCTAATTCTAACAATTCACTCATTGGAATATAAGCTAATTCTTCTAAAGAAGATAATCCTGCTTTTACTAAAACATTAGCTTTTTTTACATCAATATTCAAATAATGAGTAAACAATTCAATTGAAGCATGATCTTCTGCTTCATGTTTTTCTTTTAAATCTGAAATACTCATTACATTTAATTCCCATCCACTCAATTGAGATGCTAATTTTACATTTTGACCATTTTTACCAATAGCTAGAGGTAGATAGTTCTCATGTACTGCTAAATCCATAGTATGTTGATCTTCATTAACAACAATAGTACTCACTTCTGCAGGTGCCATGGCATTAATTACAAACTGTGCCGGATTTTCATCCCATAATAAAACATCAATTTTTTCTCCTCCTAATTCATTAGATATTGCTTGTATACGAGATCCTCGTATTCCTATACAAGCTCCTATAGGATCAATTCTTTTGTCATTAGTTTTAACTGCTACTTTTGCTCTCAATCCTGGATCGCGAGCAGTAGCTTTTATTTCAATTATTTCTTCTGCAACTTCCGGAACCTCAATTCTAAATAATTCTAATAACATTTCAGGACGAGAACGACTGATAAATAATTGTGATTCAGGATGTATTAAATATAATACTCCTCTAATACGATCACCTAGATGAAAATTTTCTCGTGGTAGCAGATCTTTAGATAAAATAATTGCTTCAGTATTATTACCAATATCAATCTTAATAAGATCACGGTGAACTTGTTTTACCACTCCAGTAATCATTTCACCTTTTCTCTTTAAAAATCGCTCAACTTTAAGACTTCGTTCCGCATCACGAACTTTTTGCATAATAACTTGCTTGGCAATTTGACTAGTAATACGATCAAAAATTATTGGATCCATTTTTTCTTCAATATAATCACCCAGCCTTAATGATCTATTTTCAAAATGTGCTGCTTCAAGTGTAATTTCACAAGTAGGTTTAATCACTTTTTCAACAATTAGCCATCTACGAAATACATTAAAATCACCTGTATTTCTATCAATACTAATACGAACATTAATATCTGCATTATATTTTTTCTTGGTTGCAGTTGCTATAGCAATTTCTAATGCTTCGAATACTTTTTCACAAGGAAGTGATTTTTCATGAGAAACTGCTTGTACCACATCCAAAATATCTTTCTTCATCTTCATTGCCTCAATCAGGAATTTTAATATTTAACATAATAAAACCTAGTAGCAATTTAGTGATTCTTAGAAGATTAGCTATTGAAAATAATTTTTTATCATTAAATGTATTATACATAATAAAAAACCCCGAATAATCGGGGTTTTTAGCAAAAATATCGGATTTTTTTTTAAATCGAAAACTAACCATATTTATTTTTTTTATTTATGCAAATTTTTTATTTTTTAGTTTTAGGGGTTGCGGGGATTGGATTTGAACCAACGACCTTCGGGTTATGAGCCCGACGAGCTACCTAACTGCTCCACCCCGCGTCATATAGTCATTTAATAACTCTATACAGATTATATCTTAAATTCAATTGTTATCAAGGTAAAATATTAATTGGTACCGAGGACGGGATTTGAACCCGTAAGCCTAATAAGGCACCACCCCCTCAAAGTAGCGTGTCTACCAATTTCACCACCTCGGTATTTTATATAATAAGAAGGTGAAGAAAAAGGTTATTTAATATAACTTTTGATTATTCACATTATTTGATGGTTTAATATTAGACCACTGATCTTCAGTATTATAAACCATATTATCAAGTATCAAAGTAGTAATTAGGAATATAAAAGCGAATAATGTAAGAATTCGATTTAAAAAATTTTTAGAACCATGAGAACCAAAAAATGTCGTTGATGATGCATTAGTAAAATTTGAACTAGGAGTTCCTATTCCACCAGTTCCAGAACTATGATGAATTAAAATTAAACTAATTAATATTATTGCTACAATAAGGAAAATAGCTAAAATAATATTATGCATATTCGAGATAATCCTATTATTATTTAATTCAATTACTCTTCTATCTTCAAGATAACACAGTATAGCACTACATTTGCTTGATTACAATTATTGATTATCATTATTATTTAACCAACATGCAGGTACTCGTACTTTTTTTCTAGCCATTAAATCATCAATTTGTAAGGCATCCAAAGTTTCATATTTCATTAATGCATCCTTCATTGCATGCAAAATATCTATGTTTTCGTGTAAAATTTTACGGGCACGTTGATAATTTTTATCAATTAAAGACTTTATTTCTTGATCAATAATACAAGCAGTATCATCTGATATATGTTTAGCTTTAGCAACTGAGCGTCCTAAAAAAATTTCTTCTTCTTCATCTGCATATAATAGTGGACCTAATTTGTCTGAAAATCCCCATTGTGTCACCATATTACGTGCTAAAAAAGTAGCAACTTTTATGTCATTATATGCACCTGTCGAAACATGATCGGATCCATAAATTATTTCTTCAGCTAATCGTCCTCCGTATAATGTAGAAATTTGACTTTCTAATTTTTGCTTACTTATATTTACAGAATCCGCTTCCGGTAGAAAAAAAGTTATTCCTAAAGCTCGACCTCGAGGAATAATGGTAACTTTATGCACCGGATCATGTTCAGGAACTAAACGTCCAATAATAGCATGTCCTGCTTCATGATAGGCTGTAGTTTCTTTTTCAGCTTCAGTCATTACAAAAGAGCGACGTTCTGCACCCATTAAAATCTTATCTTTAGCTTTTTCAAATTCTACCATAGAAACCACTTGACGATTATCACGAGCTGCAAACAATGCTGCCTCATTAACTAAATTAGCTAAATCCGCACCTGAAAATCCCGGAGTACCCCGTGCAATAACTAAAGCATCTACATCTGTTGATAATGGGACCCGACGCATATGAACTTTTAGAATTTTTTCTCGTCCTCTTATATCAGGTAATCCAACTATTATTTGCCTATCAAATCTACCTGGTCTTAATAATGCTGGATCCAGAACATCCGGACGATTAGTTGCAGCAATCACAATAATACTTTCGTTATCTTCAAAACCATCCATTTCTACCAACATCTGATTTAAGGTTTGTTCACGTTCATCATGACCTCCACCTAATCCGGCACCTCTTTGACGTCCTACCGCATCGATTTCATCAATAAAAATAATACAAGGAGCAATTTTCTTAGCTTGTTCAAACATATCACGTACACGTGATGCTCCCACACCTACAAACATTTCTACAAAATCTGAACCAGAAATCGTAAAAAATGGAACTTTAGCTTCTCCTGCAATAGCTTTAGCTAATAAAGTTTTACCCGTTCCTGGAGGACCTACCATTAATATACCTTTTGGTATTTTTCCGCCTAATTTTTGAAATTTACTTGGATGACGCAAATATTCTACTAATTCTTCTACCTCTTCTTTTGCTTCATCACACCCTGCAACATCTGCAAAAGTAGTTTTAATTTCATCTTCAGTTAACATACGGGCTTTACTTTTACCAAAAGACATAGCTCCTCTGCCGCTACCTCCTTGCATTTGGCGCATAAAAAATATCCAAATGGCAATCAATAGAAACATAGGAAACCATGATATAAAAATTGATGTAAGTAAACTCGGTTCTTCGGGAGGTTCACCCACGACTTTTACATTTTTTGTTAATAAATTATCCAATAGCTTAGGATCATTGATTGGAATCCAAGTTAAATATTTTTGGTCATCGGTTTTAATTACATAAATTTCTCTTCCATTAATACGAGCTTCTTTAATTTTACCTTGATCAACTTCAGATATGAAAGTAGAATAATCTACTTTATTTGTCTTATTTTTATTATAACTATAGTTATGAAAAAATGACAGCATAACAATTGCTATAATCATCCAAAGAACTAGATTTTTACCCATATCATTCAAATAATTAGCCTCTTCTATTTATTATTTTTTTTTAGGAATATATAGTAAACATACTACTTAATAGTATATATATTATTTTTTTTTAAACTCGGTAGCAACAATATAGATTTCACGCGATCGTGCACGTGAAGCTTCTGGTTTTCTAATTCTAACTGTTTTAAATAAGGTACGAAGATTTTGTAAGTATTGATCCAATCCTTCTCCATTAAACATTTTTACTAAAAAACTTCCATTTAAATACAAACTTCTCTTACATATTTCTAATGCAATTTCTGCTAGAAAAATCATTCTAGGAATATCAGTTACATGAATACCACTTATATTTGGTGACATATCAGACATAATTAAGTTAACTTTTCTTTTATTTTTTATCATACTAAATAACTTTTTACGTACCTCTTGATTGCTACAATCTCCTTGTAAGAAATTGACATTCTTAATAGGATTAATAGGCAGAAGATCACAAGCAATTACTTGTCCATTTAATCCAATCTGTTGAATAGCATATTGTGACCAGCTTCCAGGAGCTGCTCCTAAATCAATAACAATCATATTAGGTTGTAATAACCTATCGATTTTTTGTATTTCATCAAGTTTAAACCATGCCCTTGATCTCACTCCCATTTTTTTTGCTTGCTGAGCATATTTATCATTAAAATGTTCTTGTAACCACCATGATCTAGAAAAAGATTTTTTTTTATGGTTCATTTTATAATTTATCTATAAGTATTATATGCTAAATATATTCTACTTTTAGTATTTCATACTTAATATTTCCACTAGGCGTTTTAATTAAAACTATATCATTTATGCTTTTTCCTATTAATCCTCGTGCTAATGGAGAATTAATAGAAATTAGTTGGTTTTTATAATCTGATTCCTCATCACCTACTATACGGTAAGTGAATTTATTGTAATTATCAAGATTCATTATGGTGACAGTGGAGCCAAATATAATTTTGTTATTAAAAGGAATCTTGGTAATATCAATGATTTCTGCATGAGAAAGTTTCATTTCAATTTCTTTTATACGACATTCATAAAATGCTTGTTGTTCCCGAGCTGCATGATATTCAGCATTTTCTTTAAGATCTCCATATTTTCGAGCTTCTGCTATACAAGCAATGATTCTAGGACGATGAATCATTTTTAATTCATTTAATTCTTCCCGTAGTTTTTCTGCACCTTGTAAAGTCATTGGAAATTTTCTCATGGTATAATAAATTCACTCTCTAATTTTTTAGACTTAATTTATTATTTTACCTTAGATCGATAATAAATTTAATAATTATTTATAACAAATAATATTTGTTATATCATTGTTAAGAACAATGTATGTAATAATAATATCGATTTATATAAATCAAAGGGTGTCATAATGAATTATCAAGTATTAGCGCGAAAATGGAGGCCACAATCTTTTTCGAATCTCATTGGTCAAGATATTCCTATTACTGCTTTGATTAATACTCTTAAATCAAAAAAAATTCATCATGCTTATTTGTTTTCTGGAACACGTGGAATTGGAAAAACTACTATCGCACGCTTATTTGCAAAAGGAATGAATTGCGAAGTTAATATTACACCAGAACCATGTGGACAATGTATACCTTGTCAAGAAATTATGAATGGAAATTTTATTGATGTTATTGAAGTAGATGCTGCTTCGCGTACTAAAGTTGAAGAAATTCGCGAATTAATAGACAATGTTCAATATGTGCCAGTTAAAGGTCGTTATAAAGTATACTTAATTGATGAAATTCATATGCTTTCAAAGCATAGTTTTAATGCTTTGTTAAAAACTCTAGAAGAACCACCTTACTATGTCAAATTTTTACTCGCAACTACCGATCTTGATAAGATACCTATGACAATTTTATCACGTTGTTTACATTTTCATTTAAGAACATTAGATGAAAGTCTAATATCATTACAATTAAAGTATATTTTAGAAAAAGAAAATGTTCTTTTTGAATTAGATGCATTAGAATTAATTTCTAAAATTGCTAATGGTAGCATGAGAGATGCTTTGACAATTGCTGAACAAGCAATTGTTTTAGGAAACGGAAATATTTCTTTAAATTTAATTAACACTATGCTTGGAAGTGTAAATGAAGAACAAGTATTAGAGTTATTAGAATCCATTGTACATATTAATTATAACCAAGCGATTGAATTATTAAATAAGTTCGGTATGAGTGCTATAGATTGGGAAATATTATTAATAGATATGTTAAAATTACTATATTATATCGCAAGGATGCAATGTTTGCCAACACAACAATATAACTACTATTTTAAACTAAATAAAAATAGTTTAGAACGTTTGAAAAAAATAGCATTGACAATAACATCTGAAGATGTTCAAAACTATTATCAAATAATAATAAAAGGAAGAAAAGAATTATCGATAGCACCTAATCAAAAAATAGGTGTAGAGATGACAATCTTAAGAGCTCTTACTTTTAAGTGTAAAAAAAATTCTTTAAAATTACAAGAAGATAAAAAACCAGATATTACTTCTAAAATTATTTCGGCAAAAAACCAACTGATATCTAATAATAATAAAACCGAAATTCGTGAAAAATTTTTTTTTTTCACACCATCATGTAAAAATGGCATCTCAAAACCAACTCTTAAATTTGAAGACATTTCAGGCTTTATAATTAGTAAAAATCAGATTGAATCTGAATTCATATTTAGTAAATTAAAAAAAAAATTACTTCAGGATCAATGGGCATCTGAAATATTTAAAATGTCACTACCTCCTTTAGTACGAGAATTAGCATTGAATTGTTGGAAAGAACAGAGTGAATGTAAAATTAAATTATATTGGAGATCAAAAAAGAAGTATTTAAAAACCATATCTTCAGAAAAGATACTATCGGATGCATTAATCAGTTATTTAGGTAGAAAAATTGAAATTCATTTTATTGAAAATAATGATTTCACAATAAAAACTCCATTAGAATTAATAAATAATTATTATGAGAAAGAAATTGAGATTGCACGTAATTCAATTTATTCCGATTGCTATTTAGACATCTTATGTCGTTTTTTTAATGCGAGCATTGATGAACAAAGTATTGTATGGTTATAATTTAAATTATTCAAAACATTTACTATTTAGAGATAAATAACATTATGTTTAAAACCACAGAATTTGAAAAATTAATAAAAGAAGCACAAAAAATGCAAAATAAAATGCAAGAAATTCAGAAAGAAATTTCGGATTTAAGATTCACAGGAGAATCAGGAGCAGGTATGGTTACTATAACTCTTGATGGACAATATAATTGTCATTGTATCACAGTAGATCCTACTTTAATAAACCATGATAATATTAAAATTTTAGAAGAGTTAATTGCAGCAGCCTTTAATAATGCTATATGTCGTATTAATGAAGTTTATAAAGAAAAAATGTCAAATTTTTCTAATTTAACAGTACCTTATAATTTTACCTTTTAACGTAATATGGTTTAGAAGTTAATTTCTAAAAAGTGTAAAAAATAGTACTTAAATAAATTTAATCCTCTTCTTTATTAGAAAAATAAGAGGATTTTTAAAATCTAATTCAATCTTATTAGGTCATTATCTTATGAAAGCACAAGAAACACGAAACTTTCAATCAGAAGTAAAACAATTATTAAATTTAATGATTAATTCTCTTTATTCAGATAAAGAAATTTTTTTAAGAGAATTAATCTCTAATGCTTCAGATGCAGCAGATAAATTAAGGTTTCATGCTTTATCTAAGCCAGGGATGTATGAAGAAGATAAAAATATACATGTACGGATTTCTATTGATAAAGAAAAACGTCTGTTAATAGTAGATGATAATGCAATTGGTATGTGTAGAAATGAAGTAATCGAAAATTTAGGAACTATTGCAAAATCTGGAACTAAATCATTTATTCAATCTCTTAAATCTACGGTTTCTAACAAAAATAAGCTAATTGGACAATTTGGAGTAGGATTTTATTCAATATTCATGATTGCTGATAAAGTAACGGTACGTACTCGTGCAGCTGAAGCTCCTTTTGATAAAGCGGTATTTTGGGAATCAACGGGAGAAGGAAGCTATACTATTGCTGATATAAAAAAAATAAACCGAGGAACTGAAATTACACTTCATCTGCGTGATGGTGAAGATGAATTTCTAGATCCATGGCGGTTACGTAATATCATTAGTAAATATTCGAATTATATTAATTTGCCAATAGAAATGCCATGTATTAATAAACCAGAGGAATGGGAAAAAGTCAATAAAGCACAAGCATTATGGACAATAAATAAATCACAAATTAGCGAATTAGAATATAAAGCTTTTTATAAACATATTACTAATGATTTTCATGATCCGATTATCTGGAGTCACAATAGAGTAGAAGGTAAACAAGAATATACCAGTTTACTTTATATTCCTTCACATGCTCCATTAAATTTATGGAATAGGGATTCTAAACATAGTTTAAAACTATATGTACAACGTATTTTTATAACAGATGATTTAAACACATTACTACCTAATTATTTTAGATTTGTTCAGGGTTTAATAGATTGTAATAATAATCTTCCTTTAAATATTTCTCGTGAAATCCTACAAAATAATCGTATAGTACAAAATTTAAGGGTTGCACTAACTAAAAGAGTATTCCAAATGCTGCAAAAACTTCAGGAGGATCCTAATAAATATAATCAATTTTGGAAAATCTTTGGATTAGTATTAAAAGAAGGTCCAGCAGAAGATAGTGATAATATTAAAAATATTATGCCATTACTGCGTTTTGCATCAACACATAGCAATGTGTCAAATCAAACTGTATCATTAAAAGAATATATTAAACGTATGATACCTAATCAAGAAAAAATTTATTATCTTACTGCTGATAGTTATACAGCAGCATCTAGTAGTCCTCACATTGAAGTATTAAGAAAAAAAGGAATTGAAATATTATTACTATCTGATCGTATAGACGAATGGATGATGAGCAATTTAACTTCTTTTGAAGGAAAATCTTTCCATCCCGTCAGTAAAAGTGATGAATCTCTTAATAAGCTAATAAATGATAATGATTCAGATTATAAAAATACTAATAATACATCTTTCAAATTTTTTATAGAACGAGTAAAGAATATTTTGAATAATAGAGTAAAAGATGTACGATTAACTAATCGTCTTCTCGAAACTCCAGCTATTTTAACTACAGAAGCAAATGATATGAGTACTCAAATGGCAAAAATATTTGCAGCAGTAGGACAAAAAGTTCCGGAAATAAAATATATTCTTGAATTAAATCCAAAACATCCATTAATAAAAAAAACTATAGAAATTACCGATGAAACCTTATTTGTAGAGTTAATTGAATTTTTATTAGATCAAGCTTTACTCACTGAAATTGGTTCTTTAAAAGATCTAAATAAGTTTATTCGTAGAGTTAATAATTTAATTTTAAAATCAAATATGATTTAAAAAAGTTTATGATAAACGGAAATAATTATAAAAGTAAAAAACGCATTCTTTTAATTGGACCGCCAGGAAGTGGAAAAGGAACTCAAGCACAATTTATTAGTAATAAATACATAATTCCAACTATTTCTACCGGTAATATTTTACGTACGTATGCAAATGTAGATAATGAATTAGGTGCAAGCATCTATCAATCTATGTCTCGAGGCAAATTAGTTAATGATGAAATTGTAATTTATTTAGTTATAAAACGTTTATCTGAAAAGGATTGTTGTAATGGATTTTTATTAGATGGTTTTCCCCGAACTATTTTTCAAGCAAAAGCTCTGAAACAAGCAGGGATCAAATTAGATTATCTTTTAGAATTAGTTGTACCCGATGAAATCGTAGTGGAACGTATTATTGGACGTAGAATACACCTCTCTTCAGGAAGAATTTATCATAATAAATTCTATCCTCCCAAAATAGAGGGTAAGGATGATATAACAGGAGATGATCTTTATCATCGATTGGATGATCGTGAAAATATAATATACCAACGTCTAAACGAATATCATCAGCAGATGAGAGCTTTAATTTCTTTTTATAAAAAAGAATCTGAAATTGGATTAATCCAGTATTATAAAATAAATGGTAATGATGAATCCTCAGTAGTTAATACAACATTAACAAATCTACTAATTTAATTTCTGTCAATACAGCTTATTTTTTTTATAGTCATGAGTTTTAACAATTATTTATAATGATAAAATCAGATATCATGCTGAAAATATATAATACTTTAAGTCATAAAAAAGAACAATTCAAACCAATTCATTTAAATGAAATAGGCATGTATGTATGTGGGGTGACGGTTTATGATCTTTGTCATATAGGTCATGGTAGAACTTTCATTATTTTTGATATTATTGTACGTTATTTACGATATTGTGGTTATAAAGTAAAATATATACGTAACATAACTGATATTGATGATAAAATAATTAAACGTGCTATTGATAATCAGGAGTCTATAGATCAACTAACTAACCGAATGATACTTGAAATGCATACAGATTTTTCTGCGTTGAATATTTTGTCACCTGACATTGAACCTCGTGCCACTCATCATATTGGAGATATGATAGATTTTATAAAAAATCTTTTAATACATAAATATGCTTATATTTCATCTAATGGGGATATTTTTTTTGATATTAATAGCTATCCATCTTATGGACACCTATCCCGTCAGAATATAACTCAGCTCCAGTCTAAAAATACTATACCGAATTTCAACAAGCATAATCCAATGGATTTTATTTTGTGGAAAAAATCTCATAATAATCAAATTGGTTGGCATTCTCCATGGGGAAGAGGTCGTCCGGGATGGCATATTGAATGTTCAGCTATGAATACCAAATATTTAGGAAAAAATTTAGACATTCATGGAGGAGGAAGAGATTTAATTTTTCCTCATCATGAAAATGAAATTGCACAATCCGCATGTATTAATAATAGCTATGTAAATTATTGGATACATTCGGGTATGATTTTTATTGAAAATGAAAAAATGTCTAAATCTTCAAATAAGGTTTTAACTATTAGAGAAGCACTTAAACATCATAATTCCGAAACACTTCGTTATTTTCTGATTGCTAGTCATTATCGCAGTCCATTAATATATAATGATATCGGAATAAAAAATGCACACTTGGGTTTGACTCGACTTTATAAATCTTTAAGTACTATTAAAGATGATAAAGAAGAACCAATGGTTGAAATTGATGAGTTTGAACAAAACTTTAGATTTGCCATGGATGATGATTTTAATACTCCCAAAGCATTTGCCATTTTATTTGATTTAGCACGAAAAATAGATTTTTATAAAAAAAAAGAAATGTTAAATATTGTAAAAAAATTATCTCTACGTTTGCGTAAACTAGCAGGAATTTTAGGTTTGTTACAACAAGATCCTAATAATTTTTTACAAACCAAAAAACCATATAATAATGTTGAACATATTAATATTATTAAAACATTAATTATGAAACGTAATGATTATCGTAAAAATAAAAATTGGAAAAATGCTGATATGGTACGTGATAAATTAAGAACAATGGGAATAATTATTGAAGATGGACCAGATGGAACTATTTGGAGATATAAAAAAAAATATGAAAATTGACAAAATAATGCACTGAATAGTATTGAATATAAATATTAAAACTATTTTGAAAAAAATAAGGCTGAATTTAATAGAACACTTAGTGTTTCTAAATGGAATCTTAAATGAATTTATTAAAATCGTTAGCATGTGTTAGTACTATAACTTTTATTTCACGAATTTTAGGATTTGCTAGAGATAGTATTATTGCTGCAGTATTTGGTGTTGGAATGGAAACAGATGCTTTTTTTGTGGCTTTTAAATTTCCTAATTTGTTACGAAGAATATTTGCCGAAGGAGCTTTTTCACAAGCTTTTATTCCTATATTAGCCGAGTATAAAAATCAACGTGGTAAAACTAAAACTCAACTACTCATAGCTTTAACTTCTGGGATGCTAATACTAGTTTTGGCAATAATCAGTATATGTGGAGTATTAGCGGCACCAGCGATTATTATATTTACAGCTCCGGGTTTTTCTCATTTATATGATAATTTTTTTGACTTAACTTCATCTTTACTTAGAATTACTTTTTCTTATATATTCTTAATCTCATTAGCTTCTATGGCTAGTGCAATTCTTAATATGTGGAATTATTTTGCTATTCCAGCATTTGCACCGACCTTACTAAATCTTAGTATGATCATATCAGCATTATATGTATCTCCTCATTTAAATCGTCCCATATTAGCTTTAGCTTGGGCGGTATTAATTGGTGGGGTATTACAGGTAATTTACCAACTTCCATTTTTAAAAAAAATAGAAATGTTAGTTGTTCCTCGTATTAATTTTTATGATATAGGAGTCTGGCGAATTTTAAAAAAAATGGTACCTGCAGTTATTGGAGTTTCTGCTAACCAATTATCGTTGCTTCTCAATACAATTTTTGCTTCTTTTCTTGTTTCAGGATCTATTTCCTGGATGTATTATGCTGATAGAATAATGGAATTTCCCTCAGGAGTATTAGGAGCAACATTAGGTACTATTTTATTACCATACCTTAGTAAGAAATGTAATCATCATGAATATGAAAAATATTCAATTCTTTTGGATCGTGGATTAAGAATATGTTTACTTCTAGCTGTTCCTAGTGCAGTAGCGTTAGGAATATTAGCACAACCGTTAATTATAGTACTTTTTCAATACCGAAAATTTACTGCTTTTGACACTTTTATGACACAAAAAATACTAGTATCTTATGCATTAGGATTAATTGGTATAATGTTAGTAAAAGTGTTAGTTACTGGATTTTATTCTCATCAAGATATAAAAACTCCAGTAAAAATTGCGCTGATTACACTTATAATAAGTCAATTAGTAAACTTTTTATTTCTAGGTTCTTTAAAAGTAATTGGATTAACCCTATCAGTTAGTATTTCAGCATGTTTAAATTCTCTTCTGCTTTATTATGAATTGAGAAAAAAAAAATATTATATTCCCCAACCTGGTTGGGGAATGTTTTTACTGAGACTAATTATTGCAGTAATAATAATGGGGATTACATTGTTACTTATAATGAATATTATGCCAAATTGGCAAAAAGGTATAATGCTTATGCGTTTATTGCGTATGACAGCGGTTATTTTAATAGGTGCTTCTATTTATTTTATAACTTTATTCTTACTTGGTTTCCGCTTAAAAGATTTATCTTTATTATATCAATAATTATAGTTTAATAAATATAATTATTTTATTTTCAAAAATTTTCTATAGATATGAAAGCTTAATTTTTTGTTCAAAAATCCCTAATTTTTTAATAATTCTTCCTAGCAAAAAAAAATTTTTAAAGACTTTTATTAAAGAACTAATAATATTTTTTTTATCACTAAAATGTAGTAAAAATTTTTTTAATGGAATTTTAAAAAAATTAATAAAAGATTTTTTATTCATATTTTTTCTATAATTAGAATTTATAGATAGTGTTGTGCTTAGACTCTCTAATTTATGTAATTTGGGTAAAAACGAATTTCTTAAAGTTGAAATTTCTTCACCAGTTCTAATTCTTGAGATAGAATAATTTGGAGTTTTTATTTGTTCATTAGGCACAATAATAATACGAACTTTTCTTTGTGATTGTTGTTCTATAGCATTGATGTAATCACGTTTTTCATTTAAAAGGTAAGAAGCAATTTCTACAGGTACAACAGCATGTACTTCTTTAGTATTATCTTTTATAGCTTGCTCTTGAATAATCCGCAAAATAGAAAGAGAAAGCGATTCATTATCACGTACTGTACCTGTTCCTTTACATCTAGGACACATATGATGAGTCGATTCTCTAAGAGAAGTACTTAATCTTTGACGTGACATTTCTAGTAATCCTAATCGCGAAATATTACCTATTTGAATACGTGCTCGATCTTGATTAATTGCTTCACGTAAACGATCTTGTACTGTACGTTGATGAGATATTGTTATCATATCAATAAAATCAATTACTATTAATCCTCCTAGATCACGCAAACGTAATTGACGAGCAATTTCATGTACTGCTTCTAAATTGGTATGAAAAGCCGTTTGTTCAAGATTATTACAATTAGTAGATCTAGCTGAGTTAATATCAATTGCTGTTAAAGCTTCAGTAGTATCTATTATAATAGAACCACCGGAAGGAAGATTAACTTCTCGATGAAAGGCCGATTCAATCTGTAATTCTATCTGATAATAACTAAAAAGTGGTATATCACGTGAATATAACTTAATTTTTTTAGTTAAATCGGATCTTCCTAATGCAGTAAGTTGGTCTTTGGCTAATTCAACCATTTTAGGATGATCGATTAATATCTCACCAATGTCTTGACGTAAATAGTCCCGAAAGGCTCGTAATAGTACATTACTATCTTGATAAATAAGAAATGGTGCGGCCTTAGTGGCTGCTAGATTTTTAATATCTTGCCAATGTTTTAATTTTGCACTTAAATCCGATTGTAATTCTTCAATAGATTTTCCAAGGCCTGCTGTTCGTACTATTATACTCATACCATTAGGTATTACAAGATAAGATATTCTTTCTTTCATTTCAATACGTTGCTCTCCTTCAATTTGACGAGAAATACCCCCCGCTTTCGGATTATTAGGCATTAATACTAAATAACTTCCAGCTAGACTTATTAAAGTTGTTAATGCAGCTCCTTTATTAGCACGTTCTTCTTTATTTATTTGGACCAGAACTTCTTGTCCTTCGGAGAGAATATCTTTTATATTTAAACTTTTTTGTAATGATGATAAATAATTTTCCGGAAAATATTCTTTAGAAACTTCTCTTAAAGGTAAAAAACCTTGTTTTTCCATACCATAATCAACAAAAGCAGCTTGTAAACTAGGTTCTATATGAATAATTTTACCTTTATAAATATTAGCTTTTTTATGCTCATGTCCTGCCTTTTCAATATTTAAATCACATAATTTTTGACCATCAACAATTGCAATACGCAATTCTTCTTTTTGAGTGGCATTTATTAACATTCTTTTCATTTTAGTTGACTCATTATTAATAATAAAGACTATTGTCTAATAGATGTGTGTAAAAAAAATAATTGATATTCACACATAAAACGTTGTTTAAAAGAAAAAATTTTTTTTATAATTTGATTAATGAATATTTGAACAAATAAATGACTAATCAAACTAAATAATATTATAATATTATTATTTTTTATAATTTATGAAAACTAATATAACATCAACGAAATTTAATTCGTCTTTTATTGCAGTGGATGAAAATGAAATTGGCAGACGTATCGATAATTTTTTACATAATAAATTAAAAGGGATACCAAAAAATTTAATTTATAAATTATTACGAAAAAAAAAAATTCGAGTAAATAAAAAACGTGTTAATCATACTTACAAGTTAGCTTTAAGAGATGAAGTGTATATTCCTTCACTTATTTATCCAGATAAAAAAAAAAAACATTTATTTTCAATTACTCAATCCAAAATTGATTGGTTCACTAATGCTATTTTGTATAATGATGAGAATATTTTAGCTATTAATAAACCTTCTGGTATAGCAGTGCATGGTGGTACAGGATTAAAAATTAGTATAATTGATTTATTAAGAACTTTATTACCTAATCTATCTTTTTTAGAACTTGTTCATCGTTTGGATCGTGAAACTTCTGGAATATTACTATTTGCAAAGAAAAAATCAGTACTACGATTATTACATGAACAATTTCGTAATAATCAGGTAAGTAAATCTTACTGTGCTCTTGTAGCTGGAATTTGGCCATCTAAACTAAATATTATACAGGTTCCATTAAAAAAAAATATTCTTAACAGTGGAGCACACATAGTACGTGTAAATACAGAAGGCAAAATCTCAACAACAATTTTCAGTATACAGGAATATTTCTATAATAAAAAAGCTACTTTACTTAAGATAACCCCTATAACTGGTCGTACACATCAAATACGTGTTCATGCACAATATGCAGGACATCCTATTGCTTATGATAAACTTTATGGAGATTCTAATTTTAATCAACAAATGGCTAAAATAGGTTTAACTCGTCTATTCTTACATGCTTCATCAATGGTTTTTATTCATCCGATTTTAAAAAAAACCATATGTATTAAAGCACCATTAAACCAAGAATTAAAAAAATATTTATCAGAACTACGTAGTTAGGAGCTTAAAAAAATATAATTTAAAGCTAATGAAGTATATTTTTCAATACATATTGTTTTTCTGATATTTTATATTAAATAATAATTTTTATATGAGAATAATATAATGGCTGTACAACAAAATAAAACTTCTCGTTCTAAACGAGGTATGCGACGTTCCCATGATAAAATGACTATAAAACTTCAATTATCTAAAGATAAGAAGAGCGGGAATCTTCATCTACGTCATCATATGACATCTGATGGTTATTATCGAGGTCGTAAGATTATTAGAAAATAGGAAATTTGGGTATTTACACTAAGTATGTAAGTAAGGACAATTTTAAGTAATGTATACAAAAATAATTGGAACGGGTAGTTATCTACCCGAAAAAATAGTAACGAATGCCGATTTAGAAGAAAAACTTCATACTAATAACGAATGGATTATTTCAAGAACAGGAATTAGTCAACGTCATATAGCTGGTATAAAAGATTCTGTAGCATCAATGGCTTTTCATGCTGCGCAAAAGGCAATTTTTATGTCAGGAATTGATAAAAATGCTATTGGATTAATTATAGTTGCTACAACTACTTCTAAATATGTATTTCCTAGTTCAGCGTGTATAGTTCAGCATATGCTTGGAATTAATGATCATTCACTTGCAGCTTTTGATATAGCTGCTGCTTGTAGTGGTTTTATCTATGCTCTCAGTATAGCAGATCAATATATTAAAAACGGAACGGTTAAATATGCTCTAGTCATTGGTTCTGATATACTTACCCAAACATTAGATCCCAATGATCACAAAACAATTATTTTATTTGGTGATGGTGCAGGTGCTGTAGTTTTAGGATTTAGCAAATCAGCAGGTATTTTATCTACACATTTACATGCTGATGGAAGATATGAGGACTTACTAAAATTACATATAAAAAATTCTTCAAGTTATTTAACTATGAAAGGAAAAAAAATATTTAAAATTGCTATTAATAAATTAATCGATCTAATTCATGAAACATTAAGATTTAATCAAATAAAAGCTCATGCTTTAGATTGGATAATACCCCATCAAGCTAATTTACGAATCATTAATGCAACTATTAAAAAATTAGGATTAAATAAAGATAAATTTATTATTAATCTTGATCGATATGGAAATACTTCTGCTGCTTCTATACCTACTGCACTCGATGAAGCCGTAAAAGATGGACGTATTCAACAAAAACAATTGATTTTATTAGAAGCTTTTGGATCAGGATTAACCTGGGGATCGGCATTAATTATTTTTTAATTGATGAAAATGTATGATACCATTTACAATGATGTTTCCCGGACATGGATCAAAATCTCTAAGTATGTTGATTAACATAGCAAAATTTTTTCCTATTATTAAGAAAACTTTTTCTGAAGCTTCCGATATTTTAAAATATGATATGTGGAAAGATATAGAAAAAAATCCTCTAATAGAACTAAATGATCCAAAAAAAATCCAGCCAATTTTATTAACAAGTTCTGTAGCAATTTTTAGATTATGGAAAAAATTAGAAGGACCTACCCCTACAATGCTAGTAGGTCATAGTTTAGGAGAATATTCAGCATTAGTATGTAGTGAAGCTATGAAATTTAGTGAAGCTCTTGATTTAGTAGAACTGCGTGGAAGAATAATGCAGGAGATAGCCTTAAAAGAGAAAGGAGCAATGTTAATAATTATAGGATTAAATAAAAATTCAATTATTAATATTTGCAAAATTGAAGCTTTAGGTGAGATAGTTACTCCCGCTAGTTTTAATTCACCAAAACAAATTGTTATATCGGGACATAAAAATGCAATCAGACGTGTAGCTTGGGCTTGTAAAGCTGCAGGAGCAAAAAAAATCTTACCTTTTCCTATTAATATTTGTTCACATTGTGAATTACTAAAACCAATGGCAAGTTCTTTGGCCATAAAATTAGAACAAATAACTATGAATATTCCAAAAATACCTATTTTAAATAATGTAGATGTCAAATGTGAAAAATCACCAACAAAAATACGTAGTGCTTTAGTTCGTCAATTATATAATCCAGTAAGATGGATGGAATGCGTTGAATATATACAAAAAAAATGTATAAATTTTGCACTTGAAGTTGGCCCAGGAAAAGTATTAATGGGATTAACAAATCGTATTACTGCAAATTTAAAAATTATAAATATTGAAAATTATAATAATTTATTATTAGCCATTAAAAAATTAAAATAAAAATATCATAATGAAAAAAAAAGTAGCATTAGTTACAGGTGCTAATAGAGGGATTGGGCGTGCAATAGCTGAAACCTTAGCTGTTCGTAATATCATAGTTGCTGGTACTGCTACAGATGTATATGGTGTACATATAATTAATACTTTTTTAAAAAAAAATGGTGGCAAAGGATTTATTTTAAATGTTACTAATTTACATGAGATTGATACAGTTTTAAATAATATTAGTTGTGAACTAGGAGAAATAGATATTTTAATTAATAATGTAGGTATTACACTAGATAACATTATAATTAAAATGAAAATTAGTGAATGGCAAAAAGTTATAGAGATAAATTTATCTTCTATTTTTTATCTCTCTCAAGCTGTAATAAAAACTATGATAAAAAACCATGATGGTAGGATTATTAATATAGGTTCAATGATAGGAAGTAGTGGTAATAAAGGACAAGCCAATTATTCGGCTACAAAAGCTGGTATCATTGGTTTTAGTAAATCTCTAGCTCTTGAAGTAGCATCGCGTGGAATTACAGTTAATGTTATAGCCCCGGGTTTTATTGAAACTGATATGACGAAGAAAGTATTAAACGAAAAAAAGCGAGCAGAAATATTAACTAAAATTCCTGTGGGTCGTTTTGGTACTCCTCAGGATATTGCAAATGCAGTAGCTTTTTTAGTTTCAGATCAAGCTTCATATATTACTGGTGAGACTTTACATATTAATGGTGGAATGTATATGGTCTAATCAAAATAACAAATAGACATTAATATATATTAATATGCTAAAATTGCATAATACTATTTTGAGAGGAAAAATTAACGTATGAGTATACGTTGTCTAGAAGAAAGAGTGAAGCAAGTTATTTGCAATCAACTAGGAGTAAATGAGGAAAAAATAATAAATAGCGCTTCTTTTGTAGAAGATCTAGGTGCTGATTCTCTTGATACTGTTGAATTAATTATGGCTTTGGAAGAAGAATTTCATAAAGAAATTCCCGATGAAGATGCCGAAAAGATTACCACAATTCAAGAAGCTATTGATTATATAGCAACTCATTAAACCATTAAAATTACATAAATGAAAAATAGTTTTATTGTTATTGAAGGTCTAGAAGGTGCAGGAAAAACAACCATTTGTAATATGGTAATAGATTTTTTAAAAAAAAAATCTATTGATGATATCATATTAACTCATGATCCGGGAGGAACTCCATTAGCTGAAAAATTACGTCTCTTAATTAAAAATGGAGTTCAAGGAGAAAAAATTACTAATAAAGCTGAACTATTAATGTTATATGCTGCCCGGACTCAACTTATTGAAATGAAAATCAAACCAGCTTTAGCACAAGGAACATGGGTGATTAGTGATCGTTATGATTTATCTACAGAAGCTTATCAAGGATATGGAAGAAATATTAACAGTAAAGTATTAACTAGTTTACGGAAAATAGTAGTAGAAAATACTATACCTGATTTAACATTATATCTTGATGTAACTCCAGAATTAGGATTAAAAAGAGCTCAAAAAAGAGGAATATTAGATCGAATTGAACAAGAATCATTATTATTTTTTTCTAAAGTTAGAAAAGGTTATCTTTCCCTAGCCAAAAAAGATAATAGCATCAAAATTATTGATGCTACAAAATCGCTGAAATTAGTAAAATTATCCTTGCATATGATATTGGAACAATGGTGGACATAAAGAACGACTGGTATCCATGGCTTAAATACCCCTATCAACAGATAATTAAACAATATCACATTGGACGTGGACATCATGCGCTTTTATTATTTGCACCAGATGGATTAGGCATAGAATTCTTATTATGGAAAATCAGTTGTTTATTAATGTGCTCATTTACTACCAATCTTCATAACTGTGGTCAATGTCATAATTGTCAACTTATGTACTCTATGAACCATCCAGATTTATATGTTCTTGACATCCTAAAAAAAGGATCAAGTACATTAGGAATTGAAGATTTCAGAGAAATTTCGGATAATTTTTATCAAAAGGCTAAATTAGGAACAGCAAAAATTATATGGATATTAAAACCAGAAAAAATGACGGAAGCAGCGATAAATGCACTACTAAAAATAGTAGAAGATCCCCCAAAAAAAACATGGTTTTTTTTATATAGTTTAGATAAAAATCTAATTTCTATCATCTTACGTAGTCGTTGTCAAGTATGGAAAATTGTTCCCCCAACTGAAATTGAGGGATTAAAATGGTTAAAAACCAATAATGATCTTAATACTTTACCAACAATTACTTTAATTGCAGCTTTAAGATTGAGTTATGGAGCTCCTCTTGCAGCTTTAAATTTATTAATATCGCCTGAGTGGCAAAATAGAAATAAAATCTATGATGAAATTATAAATAATTTATTTAAGTTAGAAGTAACTAAAGTATTACCATTAATTAATAATGAAAATGTTGCTAAACAAATTGAGTGGTTATGTACTTTATTAGTAGATGCTTTAAAATGTAAATATAGTAGTAATAAACAACATATAATTAATATTGATTATTATAATCTTGTTAAAAAATTAGCAGATTATATTTCAACCGAAAATTTATTAATAGGTTTTAGACAATGGTGTATTTGTAGAGATCGTATACTACGTATTACATCAATTTCTCGAGAATTATTATTAATAAAACAATTAATTATATGGAATCAATTAATCAAATTAAATATAAATAGTAGATGATGATAAACAAGGATAAAATTAATTATGTTTTTAGTAGATTCCCATTGCCATCTTAATCAATTAAATTATATAAATTTACATAAAAATATAGATGATGTGTTAAAAAAAGCCGCTGAAAAAAACGTTAAATTTTTGTTAACTGTAGCAACTACTATATCGGAATATATAGATATGGTAAAGATAATAGGAAAAGAACATCCTCAAGTGGCCTATTCTTGTGGATTACACCCGTTATATATAAATCAATATAATATTGATAACTTTTATCAAAAATTACATACTATAGTAAAAAGTAATAAGAAAGTAATTGGATTAGGTGAAACCGGATTAGATTACCACTATCAATTGTTAAATAAAAAGAAACAGCAATTGTTTTTTCGAGAACATATTAAAATTGCTTGTGATTTAGATAAACCATTAATTGTTCATACTCGATGTGCAAAAAAAGATACACTTGATATCTTACATGAAGAGCATGCTGAAAAATGTAGAGGAGTAATACATTGTTTTACTGAAGATATAACAATGGCCAAAAAATTACTAGATATAGGATTTTATATATCATTTTCTGGAATTGTAACTTTTAAGAATGTTACACATCTACATGAAATAGTGCGTTATATTCCATTAGAAAGGATACTTATAGAAACTGATTCACCTTATTTAGCTCCCGTTCCATATCGTGGAAAAGAAAATCATCCAGCATTATTATATCAAATAGCAAAGGTTATTGCTGCCATAAAAAATATATCTATAGAAAAATTAGCTCAAATTACTACCAATAATTTTAGTCGTTTATTTAGGATACCGTTACTTTAATGAACAATAAAAGATCAAATAAAACTATTTTTAATAAAATTATTAACCATACAATTCCAGCAGATATAATTTATCAGGATGAATTAGTTACTGCTTTTAAAGATATTCATCCTCAAGCACCTACTCATATTATTATAGTTCCTAATATTTGTATTCCAACACTCAATGATCTTACGATTCAAGATGAGCCTCTTATAGGAAGATTAGTAACTGTTGCTATAAAAATTGCTAAACAGCAAAAAATTGCTCATAATGGATATCGTTTAATAATGAACTGTAATCAACATGGAGGGCAAGAAATATATCATATTCATTTACATCTATTAGGAGGTTGTCTGTTAGGACCTATTATTTAATAAATAATTATTATTAGTAAAATCATCAACTAATTGGATGGCTAATCCTAAGTAATTAAACGGAGTGATATTTTTTAGTCTAGATTTTTCTATTTCAGGTAAGGGAAGTGTATCTATAAAAGACCGTATAGCATTACTATTAACATTTTTGCCTTGCGTTAGTTCTTTAAGTTTTTCATATGAATTTGGAATGGCGTATTTACGCATTATAGTTTGAATACATTCAGCAAGAATTTCCCAATTCTGATCTAATTGAATTAATAATTGATTATAATTTAATTCTAATCTTTTTATTCCGTGTAAAGTTTTTTTCCAAGCAATCAAAGCATAACTCAAACCAACTCCTAAATTACGTAAAAGAGTAGAATCGGTTAAATCCCGCTGCCAACGTGAGATGGGTAAATGATTAGCTATATATATTAAAATTGCATTAGCTAATCCTAAATTGGATTCAGCATTTTCAAAATTAATAGGATTAATTTTATGTGGCATGGTAGAAGAACCAATTTCTCCTTTTACTATTTTTTGTTTGAAGTAATTTAATGCCAAATAACCCCATATATCTCTATTAAAATCAATTAAAATCGTATTAAAACGACTAATACAAAAAACAATTTCCGCTATATAATCATGAGGTTCAATTTGTGTAGTATATGGATTCCACGAAATTCCAAAAGAAGTAATAAAATTTTTACTAATTTGTTGCCAATTGACTGTTGGATAAGCTGCATAATGTGCATTATAATTACCTACAGCACCATTCATTTTGGCAAAAATTTCTATTTTTTTAAGCTGTTGAAATTGACGTATCATTCTACTAGTAATATTGATCATTTCTTTACCAACAGTAGTGGTGGCTGCAGGTTGTCCATGAGTATGAGATAACATAGGTGTTGCACGATATTTATGAGCCCAAGTGCTTAAAATAGTAATTAGATTATTCCATTGCGGTAATATTACCTCAGTAATAGCAGATTTTATCATTATAGCATAACATAAATTGTTAATATCTTCAGAAGTACAAGCAAAATGAACAAATTCAGATACTGATTTTAATTTTTTACTGGAAGATTGAATCATTTTTTGTTTTAAAAAATATTCTATTGACTTTACATCATGATTAGTAATCATTTCCAGATTTTTAATCTGGTCTGCATCATCTTTTGAAAAAGATGTTATAATATTCTCCAAATAATCGTGATCTTCAGAATCAAATTGAGATATTTCTTTAATTTCAAAACAATTTGCTAAAGTTTGTAACCAACGGATTTCTATTTGAACACGTAATTTTAATAAATTATATTCCGTAAAAATTTTGCGTAAAGAACTCACCAAATTAGCATAACGACCATCAATAGGTGATATGGCCGTTAAAGATGATAATTCCATTAATAAATACTCCTAATTTAATTTTAAATAATCAAATTACTGTAAATTTTTTTTTAATAATTCCACCTCCTAAACAAATATCTCCATGGTAAAAAACTGCTGACTGACCTGGGGTAACAGAACTTATAGGTATCATAAATTTTACAGTAATTCTAGTTAAATCTTTGGTAGGAATAATAATACATGGAATATCGGTTTGACGATAACGAGTTTTTACTGTACAGAAAATTTCTTTAGTTAATAATTTTAAATTATACCAATGTAATTGATCTACAATCATTTCTTTTGACATCAAATATGGATTATTGTATCCTTGTGCAACAATTAAAGTATTTTGTTTGATATCTTTATCTACTACATACCATGGAGCACTAGTTCCATTTCTAATTCCACCAATTCCTAATCCTTTACGTTGTCCTATAGTGTGATACATAAGTCCTTGATGTTGACCAATAATATTACCATTAGTGTTCACAATACTTCCGGGTTTATTGGGTAAATAACGAACAATAAAATCTCGAAATTTTCTTTTTCCAATAAAACAAATGCCTGTAGAATCCTTTTTATTAGATGTTATTAAATTATATTGATTAGCTATACGTCGAACTTCTTTTTTAGTAAGTTCACCTAAAGGAAAAATACTATTTTTTAACTGTTTATCACTCAAAGTGTATAGAAAATAACTTTGATCTTTATTCTTATCTATTGCACGTAATAATCTATTATGATGATTTAAATTTAATTTACGTACATAATGTCCGGTAGCAATAAAGTCAGCATCAAGATCTTCTAAAGAAAAATCCATAAAAAGATCGAATTTTATTTTTTTATTACATAAAACGTCGGGATTGGGCGTGAATCCTTTTTGGTATTCTTCTAAAAAATACTGAAATACATTATCCCAGTACTCTGCAGAAAAATTAATTGTATGTAATTTTATATCTAACTTATCACATACTTCCTGAGCATCGGATAAATCTTGTGAAGATTGACAATAATATTCATTATCATCCTCTTCCCAATTTTTCATAAATAATCCTTCAACTTGATACTTCTTTTTTAAGATTAATGCTGCTACACTAGAATCAACACCACCAGACATTCCTATTATAACTTTTTTTTTAAAATACATAGTATTCTCACGAATTAAATACGTTTAAAATCTTAAAACCATGATAGAATCAATTATATTATATGATTTTAATTTCTATATTACAAAATAACCATATTTATTATTGCAATAGATATTTACATCATGCTAAATTAATTCTTAATAATTAGATGGAAAATTGAAATTTTAGAAGTTAAAATTTTCATCTACATAAAATAATCATTAAGGTAAGTAGGAGATATTCATGGGAATTTTATCTTGGATCTTATTTGGATTAATTGTTGGTATGTTCACCAAATGGTTTATGCCGAGTAAAAATAATGGAGGTATTCTAGTTACTACCATTCTAGGGATGACAGGTGCAGTATTAGGAGGTTGGATTAGTCTTTTATTAGGTTTTGGAA
The DNA here is from genome assembly GCA_041944835.1 of Candidatus Dasytiphilus stammeri. GTDB lineage: Bacteria > Pseudomonadota > Gammaproteobacteria > Enterobacterales > Enterobacteriaceae > Dasytiphilus > Dasytiphilus stammeri_K. Next base: position 413,670 of record CP145879.1, on the reverse strand, counting down.
AGGTAGATGGTTTTAATTTTGTAAGTTTTTTAGTATCAATAACAGGTGCTATTATTACTTTATGGATATATCGAAAAGTTAAAAATTAATATCTATCGGGAAGAAATTTTTTAAAACAGACTATTTATCATAAATGAAGTTGGTATTGAATTATATAAAGTTAGATTATCTAAAAGATAGATATCTTTTCACTTTTTTTATAAAAAATTATATATTAAATAAAAAATTAATGATATCTCCATCTTTTACTAAGTATTCTTTTCCTTCTATATGTACTTTACCAGCTTCTTTAGCTGCATGTTCTCCTCGATTTTTTATAAAATCTTCATAGCTAATTATTTTAGCTCTAATAAAACCTTTTTTGATATCCGAGTGAATCTTTTCCGCTGCTTGATAAGCAGTTGTACCTTCGGTAATTGTCCAGGCTCGAACTTCTTTTTTACCAACTGTAAAGAAAGTTTTTAATTTAAGTAATTTATAACTCTCATGAATAAGATGACTTAATGCGCACTTTTTAACTCCTAATTCAATGATTGAATCATTAGATTCATTTTCTTTAAATTGAGCTGGATTTGATTCAATTAAGGCACACACACTTATTACTACCGATTTTTCTTTTTCAGCAATCTTTTTAACCTGTTCTACATAAATTTTATTTTTATTAATATAATTTTCATTAATATTAGCGACATATAAGATTGGTTTCAAGGTTAGAAAATTTAGATTACTGATAGTAATTTTTTCTTCCTTAGTAAAATTTAATCCTCTCAATGTACCTTTTTTTTCCAAATGAATTCTGCAATGTTCTAAAGTGTTTAATTTAAATTTTTTATTCAAAATTGACGTTTTTTTATCAACGCGTATACGTAATAGAGCTTTTTCACAAACTTCTAAATCTGCTAAAGCCAGCTCAGTATTGATGATATCTATATCCTCTATAGGATTTATTTGTCCAGAACAATGAACGATGTTTTCATCGTGAAAACATCGAATTACATGAACTAAAGCTTCTGTATCACGAATTTTAGCAAGAAATTGATTTCCTAATCCTTCACCTTTGGATGCTCCTTTAATAAGACCAGCAATATCAATAAAAGTAATTGTTGTAGGAATGATACATTGTGATTTAACAATTTCGGAAAGTATTTTTAACCGTTTATCCGGTACTGGTACTACACCTATATGGGGTTTAATAGTACAAAAGGGAAAATTTGCAACTTCAACACCAGCTTTAGTAAGAGCATTAAAGATTGTAGATTTACCTACATTTGGTAATCCAATGATACCACATTTAAATCCCATTATTTATAACCTTATTTTATGAGAAAAAGTATTATTTCTAGATTTTAGAGGAGTGTAATTTAGTCATAGCTTTCATTATTCCATCTTTCAACCATATCTCTGTGCAATATAGAGCTTCATCTATAGCATTGTTAATGAGTTTTTTATCTTGTTTCGATGGTTCATCCAAAACAAATTTTGTAACTGTTTGAGAATCGGAAGGACGACCAATACCAATGCGCAAGCGACTGAAATTAACATTCATTCCAAATGAGCTAATAATATTTTTTAGTCCATTGTGACCATTATGACCCCCTCCTACTTTAAATTTTGCTTTTCCTGGCATTAAATTCAATTCATCATGTGCAATAAGTATTTCTTCGGGTAAAATTTGATATAAATTAGCTATTGATACTATAGCTCTTCCACAAATATTCATATAGGTATCAGGAATGAAAATTTGTATCCGATGATCGGCAATAAATAAATGCGTAGTATATCCACAAATATTATTTTCTTTTTTAAGAGTAGTATTGTAAATTTCAGCTAATCTTCTCACATACCAAGATCCAACATTATGACGAGTAGTAACATATTTTGATCCAGGATTAGCTAATCCAACTATTAGTTTTATTACCTTCATATTTTTTACAATTAATGCTCAAACATTGCCGAAAGAGATTCTTCATTACTAATTCTACGTATGCATTCTGATAACATACCGGATAAACTTAAGGTGCGTACCTTACATATTTTTTTTATATGAGTACTTAATGGTATTGTATCGCATACAATTACTTCATGAATATTAGAATTCACTAAATTTTTTCCTGCATTTCCGGAAAAAATAGGATGGGTAGCGTAAGCAAAAATGCGTTTTGCTCCATGTTTTTTAAGAGTTTCTGCAGCTTGGCATAACGTACCAGCAGTATCGATAATATCATCTATAATCACACAATCACGATCTCTAACATCACCTATTATATGCATGATCTGTGCTAAATTAGCACTAGGGCGTCGCTTATCAATTATAGCCATATCTGTATCATTTAAGAGTTTTGCAATTGCTCGAGCACGTACAACTCCACCAATATCTGGTGATACTACAATGGGATTGTCTAATTCAATGTTTAACATATCTTCAACAAGAAGAATACTCGCGAAAACATTATCTACAGGAACATCAAAAAAACCTTGAATTTGATCAGCATGTAAATCTACAGTTAAGATTCTATCGACACCAACACAAAATAAACAATCAGCTACCACTTTGGCTGTAATAGGTACTCTTGCTGAACGTATACGTCGGTCTTGTCGCGCATAACCAAAATAAGGAATTACAGCAGTAATCCGACCTGCAGAAGCTCGTCGGAATGCATCGATTAGAACTATTAATTCCATAAAATTATCATTGGTAGGAGCACAAGTAGATTGAATAATAAATATATCATCACCCCGTACATTTTCATTAATTTGCACACTAATTTCACCATCACTAAATCGTCCTATACAAGCATCTCCTAAACTTATATGCAAACAACTTGCAATCTGTTGTGCAAGTTCTGGTATAGAATTACCCGCAAAAATTTTCATATAATAATTCCATCCAATAATTATGAGTTACATAATATAATAAATATTATCTAATTAATATTAATTACCTTATTTTTGAATATAAGCTATGTAAAGGAGAAATATTTAAAATTTGTGCAATAAATGCATGTATCCATTTTGAGACCTGTTTAAGGATCTTATAAGCAGTTATTTTATTATCAAATTCGCAAAAAACACAACTACCTGTTCCTGTAAGACGTGATTTTAGTTCATATTTTGATAAATAATCAAAGACTTTTTCAATTTCTTGATAACGTTTTCTAACTACCCATTCACAATCATTAGAGAAAGGTGTTGCATATAATTCTTTTAATGTACGTATTGGAGTGTTTCTTTTTAATTCTGGATCTTGAAAAATTAATGCCGTAGAAATTTTTATGTTCGGTTCTAAAATAAGATACCATTTTTCCGGTAATTGAATAGGCTGTAATTTTTCTCCTAAGCCTTCAACAAAAGCCGCATAACCATTAACAAATACAGGAATATCACATCCTAATTGTAAACCTAAGATAGTTAAATCATCTAAACTTAAATGAATATTCCACAGATAATTTAGTGCAATTAAGGTAGTTGCAGCATTAGAAGATCCTCCTCCTAATCCACCACCAATTGGTAATCTTTTTATTAATGTAATTTCTGCTCCTTGATTTGGAGATAATAATTTTTTTTTTATAGCATATTGCTTTAATAATTTACCTGCACGAAAAATGAGATTTTGTTCGGTTGGTATCTCTTTTAGAGATGAATATAATGTAATTATACCGCTATTATTTGGAATTATAGTTATCGTATCCCAATACGATAAAAAGCCAATTAGCGTTTGTAGCTGATGATATCCATCATTATATTGACCATTAATATAAAGAAAAAGATTTAATTTGGCGGGTGATGGCCAAGTAATCATTTCAATCTCCAATTTTTATATAAAATTACTCTAGGTATAGATTTATCTATGTTCTAATTTTTATTATAATATAAAAAATTTTTTTTACCTCGGTCAGAAAGTTAATTTTGGCGTTAAATAAATTTAATTAAATGAGATGAAAAGTTCATTAATTGCTAAATTAAAATTATTAAAAAATCGTTATGAAGAAATAGAATTCTTACTTAGTAAATCAAGTATTAACTATCCCCAATTTCAGAAGTTATCTCGTGAGTATCTGGAATTGTCCGAAATAGTACAATATTTTCTTCAATGGCAAAATATACAAAAAAATATAAAAGATATAACTTTATTACTTAAAGATTCTGAAATGAAAGATTTAGCAGATGATGAGTTAAATAAAATGTTTACTCAGAAAGCTGTTATTGAGAAAAAATTAAAAATATTATTATTATCTAAAGATCCTAATGATGAAAATAATTGTTATATTGAGATACGTGCAGGAACCGGTGGAAATGAAGCCGCTCTTTTTGTTAATGACTTATTCAAAATGTATAGTAATTATGCTATGACACGTGGATGGAATTTACAAATTATAAGTTATAATGAAGCCGAACAGGGTGGTTATAAAACCCTTGTAATTAAAGTAACGGGAAAAAAAGCATATGGACGTTTAAAATTTGAATCCGGAGGTCATCGAGTACAGCGAGTTCCTAAAACCGAATCTCAAGGACGAATACATACTTCTACATGTACTGTAGCTGTTATGCCTGAATTACCACCTACAGAATTAGTGAAAATAAAAATGGAAGATTTAAAAATAGATACTTTTAGATCTTCTGGAGCTGGTGGACAGCATGTTAATACTACAGATTCAGCTATACGCATTACTCATTTACCAACTGGTATTGTAGTAGAATGTCAAGATGAACGTTCACAACATAAAAATAAAGCTAAAGCCCTAGGTGTACTAAAATCACGTATTCATGCAGCAGAAATTACAAAAATTCATCAAGAAGAAAGTAAAACTCGTCGTAATTTATTAGGAACAGGTGATCGTCATGATCGAAGTCGTACTTATAATTTTCCACAAGGTCGTGTTACTGATCATAGAATTAATCTTACAATTTATTCTATAGAAGATATAATGGCAGGAAAATTAGATATTTTTATTGATCCCTTATTACAAGAACATCAAGCTAATCAACTAATAAAACTCCTAGATGATCAAAAAACTATTTAATGAAGATTAAAAGTTGGTTCAAGATTGCTCAATCAAGGCTTATTAATCATAGTGAGACTCCTAAACGCGACGCCGATATCTTGCTAGAATTTGTTACAGGAAAATCTCTTACTTGGCTAAAAACATTTGATGATGTATATATACTCAATAAAATTGAGCTAAAAAAATTAGAATCAGTTTTAAGTAGAAGAAGTAATGGTGAACCTATTGCATATATTACAGAAGAACAAGAATTTTGGTCTTTACCTCTTAATATATCTCCCATGGTTTTTATTCCTCGTAGTGATACTGAGATATTAGTGTCTAAAGCAATCTTACATATAGCAAACAATACTGCTACATCAATTTTAGATTTAGGAAGTGGTACTGGAGCGATTTCATTAGCTATAGCTTTTGAACGTCCTAAGAGTTTTATATTAGGAGTTGATAATAATAAAGATGCTTTATTATTAGCACAGCAAAATGCGAAAAATTTAAATATAGAGAACGTGTCTTTCATTTATAGCAATTGGTTTACAGAAATTTATGATCAAACTTTTCATGTTATTGTTAGTAATCCCCCGTACATTGATGCTTATGATGAACATTTACAACAGGGAGATTTACGTTTTGAACCCTCAAGTGCTTTAATTTCAAAAGAACATGGTTTATTTGATCTAAAAATAATTATTTATAATGCGGCTAAATATCTAAAAAAATCCGGATGGTTATTAGTAGAACATGGTTGGTTACAGGGTAAAGATGTACGTAACATGATGGAAAAAAATCATTTTAAAAATATTAAAACTTATCTTGACTATACAAAAAATGAAAGAGTCACTAGAGGACAGAATAAGGATTAAATTTTTAGGATTTATATTTATATTCATAAATATAAATCCTTATTTAAAATAAGCGCTAGTATCGCTTGACGAGTATATAATCCATTAGATGCTTGCAGAAAATACCCAGCATAGTCAGTTTTATCTACGTCAACCGATATTTCTTTTAAACGTGGTAAAGGATGTAAAATTTTTAGATTACTACGTACATTAATAAGATCCTTAGCACGTAAAATATGCGGTATTTTGTTAAAAGTTGATTCTAATGGATTCAACCTTTCTTGTTGCAGTCTAGTCATATAAAGAATATCTAATTTATGAAGTACTTCTTTTAGATTCGAATGGTAACTCCATGTAAGTCGTTTTTTATTGAATAAATCAATAATATCTTGAGGCATTTTTAATGAAGGTGGGGATAAAAGAAAAAATCGATTTTCCTTATATTGTGAGAGAGCTTGTGCTAAAGAATGTATAGTCCGTCCATATTTCAGATCCCCCACCATTCCAATATCAAGATTACATAATCGGTTTTGCGTTTCAAAAATAGTAAATAGGTCTAACAAGGTTTGTGTAGGATGTTGATTATAACCATCACCCGCATTGATAATAGGCACAGATCCTGAAAAATTAGTTGCCAATAAAGCAGAACCCGGTTCCGGATGACGTATAATAATGGCATTAACATATGAGCTAATAACTTTAATAGTATCAGCAAGACTTTCGCCTTTTTTCAAAAAAGAAGTATTACTGCTATCTGAAAATCCTATTACAGATCCACCGAGGCGATGCATAGCACTTTCAAATGATAGACGTGTTCGTGTAGAAGCTTCAAAAAAACAAACCGCAATACTTTTATTGCGTAATAATTCAGATGGATTGTTTAATTTAAAATTAGCAGTAAGTTTAAGAACTAAGTTAATTTTTTCAATATTGAAATCTTTTATAGAAATAATATGTTGGAGATATAAAGAATTTTTCATATGAATTAAAATCATTAAAGTGAATTTTAGTAGTATTCCTATATTTGATGATTTTTTAACTCTTATTGTGTCATTAGACATATATTAGTATACTATTATTCCATACTAATTATCAGCTGTATATTATAATTATTATGGCAACGAATTATATTTTTATTACTGGAGGAGTAATTTCTTCTCTTGGAAAAGGAATCGCTGCAGCATCTGTAGCAGCTATTCTTGAAGCTCGGGGTTTGAATGTAACACTAATTAAATTAGATCCCTATATTAATGTAGATACTGGAACCATGAGTCCTCTTGAACATGGAGAAGTATTCGTTACTGAAGATGGAGCAGAAACTGATTTAGATTTAGGCCATTATGAAAGGTTTATTCGTACTCGTATGACACGTCTTAATAATATTACTAGCGGAAAAATTTATGCGGAGATTTTAAAAAAAGAACGACGTGGTGATTATTTAGGATCCACAATACAAGTTATACCTCACATAACTAATGCTATCAAACAACGTATTAATGATGCGGCAATGGGTTACGATATCATTTTAGTAGAAATTGGAGGTACAGTAGGGGATATAGAATCATTGCCATTTATTGAAGCTATTCGTCAAATAGCCATTGAAGCTGGAAGAACAAATACTATTTATATTCATCTAACTTTAGTTCCTTATATTACTTACGCTTCTGAAGTAAAAACTAAACCTACTCAACATTCAGTACATAAATTGCTTTCTCTTGGAATACAACCAGACATTTTAATTTGCCGATGTGATGATGATCTTCATGATTATGCACGTACAAAAATTGCTTTATTCTGTAATGTTCCAAAAAACGCGGTTATATCATTAAAAAATGTTGATTCAATTTATAAAATACCTTTTTTGTTACAATCACAAGGTTTAGATGAATGTATTTGTAATAAATTAGGTTTATTATCCCCTCCAGCTGATATGTCAGAATGGGAACAAATTATTTATAAAGAATCTCATCCTAAAGGATCAGTAAAAATAGGAATGGTAGGAAAATATGTTAATTTTCCCGATGCATATAAATCAGTTATTGAAGCACTCAAACATGGAGGAATTCAAAATAGGATAACAGTTGAGATCAAACTAATTAGCTCTCAGGATATTGAAAAATATGGCATAATTCTTTTAAAAAATATTGACGCTATTCTAGTTCCCGGTGGTTTTGGTTCTAGAGGTATAGATGGAAAATTAATGACAGTCCAATATGCTCGGGAGAAAAAAATTCCATATTTAGGAATATGTTTAGGAATGCAAGTTGCACTGATGGAATTTGCACGTAATGTAGTTGGAATCAAAGATGCTTATTCTACCGAATTCCGACCGAATTGTAAATATCCAATAGTTGCTCTTATAACTGAATGGAAAGATTATGCAGAAAAAGTTCAATGGCGTTCAAAAGAGAATGTTATTGGAGGAACTATGCGTCTTGGAAGTCAAAAGTGTCATCTTAAAAACCATAGCTTAGCGCGAAAATTATATAATACATCAGTTATCATGGAACGTCATCGTCATCGATATGAAGCGAATAATATTTTAATTAAGCAACTTGAAAAAGCGGGTCTATGTATAACCGGTACATCATCTGATTTTAGGTCAGTAGAAATTATAGAAATGCCAAATCATCCTTGGTTTATTGCATGTCAATTTCATCCAGAATTCACATCTAATCCTAGAGAAGGACACCCTTTATTTGAAGGGTTTGTCAAAGCTGCAAGTGAATATAAAAAGAGAACACAAAGAGATTTTTAATGTCTAAAATCATCAAAGTCATTAGTCGTGAAATTATAGATTCTCGTGGTTATCCTACTATTGAAGCAGAAATTCATTTAGCATGTGGATTAATTGGAAAAGCTTCAGTTCCATCCGGGTCATCTAGAGGTTCTCATGAAGCATTAGAACTTCGTGATGGAGATCCATCACGTTTTTTTGGTCAAGGAGTAACACAAGCGATTTTTACTATTAATAATAATATTGCAAAATCAATAATAGGCCAAGATACCATTGATCAAAAAAAGATTGACAATATTATGATTAATTTAGATGGTACTAAAAATAAATCAAAATTAGGAGCCAATACTATCTTAGCTGTTTCCTTAGCTAATGCAAGAGCAGCAGCATCAGTAAAAAAAATCGCATTATATGAATATATTTCAGAGTTACATGGAACATCCGGAAAATATTTAATGCCACTTCCTATGATAAATATTATTAATGGTGGAAAACACGCTAATAATAATCTTGATATTCAAGAATTTATGATTATTCCGATTACAGCAACTAATATAAAACAAGCAATTCAGATGGGGTGTGAAATATTTTATCATTTAGGAAAAGTACTTATAAAATATGGTATGAATACGGCTGTTGGTTATGAAGGTGGATATGCTCCTAATATAGGATCTCATGTAGAGGCATTGAATTATATTACTCATGCCATAGAAACCTCAGGTTATATAGTAGGAACAGATATTCTATTAGCAATAGATTGTGCTGCTTCTGAATGGTTCGATCATCAATCAGGAAACTATATTCTTACTAGTGAAAAAAAAACATTTACTTCCAAAGAAGTAACACATTATCTTGAACAATTATCAAAAAACTATCCAATTGTATCTATTGAAGATGGACTGAATGAATCTGATTGGGAAGGTTTTGCATACCAAACGAGAATATTAGGTAGTAAAATGCAGATTGTTGGAGATGATCTATTTGTTACTAATAAACAAAGACTTAAACAAGGTATTCAAAATAATATAGCTAATTCTATAATTATTAAATTAAATCAAATTGGAACGTTAAGTGAAACTTTAGAAACTATAAAAATAGCTCAATTATCAGGTTATGAAGTGATTATATCTCACCGTTCAGGTGAAACCGAAGATACAATAATTGCAGATTTAGCAGTAGGAACTGGAGCATCTCAAATTAAAACCGGTTCTTTAAGTAGATCTGAAAGAGTGGCTAAATATAATCGGCTTCTTCGTATTGAAGAAGTATTAGGAAATAAGATTTCATTTAGCCAATTAATGAGATTTAAAAAATAAAATTTAAGTATGAAAAAAAAAAATATTGTTGCTATAATTCCTGCCGCAGGAATTGGAAAAAGAATGCAATTGCAATCATCTTATCCTAAACAATACTTCACTATTTATGGTAAAACTATCATAGAATATACACTGCAAATATTATTGGAACATCCACTTATTAATCGTATTATTATAGTTTTAAATTCTAATGATAAATGGTTCAACTTATTGCCTATACGAACCAATCATAAAAAACGTATTACAACTACCATTGGTGATAATACTCGATCTGGTTCAGTTATGGCAGGATTACAAGTTATTAAAAATGATTGTTCAGAAAAATGGATTCTTATTCACGATGCAGTACGTCCTTTTTTATGTCGCAAAGATTTAGATCGGTTATTATCTATCAGAAGTAACAATTCTATTGGTGGCATCTTAGTTTCTCCCGTTCGTGATACTATAAAAAGAAGTGAATGGAATAAACAAATAATATCTTACACTATTAAACGCCATAATTTATGGCATGCATTAACACCACAGTTATTTCCTATAAATTTATTCCGAAAATGTTTACAACATGCTTTAGCAAATAGCATAGAACTTACTGATGATTCCTCGGCATTAGAATATTGTGGTTATCATCCATCATTTATTGTTGGACGTAGAGATAATATTAAAATTACATACCAAGAAGATATAGATTTAGCTAAGTTTTATATAAACCAAAAGAGAGAGAATACATAATGCGTATTGGTCATGGCTTTGATATTCATGCTTTTTCTCAACAAGAAAAGAAGAACCTTATTCTTGGAGGAGTAAAAATACCTAATGTACCAGGAGTTATTTCTCACTCAGATGGTGATGTTGTCCTTCATGCTGTTATGGATGCTTTATTAGGTGCTGCAACACTTGGAGATATTGGAAGATTATTTCCAGATGACAATGAAGCTTATAAATCTGCAAACAGTAGAATTCTACTACGTACCTGTTGGCAGCATATTAAAGATATGTGTGGTTATCTAATAGGTAATATTGATATTACAATTATCACTCAAATACCTTTCATTCGTCCATATGTTACACCCATGCGTATTAATATATCCAAAGATCTTAAATGTGATTTAAACCAAGTAAATATTAAAGCAACAACCACAGAGAAATTAGGATTTATTGGACGCAAAGAAGGAATTGCTTGTAATGCGATTACCTTATTGTTTCCAGATAAAAATTAATTTTTTTTCTAATGCAGCAAATTAAATATCCAAAGACTATAATTAATAAGATGTTCTGTTACATAATTTTCACAATAGGTATATCAGTGATATATATATGCAAAATAATTGAATTATCAAATTTTAATTAAACTAAAAATAATCTTCTTCATATAAGAATTATATTCTCCCATAATCTAATCTCATTAGTGAAATAGTTAAAATATAAAAAACCTAGTCAAATAATTTTTTCAAAAAAAAATCCAAATTCCTCGTAAAAAAAGAATTAATCCGAACAATTCGCAAGGATAAAGAGGAAAAATTAGCCAAAATAAACACTAATTTAATTAGTGTTTTATAGGTAAGGAGCTATTTATTATGAGCCAAACCATATTGGAACTGAAAGAGTTACAGTTAGATGAAGAAAACCATGAAGAACTAGAAGAAATTTTAACGGATTTTTTTGATGACCAGAAATTAACTGATAACAATGAGAATGAGTTTGGAGATGAACCGGATACTACACGTGTATTAGATGCTACACAGCTCTATTTAGGAGAAATAGGATTTTCTCCATTATTAACTCCCGAAGAAGAGGTTTTATTTTCAAAACGTGCATCTTTAGGTGATATTAATTCACGTAAACGCATGATAGAAAGTAACTTACGTCTAGTAGTAAAAATTGCCCGTCGTTATAGTAATCGAGGTTTAGCATTACTCGACTTAATAGAAGAAGGAAATGTAGGACTAATAAGAGCAGTAGAAAAGTTTGATCCAGAAAGAGGATTTCGTTTTTCGACTTATGCTACATGGTGGATTCGTCAAACTATAGAACGAGCCATTATGAATCAAACACGTACTATCAGACTGCCTATTCATATTGTAAAAGAACTAAATGTTTATTTACGTACTTTTCGTGAGTTATTACATACACGAGATCATGAACCAAGTGCCGAGGAAATTGCAAGACAACTTGATAAACCTATTGCTAATGTAAATCGCATGCTTCGACTTAATGAGCGTATTTCTTCAGTAGATACACCTTTTTATACTGAGTCAGATAAAATTTTGTTAGATATTTTAGCTGATGAAAAATACTTAGGACCGGAAGATACCACTCAATACGAGAATATGAAAGAAAGTATTATAAAATGGCTATATGAACTTACTGCTAAGCAACGAGAAGTATTAGCACGTAGATTTGGATTATTAGGTTACGAACCTTCAACACTTGAAGATGTTGGTCGTGAAATTGGATTAACAAGAGAACGAGTACGTCAAATTCAAGTTGAAGCATTACGAAGATTACGTGAAATTTTACATTCACACGGATTGAATACAGAAGCTCTTTTTTGTTAATTAATTTTAAATATTACACATATTATGGCGGTGGAGTTTATTCTACCGCCAATTCTTTCCATTCATAAATTAATTCTAGTGCTTGACGTGGAGTGATAGCATCAGGATTTAAGCTTTGTAATCTCTTGATAATTTGATTGATTTTAATTGGTGAATCAGTATTAGGAAAAAACGATAAGGTGGGTGAAATTGGATTATACTTGAATGATTTTTCTAGATCTTGCAGTTTTTGTTGTGCTCTACTTATAACAGATTTAGGTACTCCCGCTAAAGCAGCCACCGCTAAACCATAACTTTTATTGGATGATCCTTCATGCACAGTATGTAAAAAAGCAATTTTTTTATCATATTCTATTGCATCAAAATATATATTTGCTATTCCTTCAGTGTTTTCTTGTAAAGTAGTAAGTTCAAAATAATGTGTAGCAAACATTGTCATACATTTTATATAACTGACCAACCTTTCAGCACTAGCCCATGCTAATGATAAACCATCATAAGTTGATGTACCTCTTCCAACTTCGTCTATAAGCACTAGACTATTTTCGGTGGCATTATGTAAAATATTAGCTATTTCAGTCATTTCAACCATAAAAGTAGAACGACTAGATGCTAAATCATCTGCTGATCCTATACGTGTAAAAATTCTATCAATCGGACCAATTTGTGCGTATTCGGCTGGTACATAACTACCAATATATGTCATTAATACAATAAGTGCGGTTTGACGCATGTAAGTGCTTTTTCCACCCATATTAGGACCTGTAATGACAACCATCCGACGTTCTGGTGTTAATGACAATGGATTAGCAATAAAAGGTTCATTTATAACTTTTTCTACTACAGGATGACGAGCATTTTTTAAAACTATACCCCTTTGAGTACTACTCAAAATAGGTTTAGAGTAATTTAATAAATATGCACGTTCTGCAAGATTAATTAAAACATCAAGTTCAGCAATAGCTGTTGCACTTAATTGCAAATTTGCAATATATGGTAAAGTAAATTGAAATATTTCATTATAGAGTTTTTTTTCAAGTGCTAATATTTTGGCTTTAGAACTTAATACTTTATCTTCATATTTTTTTAAATCTGGAATAATGTAACGTTCGTTATTTTTGAGAGTTTGACGTCGTATATAGTTTATAGGAACACGACTACTTTGACTACGACTGACTTGAATATAATAACCATGAACAGTATTAAATCCAATTTTTAGAGTATCTAATCCAGACTTTTCACGTTCCCGAATTTCTAATTTTGCTAAATAATCGCTAGCACCAGTAGAAAGTGCACGTAATTCATCTAATTCAACATTATATCCATTAGCAATTACCCCTCCATCTCTTATTAAATTTGGCGGATTATCAACAATCGCACGTTCTAATAATTTCAGTAAATTTTCAAAATTTCCGATTTTAATTCTTATTTGTTGAATCAAATCCGATTTAATTGTGATAAGTAAATCATGTAAGTTAGGTAACTGCTGAAAAATTTTACGTATACGTACAAAATCACGAGGTTTAGCAGTTCGCAATGCTAAACGTGCTATAATACGTTCAAAATCTCCTATATAACGCAACATAGGTTTGATAGTAGAGATACTCTTTTGTTGTTGTAATAATAGATCTATACTTTTTTGACGGCTCTCAATTATTGAGATATCACGTGTAGGTCTATGCAACCAACGTTTCAACATTCTACTTCCCATAGGAGTTTCTGTATTATCTAGTATAGACGACAACGTTTTTTCAGAACCTCCAGAAATATTTTGCGTAATTTCTAAGTTACGGAGAGTTGCTACATCCATAATAATAGTATCTTGTTGGTTCTCAAATTTGAGAGAGAGGATATGAGGAAGAGTAGTTTGCTGAGTATTTTTAACATATTGTAGTAAACATCCTGCACATCGTAAAGCTCGATCTGCATGATTAACACCAAATCCATTCAGTTCACGAGTACCAAAATGAAGATTTAATTGTTGACGTGCACTATTTAATTCAAATTCCCAGACTGGACGCCGACGTATCGCTTTACGATTTTCGATAATATCATAAGCATCAAATTCTTCTGGATACAAAATTTCTGCCGGATTAGTTCTATAAATTTCTGAAACCATATTTTCTTTATCATGTGGTTCTACTAATCGAAAATCACCAGAACTAATATCAAGAGTAGCATACCCATAACCTTGTGCATCGTGCCAAATGGCGGCTAATAAATTATCTGCATATTCCTGCAGGAGTGCTTCATCACTTATTGTTCCGGGAGTAACAATACGTACTACTTTACGTTCTACAGGTCCTTGACCTATATTCAATGTAGAATCATTAATTTGTTCACAAATAGCTACTGATTCTCCAAGATGTACTAATTTAGCTAGATAATTTTCTACTGCATGATAGGGTATACCTGCCATAGGTATGGGCTGATTATTCGATATTCCGCGTTGAGTGAGCGAAATATGTAATAATTGTGATGCACGCTTTGCATCTTCAAAAAAAAGTTCATAAAAATCTCCCATCCGATAAAACAGTATACTATCTTGATGTTCAGCCTTAATGCGTAAATATTGTTGGATCATGGGAGTATGATTAGAAAAATCCATAATTAATAAGATTCCTATGATATAATATTGTAGTTATAATATTGTATATAAAAAAAATAACCAATTGAATATTATTAGATATAAATAATTCATTTATTTTTACTAAAGTATTTATTTAGGGATAAGGTTTCGGTGAATCAAGAAAATAAACAAAAAGCTCTTTTAGCTGCACTAGGACAAATTGAAAAACAATTTGGAAAAGGCTCTATTATGCGTTTAGGAGAAAATAGAGCAATGGATGTAGAAACAATATCTACAGGTTCGTTAACTTTAGATCTTGCTTTAGGAGTAGGTGGTTTACCATTAGGTAGAATTGTCGAAATTTATGGTCCTGAGTCATCGGGAAAAACTACTTTAACGCTTCAAGTTATTGCAGCTGCACAGAAACAAAAGAAGACTTGTGCTTTTATAGATGCTGAACATGCCTTAGATCCAGGATATGCAAAAGTATTAGGCGTAGATATAGATAACTTATTATGTTCACAACCAGATACCGGTGAACAAGCTTTAGATATTTGTGATGTTCTGGCTCGTTCTGGAGCTGTAGATGTGATTATTGTAGATTCGGTAGCTGCACTTACACCAAAAGCAGAAATCGAAGGTGATATTGGTGAATTACATATAGGACTTGCGGCGCGTATGATGAGTCAAGCAATGCGTAAACTAGCTGGAACCTTAAAACAATCTAATACGCTTTTGATTTTTATTAATCAAATTCGTATGAAAATTGGAATGATGTTTGGTAATCCTGAAACTACAACTGGTGGTAATGCATTAAAATTTTACGCATCAATACGTCTTGATATTCGTAGAATAGGTTCTATTAAAAATGGTGATAATGTAATAGGTAGTGAAACACGTGTTAAGATTGTTAAAAACAAGGTAGCAGTTCCATTTAAACAAGCGGATTTCCAAATTATATATGGTGAAGGCATTAATATTTATGGTGAAATTCTGGATTTAGGTGTCAAAAATAATTTAATAGAAAAATCCGGGATATGGTATAGCTACAATGGTGTTACAATAGGACAAGGTAAAACTAATGCAAGTAATTATTTAAAAGAAAATCTTGCTCTAGCTAACGAACTTGAACAACAACTGCGACAAATATTATTGACATCAGATAAAGTCGAATAAACATTACTAATATTAAACATTAAAGATGTAATTTACTACACTAGCTAGCTTTAGGAAATTTAACCTTTATGAAGTATAAAAATACTGCAGAAATTCGTCAAATATTTTTAGATTTTTTTCAAAGTCAAGGTCATACTGTAATAAGTAGTAGCTCTTTGATACCCTACAATGATACTTCATTGCTGTTTACCAATGCGGGTATGAATCAGTTCAAAAATGTTTTTTTGGGAAAAGAAACATTTTTGTTCTCTCGTGCTACAACATCTCAACGTTGCATGCGTGCAGGAGGAAAACATAATGATCTAGAAAATGTAGGTTATACTCCTAGTCATCATACTTTTTTTGAAATGCTTGGTAATTTCAGTTTTGGAGATTATTTTAAGAAAAAAGCTATTTATTTAGCTTGGAAATTATTAACTAGTTCATATTGGTTTAATATACCTAAGGAAAAATTCTGGATTACAGTCCATAAGACAGATTATGAATCCTATGATATTTGGAAAAACGAAATAGGAATCCCTCAGGAACGTCTAATTAGAATTGGAGATAAAAAAACCGCCGATGGAGAAAAGCTAAAATTTTCCGGGGATAATTTCTGGAAAATGGCAAATACCGGGCCTTGTGGACCTAGTACAGAAATTTTTTATGATCGAGGCAATCATTTTTATGGAGCTCCCCCCGGAAGTTCAGAATCGGTCGGTACTCGCTACATTGAAATTTGGAATCTTGTTTTCATGGAATATAATCGACAAGAAGATGGTGCTATGATTCCATTACCTTCACCATCAATAGATACTGGAATGGGATTAGAACGTATTGCTGCTGTATTACAAAAAGTAGAAACTAATTACGATATTGATATTTTTCGTAAGTTAATTAAACATATTGCATTAATAACATTAATCTCTGTAAATAATTCTCCATCATTAAGAGTTATTGCTGATCATATACGTTCTTGTGCTTTTCTTATTGCTGATGGTCTTTTACCTTCTAATGAAGGACGAGGATATGTATTACGTCATATTATACGACGTGCTGTGCGTCATGGATACATATTGGGAATAAAAGAAACCTTTTTTTATAAATTAGTAAAACCTCTTGTAAAAATAATGGGAACCATAGCAGAATCTATTAAAAATCAACAATTTCTTGTAGAAAATGTATTAAAATTAGAAGAAGAAAAATTTGCACAAACTTTAGAAAAAGGTAATTCATTATTAAATGAAGCATTATCAAAATTACATGGCGATATATTAGATGGTGAAACCGCATTTCGTTTATATGATACTTATGGTTTTCCTTTAGAATTAATAAGTGAAATGTGTCGTGAACATCAAGTGAAAGTAGATAAGGATGGTTTTAAATCCGCAATGGAATTACAGAAGCAACGTAGTCGTAAATATAATCCTTTTACTAAAAATAATATTAAAATAATAAATAGTGATAATATTTTTACTAAATTCCAGGGACATGATTGTCATCAACTACAAAGTACTATCATTGCTATAGTTGTATCAGATAAACTCAAAGAGAACATATCTGACAAAGAAGAGGGAATTATCATCTTAGATTTTACTCCTTTCTACAGTGAATCAGGGGGTCAAATTGGAGATACCGGCAAGATTTATAATGTAGATAAGAATGCAGAGTTTCTAGTTAGTAATACGCAAAAAATCGGTAAAGCCATTTTTCATATAGGAAAAATTACTCGAGGTAGTTTTCATATAAGAGATAAGGTTATTGCATGTATAGATAGTAATCGTCGTAATAAAATATGTAGAAATCATTCAGCTACACATTTATTACATGCTACATTACGTTATATTTTGGGAAATCACGTAATACAAAAAGGATCATTAATAAATGAAAAATATTTACGTTTCGATTTTCTTCATTTTGCTAAAATAACTTTACAAGAAATTCGTGCTATTGAGTGTATGGTAAATAAAAAAATAATTCATAATCTACCAGTTACATCTAGGATTATGGAATATGAAGTTGCAAAAGAAAAAGGTGCAATTGCACTATTTGAAAATAAATATGATAATAATGTTAGAGTATTAACAATAGGCGATTTTTCAACTGAATTATGTAATGGAACTCATGTTAATAATACTGGACAAATCGGATTATTTCGCATTAATTCAGAATCCAGTATAGCTGCAGGTATTCGACGTATAGAAGCTAGTACAGGAGAAATAGCATTAGAAAAAATACAACTCCAAAATGAAATTTTACAAAATATTAGTTTTATTCTTAAAAGTAATGAGAATAAAATACCTGACAAAATACATTTGCTTAAGCAAGAGATCAGCATTTTAAAAAAAAATTTAGCACAGCTCACAACTGAAAAAACAATTCGAGATTATAAGTGGATTTTAAAACAAGTTATTCAAATTAATAACACTAATATAGTTATTAATCAGTTAAGTAATACTGAAGAAAGAACACTTAGATCTATCGTTACAAACTTAAAAAAGGAACTAAAATCAGTAGTTATTATTTTAGGTACAGTAAATAATAAAAATAAAGTATTATTAATAGCTGCTGTAAGTCCAGATTTAGTTAGTAAAATTACAGCAAATGATTTAATAAATCGAATTATTCCAAAAATTAATGGAAAGGGTGGAGGTTGTCAAGAAATTGCTCAAGCATATGGAACATCGGTATCGATTTTACCAACTATATTAAGTGAAATGAAAACTTTTATAAGTAATAGATTATAGTTAGTAAATTTTAAAATAAACCAATCTCAATATAGATTTCTAATAATATCTAGAGCAGAGATATTACCGGTATTTATTTATATTTATTGGATATACAATCAATTAATAATTAAGTTCAAGGAGAGAAATACAGAATGCTTATTCTCACTCGCAGAATTGGTGAAACCCTTATCATAGATAATGAAATAAGTGTAACCGTATTAGGATTAAAAGGTAATCAGGTACGTATTGGTATAAATGCTCCCAAAAATATTTCAGTTCATCGTGAAGAAATCTATAAAAGAATTAAATCAAATGAGACAATAAAATAGATCACGATTAACTTTTTTTTTATAAGTTTATTTATTTAAAGTGTTTTTTAAATGATTTGACATCTAAATGAAGAAGAATATAAGATAAGACGATTGCACTCACTAATGAAAATAGTGAGGTGGCCGAGTGGTTGAAGGCGCTCCTCTGCTAAGGGAGTATGTGGTAAAACTGCATCGTGGGTTCGAATCCCACCCTCACTGCACTTTATTTATATAAATAATTTAGGAAATACTGCATGCACCCGTAGCTCAGTTGGATAGAGCACTCGGCTACGAACTGAGAGGTCGTAGGTTCAAATCCTTCCGGGTGCGTAATTTAAAAATAAATAGCATGATGCATGACTAATGATCAATACTTATTGGAGAGATTTAGCTAATTGATACCAAATATCAAACATATACTTCCCTTACTTGAATCACATCCGGAGATTCTCCAAAACATTAATCGTGGAATAGAAAGAGAAACTCTACGTGTTCAACTGGATGGAAAAATAGTAACAACTAGACATCCATCATCTCTTGGATCAGCATTAACAAATAAGTGGATCACAACGGATTATGCTGAAGCTCTTTTAGAATTTATTACTCCTGTAAGTAATAATGTAACATATCTTATTAGTTTTTTAAGAGATCTACATCGTCATGTAGTTCATAAATTAAATAATGAACATGAAAGAATGTGGTCATTGAGTATGCCAAGTTTAGTTAATTGTGAAGATAACATAAAATTAGCTAAATATGGAATTTCTAATATTGGAAGACTAAAAACACTATATCGTACAGGATTGAAATATCGTTATGGCAGTATGATGCAAATAATTTCAGGAGTACATTATAATTTTTCTTTACCTATAACGTTTTGGCAAAAATGTTATGGAATAGAAGATATGCAAAAGAGTAAAGAAATTATTTCAACTAGTTATTTAAGCTTAATACGTAATTATTATCGGTTTGGATGGATAATACCCTATCTATTTGGTGCTTCTCCAGCAATCTCTCCATCATTTTTACAGGGAAAAAAAACTTCTTTATATTTTGAATGTCATAATAATGAGATGCTCTATTTACCATTTGCAACCTCTTTACGTCTCAGTCCACTTGGATATATGAGTGAGGTACAGAATAATTTAGATATTAATTTCAATAGTTTGAGAAGTTATGTAAATAGTTTACAAACTGCTCTGAAAACTCCTTCTGAGAAATATAGACGCATAGGTTTGAAAAAAAATAGTGACTATATTCAATTGAATACCAATATATTGCAAACAGAAAATGAATTTTATGCTCCAATACGTCCCAAATGTGTAATTGGTGAAGGAGAATCTATATCTCAAGCACTAATACGTAAGGGAATTGAATATGTTGAAGCACGTTCTTTAGATATTAATCCATTTAGTCCAATTGGAATAGATATAAAACAAGTTAGATTTCTAGATTTGTTATTATTATGGTGTTTATTAATTGACCATATAGAAATGAACACCACAGAACTCATTGAAATTCGTAAAAATTGGGAGATAGTTACTTTATATGGTCGTAAGCCAGGACAGAATATTTCTATAAATAATACTCTTTTACCATTGTCTGAAGTGGGGAAAAGTATTTTACGAGAATTAAAGTTTTTAGCACATATATTAGATTATAATGAGAATTCTAATGATTATAAAGATACATGTGACTATATAATAAATTTCTTTGACTCTCCTAAATTAACTTATTCATCACGTATTCTAAATTTAATGATAAAAAATGGTTTAATACAAACAGGAATGACATTATCTAATAAATATCATCATCTTTTACTTAAAGAAGATTTTCAAATTTTGACTAAAGAACAATTCGAACAAGAGATCATAACATCTTCTTTACTTCAATCCTACTTGGAAGCTACTGATAAGACCAGTTTTATGGTTTTCTTATCCAATTATAATTTTTCTAAAATACTATAGATTTTTTTTATGTTTGAAAATTTAACTAATAAACTATCTAATATCCTACATAAAATTAAAGGTTATGGACGGATTACTGAAAATAATATCAATGAAACACTACATGAAGTTCGTATAGCATTATTAGAAGCCGATGTTGCTCTTCCAATAGTAAAGGATTTTATAAATCGTGTAAAATCCCATGCTATGGGACATAGTGTAAGTAAAAGTTTTACACCTGGGCAAGAATTTATAAAAATAGTAAAACAAGAACTAATAACAGCAATGGGAGAAAAAGATAATAAAATTAATCTTTCAACTTCCCCACCAGCTGTAATTTTAATAGTAGGATTACAAGGAACTGGCAAAACCACTAGTGTTATAAAGCTTGGAAAATTATTACGAGATCAATATAAAAAAAAAATCCTGACAGTCTCTGTAGATATTTATCGTCCCGCAGCATTAACTCAGTTAGAAATGCTTGCTAAGCAAGTCTGTATAGATTGTTATCTAATAAATAATAACCATCTTAATCCGATTCAAATCGCAACGAATGCACTTAAAGAAGCACAGCAAAAATTATATGATGTATTATTAGTAGATACTGCTGGTTGTCTACATGTCGATATAAAAATGATGGAGGAGATAAAAAAAATTCAGAGGATTTTAAATCCTATAGAAACTCTTTTTGTAGTTGATGCTATGACAGGTCAAGATGCAATAAATTCAGCAAGAGGATTTAATGAAATGCTCTCCATAACTGGTATTATGTTAACTAAGGTAGATGGAGATACAAGAGGTGGAGCTACATTATCTATTCGTCAGATTACTGGAAAACCAATAAAATTTATTGGTTTAGGAGAAAAGATCGAAGCAATAGAATCATTTGATCCTGAACGCATGGCTTGCAGAATATTAGGAATGAGTGATGTGATTTCTATAATTGATAAAATAGAAAACAATATTGATTCTCATCAAAATAAACAATTTGTTCAAAAATTTAAAAAAGGAGACCTATTTGACTTAAATGATTTTTTAATTCATATTAAACAAATGCGGAAAATGGATGGAAATGAAATAGCAATCATGATAAAAAGATTATTTCATAAAAATATTTCATCTATTTCTAATATTAGTAATACTACCTTTGTACATATGGAAGCTATTATTAATTCAATGACACTTGAAGAACGTAAAAAACCTGAAATAATAAAAGGTTCACGAAAACGTCGCATAGCATCGGGTTGTGGATTACAGGTACAAGAGGTTAATAATTTATTAAAACAGTTTGGAAATACGCAAAGATTAATTAAAAAAATAAAACCATGGGGAGTATCAAAATGGATGAGTAATTTAAGAAAATTATGAAACTATAAAATAAAATTGAATTAAACTTATGACTTTAAAAGTGATTTAATCAAATTTACACTTAAATAGCTGAAATAAATTTAAAAATACAATGATAATTATTCGTTTAGCACGTCATGGATCTAAAAATAGACCTTTTTATAAAATAGTTGTTGCTGATAATCGCAGTCCTCGTGACGGAAGATTTATTGAGCGTGTAGGTTATTTTCAACCTAAACCAATTATGACCAAAGATAACTTAGTGAATTTTAATTTAGACCGTATTAATTATTGGATAAGTCAAGGTGCTAAAGTTTCATCTAGAGTAAAGCATTTGATAAAAAATATAAAAAAATCATGAATGATTTTATCAAAGATCCTTTGATCTTGGGAAAAATAGGATCGGCGTATGGTGTACATGGATGGATAAAACTAATATCTTTTACAGAAAATAAAAAAAAAATCTTCTTTTATCAACCATGGTTTATTAGGAAATATAATAGTAGTAATTTTTGGATAAAAATAGAACTAGAAAAATGGTATAAAAAAAATAATAATTTTATTATTAAGCTTAAAGATATTAATGAAAGGGAAAAAGCTAAACAATTTCATAACTCTAATATCATGATTGAATCTAGTAAATTACCAATTCTCCATGAAGGAGAATATTATTGGAAAGATATTATCGGTTGTGTAGTGATAAGTTCCGACGGAGATCAATTAGGAAAAGTAGTACATTTATTTTCAACTATCTCAAATGATATTCTTATAGTAAAAGTCGAGAGATATAAAATAAAAGAAATATTAATTCCTTTTATTGAAAATACGGTCATTAGTAAAATAGATTTAAAAATGAAATTAATTTTCATTACTTGGAAAACCAGTATTTTTATTAAATAAAAAACCAGAGAAAGCACATATGATGTGGATTGGAGTGATTAGTTTATTTCCACAAATGTTTAAGGCTATTACTGATTATGGTATAACGAGCAGAGCTATAAAAAATGGTTTACTTTCTATTCAATATTGGAACCCTCGAGATTTTACTCTAAATAAGCATAAAACAGTTGATGATCGTCCTTATGGAGGAGGATTTGGAATGCTAATGATGGTGCAACCATTAAGAGATGCTATTAATGTAGCAAAAAAAAGTGCAGGCAATTTAGTTAAAGTCATTTATTTATCTCCTCAAGGACGAAAACTTGACCAAAAAGGTGTTAATGAATTAGCAAATTCAGATAAAATTATTTTTGTCTGTGGGAGATACGAAGGAATAGATGAACGAATAATTAATATGGAGATTGATGAAGAATGGTCAGTAGGAGATTATATAGTAAGTGGTGGTGAATTACCTGCAATGATCTTAATAGATGCAATAACTAGATTTATACCCGGTGCTGTAGGAAAAAATCTTAGAGGTGTGGAAGAAGATTCTTTTTTTAAAGGTTTATTAGAACATCCACATTTTACTAGACCAAAAGTCTTAGATGGAAAATCTATTCCAACCGTTTTATTATCAGGAAATCATTATGAAATTCGGCGATGGAGAATTAAACAATCATTAGGACGAACATGGCTTCGAAGACCGGATCTTCTAAAGATCAATTATTTAAATAAAGAACAAATCGATTTATTAACGGAATTCAAAAAAGAATATTTCAATCAAACAAAAAAAAACTCATCAATATGAATATATTAAAATTAATAGAAGAAGAACAAATTAGAAAAGACCTACCTTACTTTCGTTCAGGAGATTCTGTGGAAGTTAAAATTTGGGTAGTTGAAGGTTTAAAAAAAAGGTTACAATCTTTTTCAGGTGTGATTATTGCAATACGTAATCGTGGATTAAATTCATCTTTTACTGTTCGTAAATGGTCTTCTAATGGAGAAGGAATTGAACGAGTATTTCAAAAGCATTCACATATAATTGAAAGTATTATTATCAAACGTAGAGGTTCGGTAAGAAAAGCTAAATTATATTATTTACGCGATCGAACAGGTAAAGGTGCTCGCATAAAAGAACGTCTTAATTGATTAAGACTTAGGTTGGTTAAAATACATTATGGGTAATAACCAATGTTTGGCATTGTTAATAACTTCTGTTATATGATATTCATCCATCGTACGAAATAAACGTTGTAAATATGGATCATGACGTTCTCCATTTTTATCACACATCCATGTCATGAGCAACCTTTGACGTGCTTTTAGTTGTGTTTTTTCATCATAAGATAAAACGTATTTTTTCTTGTCATAAGTAGCTTTTAACCATGCTCCACCGGTTTTTGGTAATAACAATATAGGTGAATTCATACCCGATTGATAACCATCAATAAAAGGTATTAGATGATCAATGGCTTCTTGAGAAGACAATGCACTAAAAGACCATTGTGTATTT
Source organism: Candidatus Dasytiphilus stammeri (assembly GCA_041944835.1). Lineage (GTDB taxonomy): Bacteria > Pseudomonadota > Gammaproteobacteria > Enterobacterales > Enterobacteriaceae > Dasytiphilus > Dasytiphilus stammeri_K. Next base: position 388,765 of record CP145879.1, on the reverse strand, counting down.
TCCTGACCAAACATTATACTTTTACCATTTCCATTAATTATACAATATATAAGATGTTCTAACCATAAAAGTAAGCCATCTTTAAAATTGAGACGATTACATCTCCATCTAACTAATCCATCAAATTGAACATCGGATAAATAACCGGTTAAATGTATGCCTCTAATATTTAAATCAATTGGTATAGGTTTTGAACCAGTATTACTGTAATATCTTTTGATACTTTGTGCTAATTTGTTCATAGAATGCTGTTGTTTTTTTAAAAAAATTTCGACGAAAACTCCATCCGGAAGCAACCCTTTGGTACGATATAATGCAAATAAATCACTAGGATTATTACCTTTAATTAAAGTTGTTAATAATTCCGTATTAAATTCATAATAATTAAGTTTATCTAAAAAAAAAGGTTGATCTGAATATGTCATTTTTTCTGGATATAAAAATTTCACACCTAAACGATTATTAAAAAAAGCACGGATTGGATGTTTCCAAAAATAAAAAAATTTTTGAATATTCAATTCATATATTTTTTTTTTTGGTAAAACCATATTATTCAAATTGGGTTTTTTCATACCATTATCATTATTTAGTACTAGATCACTATATTTATCATGAAAATATTGCAAATGATTTCTAATTTTATTGGCATTATTATCAAAATCTGAAACGTTATTGTTCGGCCAATAGTAACTATGTACTATGTAATTTAATATTTCATTTATAAATATTGAAGGGAATTTTTTTAAGAAATTTCCTGCAATAGAAGTACCAATATAACTAAGATAAAATATATCTCGTGCTGATAATAAAGTTTCAAGGAATAAGTAACGATCATTATCACGTTGACTAATATCACCAATCTTAGGATTTTTCATAATTAGATTATAGCTTATTGATGATGATGTGCGTGGATATATACCATCATTCATGCCTAATATACATACTACTCTAAATGGTATTAAACGTATGCTTGTCAAAGCACAAAAATTAATACAATTTTTCATAAAAGACATATTTAATTTTATTTGGTTTAATTTCATTATTAGTTCATTGTATAATAACTGTATGGAAATTTTCTCATGAGGATGAGAGGAGTGGATAGCATCTTCTAGTATTACATACCACTTGTGTTTAATAAACGTTAATACTGCTACTACTTCTTGATCGGTATTAGCATCAATCAAAAAAAAATCATTAATTATTTCACTACATATATTTTTCCAATCACTAGGAAAACGTGATTTGAATAGAAAGCTACGCCATTGAGATAATTTTCTGTATATTTCACATATACCTTCTACTAATTGAGTACCGATTTTTTTTTCATTCAATTCAATAAATAGTTTTATTTGATTTTCATCTTCATCTTTAATATTTTTTGGGTATTCAGATAAAACTTGATGTAATTTTGCTAAATTTTCTTTATTAATTTTAAACTTAATTGCGAATGCTGGTATTTCAAGTAATGAAAAAATCTTATCTAAAGAGAAATTTTCTTCTACAATGCGTAGTAAGCTGATAAATGACCGTACTAATAACGGATATAATTGGTTAATACTTTGATCACAAATATGAAAAGGTAAATAACATTTAGATTGAGTATTTCCAAAAATTGCTTGAATAAATGGTGCGTAAAGATCAATATCAGTTACCATTACAATAATATCATTAAGTGTTAATGTAGAATCATTTGTGATCAAATCATACAATCGATCTTGTAAAACTTCCAATTCACGTTGTAAACCATATGAAATATGAATTTGAATAGAATTATCATTAATATTAAATAAGCGTTTTTTTTGGAGGGAATTTTCGGAAAAAAAAATCGTGGTATAATCTTCCAGTTCTAAAATATCTTGTTGAAGAGAAGATAGCATTCTCTCTTTTTTTAGGTCAACAAATGCATCAATTTCATGTGTTTGTTCAAATTGAGATAATAAATAAAAATTATCTCGTCCTAACTTACCCCATGATTTAAGAATCGGATTGCTTGTAGTTTCTTGTTTATATTCATTGATATCACTCCAATAATGACGACAAGGATTCACTAAAAACAAATGAATATCTATGTGCTTACTGATGGCTTCTAAAATTGTAAGATATAAAGGTGGTAATCTTGAAATATTAAAAATGAAAATTCGCTTTGGCAAATTTAAAAAATTTATTTTATTCAATTGAGGTATTTTTTTCAAAAAATAAAGAGAAAGATTGGCTATATGACATATAGATTGATCTAATTTTTTAGTATAGTTAATTACTTCATACCATAAATATACTTGCCAAATTTGTGATGGGTCTATTTCGGTGAATTTTTTATTTTCCCATTCTATTAACCATTCAGGACGATAAATTAAATATTGATAATAAAGTTCTGAAAGATAACTGGCTAATATAAAAAGCTGATTTTTATCAGGATTTATTGAAAAATATTGTTTGAACATTTGAAATTCTGGTTGATTTAACAATTGAGGAATTATTGCCATTATTTTCCACTTAATTTTTTCCTGACTAAACATATTTTCTGGAGGAATATCATGAAAAATGCAAACAAGTATATTCCATATAAACGTTTCAGGAATAGTAAAGTTTATATTAGCTGTAATACCAATTACTTCAGAAATTGCCATTTCTAACCATGGTATTATACTCGTACTCGGTACCACTATTTCTTCTGAAGAAAACGGATCATCAAAACTAAGTGTCTTAAGGTGATAGCACATTAAATCTTTCAGAATTTCTAACTGATTAGAATGATAGATTATAAACATAAAATTATACTGCAACTGGTGCTTTAATATGTGGATATGGATGGTATCCAATTACTTCAAAATCAGTAAAACAATAATCAAACAAAGATGATGGCTTACGTTTAATTAATAATTCCGGGAGTGGAAGAGGTTTCCTAGTAAGTTGTAATTTAGCTTGTTCAACATGGTTGCAATAAAGATGTATATCTCCTCCTGTCCATATTAATTTTCCTACTTTAAGATTAGATTGCTCAGCCATTAAATGTACTAACAGTGCGTAACTAGCAATGTTAAAAGGTAATCCAAGAAACACATCACAAGAACGCTGATAAAGTTGACAAGATAGTTGATTATTTCCTACATAGAACTGAAAAAGAACATGACAAGGAGCTAAAGCCATAGAATCTAATTCACCTACATTCCAAGATGAGACAATTATACGTCTAGAATTTGGATCATTTTGGATTTGTTGTAATACTTTGCTAATTTGATCAATGGATTTTCCTTGAGATGTCTCCCAATTGCGCCATTGTTTACCGTAAATAGGACCTAAATTACCCTTTTTATCAGCCCATCTATTCCAAATTGACACCTTGTTTTCATTTAACCAAACTATATTAGTTTCACCCTTTAAAAACCATAATAATTCATAAATAATAGAACGAATATGACAAAACTTAGTGGTAATTAATGGAAATCCTTTTTGCAAATTGAAATGAATTTGATATCCAAAAATTGATAAAGTACCGGTTTGAGTACGATCTGGTTTGAATATGCCTTTGGTTAAGACTTTTTCCATTAGTTGTAAATATTGCTTCATTAGTTTATTTACCTATATTTAGATAATATATACCCTTATCATAATAATAATACCTAATAATATCATTGGAATTGATAATATTTGTCCCATACTGAATAATTCATGAAATAAGCCCAGTTGGTTGTCTGGTTGTCTAAAAAATTCAACTATGAAACGAAAAGAACCATAAATAATTAAAAAAAGACCCGAGACACTTCCTATAGGACGTGGTTTAAGAATAAAAAAATTTAATATGATAAATAGAACTATTCCTTCAAAAAAAAATTCATATAATTGTGATGGATGACGTGGTAAACGTTTCCAATAATCAATAATTGGTTGCACTTCAGGGTGTTGAATTAAAAAATTCATATCTTCTTGGTATGAATTTGGAAATATCATTGCCCAGGGAATATTTATAGCCACTCGACCCCATAATTCATCATTAATAAAATTACCTAATCTTCCTACTCCTAATCCCAAAGGAATTAAAGGTGCTATAAAATCAGATACTTGAAAAAAATTTCGTTGTGTTCGACGTGAAAAAAAAAAATAACAATTATTACTCCTAATAATCCTCCATGAAAAGACATGCCTCCTTTCCATATTTCTAATAAATATAACGGATGTTTTATAAAAATGGGTAAATTGTAAAATAAAGCATAACCTAAACGACCTCCAATTATAACACTCCAAAAACCTGCCAAGAATAGATTTTCAATCTCTTCTTTATTATATTCTTTGGATCTTAAAGCCCGTTCTAATCCTAACCATATTGCCCATCCAAAACTGATTAGATACATAACACCATACCAATGAATAGATATTGGACCTAATGATAAAATAATTGGATTAAAATGAGGAAAAATTAAATAGCTAGTTTTCATTAAAATTTCTTAGTTTTTAGGTACGCGCCTTGCAGGATTCGAACCTGCGACTAGCGGCTTAGAAGACCGGTGCTCTATCCCACTGAGCTAAAGGCGCATTTTAATACACTTACATTATATTAATAATATTGGTATAATATTAATATATAATATTATATCAATATAATTATTATCTTATGGTAGCAAATATTATTAATGGTAAAGTGCTTGCGCAACTGATACAAAAAGAAATACAGTCAAAAGTACAGCTTAGAGTTCGAAATGGAAAAAGACCTCCCGGATTGGCAATGATAAATGTTGGTGAAAATGCCATTTCTAACATTTATATAAATAGCAAACGTCGAGCTTGTGAAAAAGTTGGATTTAAATCTTTTTATTATAACTTACCGGTTAGTACTTCTGAAGTAGAATTCATGAATCTGATAAAGCAATTGAACTATGATTCATCCCATGATGGTATTTTAGTTCAACTTCCTTTACCTACAAAATTTAATAAAATAAAATTACTCGAAAAAATTCTTCCTTCTAAAGATGTAGATTGTTTTCATCCTTATAATATAGGTCGATTATGTCTTCAAACCCCAACCATAAGACCTTGTACACCATATGGTATAATTACCTTACTTAAATCTTATAATCTTATATCTTATGGACTTCATGCTGTAATTATAGGAAGATCTAATATTGTTGGACGTCCAATGATTATGGAACTATTATTAGTTGGATGTACTATCACTGTTCTTCATAGCCTAAGTAAAAATATACGTCAATATATAGAGATTGCTGATTTATTAATTGTAGCAATTGGAAAGCCACATTTTATTTGTGGTGAATGGATAAAACCAGGGGCTATAGTAATTGATGTTGGTATAAATCGTTTAGAAAATGGAAAAATAGTTGGTGATGTTAATTTCGAACAAGCTCGAGAACGCGCTGGTTGGATTACTCCTGTTCCTGGGGGTGTAGGTCCTATGACGGTTGTTACGTTATTACAAAATACTCTTAAAGCATGTGAAACGGTTGATTAACTTTATAAAATCTCTACTTGCTTGTTTTTTCTTAAGATCTGCTAACTTACATAAGTTTTTATTGGATTTTTTCTCAGCAGATTACCACAGATTAATATGATTATAATCATCACATCCATAAACTATTACTGCGAATTGGGTATTTCCATTATTTATGTTTGTAACTAGATAAAACTTACTTAGTATAAGTAAGTATACCATACCTATTCCGTATCTACACATAGATAATAGTAGCCAATAAAAAATAATAACAGTAGTAGGAAGGAAAATATATTGCATATTGATATTAATAGTATGATAACCCAGTATGGTTATTGGGCTCTTTTTGTGGGGTGTATAACTGAAGGTGAAACTATAATTATATTAAGTGGAATAGCTGCACAAGAAGGTTTATTAGATTATAAAGGAGTACTAATAGTAGCTATGCTGGGAGGAGCACTCGGAGATCAATTACTTTTTCTTTTAGGTTACTACTTTAGTAATATTTTTTTAAAAAAATTTAGAAATCACAAAAGAATAATCTCTGTTAAAAATATGATTAGCAAAAGACCAATATTATTTGTTATTGCAGTAAGATTTATTTATGGATTTCGCATTCTAGGTCCAATTATTATTGGTGCTAGCCAAGTTTATCCCTTAGTGTTTTTTATATTTAACCTAATTGGAGCATTATTGTGGTCATTTATATTTGTAACTTTAGGTTATGTAGGAGGTACAATGATTCTACCTTGGTTATACCAGTTAGATCAACATAAAAAATATCTATTCATATTTATTGTTGCTTTTTTTATAATTTTGTTAGTACGTAAAATTTTTTTATATAAAAAATGGCCTTGGACTCCTCCAAAAAAGTAGAATATTTTAAAAAAATTGAATTGTATGTAACGAGAGAAATGCCTATGAATTACAAAAAATGGCGTAATGGTAATCGAATAACATTACTAGAAAATGGAGAAGAATTTTTTCCACGTGTTTTTCATACTATAAAAAAATCAAAAATTAGTATACTACTAGAAACCTTTCATATTTTTGAAGATGAAGTTGGTGTAGAACTACGTAATGTATTACTAGAAGCAGCACAACGTCATATATATATCAAAATCATGGTAGATGGTTATGGTTCCTCAGAACTTTCTGATCATTTTATTCAAGAACTAACTCAAGCTGGTGTACATTTTATATATTATAATCCCTGCTCTCGAATCCTCGGAAAATGTATTAATATATTCAGACGTTTACATCGTCAAACTATAATAATAGATAAAGAAATTGCTTTTATTGGTGGAATAAATTTTTCTGCAGAACAATTAACCAATTATGGGCCAACTGCTAAACAAGACTATGCAGTAGAAATAACTGGTCCCATAGTTGATGATATATGGAGTTATACATATAATGCAATGAAATGCAAATCACTATTACATCTAGAAAAAAAAAAAATTAATTATTCTTATTTTAAACCTTCGTTAAACAACAATCTAAATAGAGCTATTTATATATGGCGTGATAATGATAAGCATCGTGATGATATAGAACAAAGTTATATTACTATGCTCCAAGAAGCTCAACATGAAGTAATTATTGCTAATGCATATTTTTTTCCAGGTGACCGAATTATACAGAATATGCGAACTGCAGCACGTCGAGGAGTAAAAATAAAATTAATTGTACAAGGAAAAGCTGATCTACATTTTGCAAATATAGGAACAAGATTACTTTATAATTATTTAATAGAATCAGGGATAGAAATTTATGAATATTTTCGTCGTTTATTACATAGTAAAGTAGCTATAAAAGATGATAAATGGTCAACCATTGGATCTAGTAATCTAGATCCCTTAAGTTTATCTCTAAATCTAGAGGCAAATTTAATTATTTTTGATCGTAAATTTAATAATGAGCTTCGTACTAAATTAAATCAAATAATTAAGAATGATTGTGTCAAGATAGATAAAAAATATTTATCTGAACGTAGTTACTGGCAAATAACTAAAAACATCTTACTATTACCAGTGGTATTACCTTTTTTACGTTATTTTCCTGGAATCCTTAATTGGTTACCATTCTGTCGTTTTACTAAACTTAAGTTAATGAAACCCTCATATAAATCACCCAAATTAGTACTCAATCATAATTCTCATAATAGAAACAAAGAATAGTAACTCACTAAAATACATGCCATTTTTATAACCTAAAAGATTTTTTTTTATGATATATTTATTAATATAATCATCTTGGCTATAGAAAAGGATCTTAAGATGACTTTAAATAAAATAGTATTATTACGTCATGGGGAAAGTAAATGGAATAAAGCAAATCGCTTTACTGGTTGGTGTGATATAGATTTATCTACAAAAGGAAAAGCCGAAGCTAAATCGGCTGGTAAATTGTTAAAAAAAAAAGGATGGTTTTTTGATTATGCTTTTAGCTCAGTATTAAAACGTGCCATTCATACTTTATGGATTGTTCTCGATCAATTAGAACAAAGCTGGTTACCAGTAGCTAAATCTTGGAAATTAAATGAAAGACATTATGGTGCATTGCAAGGAATGAATAAATTAGAAATGAGTAAAAAATATGGACCCGAAAAAATTCTACAATGGCGTCGTGATATGTATGCAACTCCTCCAGCATTAACTATAAATAATAAAAATTATTCGGGTAATGATATAAGGTATAGTTATTTTAAACTAGATGAATTTCCATTAACAGAAAATCTGTTATCAACTAGTAAAAGAGTTATTTCTTATTGGATAGATGTTATTTTACCGCTTATTAAAAATGGACGTCGTATTATCGTTGTGGCTCATGGGAATTCCTTGCGTGCTCTAATAAAATATCTGGATAACATGAGTTCAACTGAAATCATTAATTTAAATATACCTACTGCTATTCCATTAGTTTATGAATTTGACACAAATCTACTTCAACCAACTACACACTATTATCTATAGAACCATGAATAAATAAATAGAATTAAATCAAATAAAATTAATCCTTGTATAGGATTTAGAACTAATTAGAATACTAAATTCTACTACTTAATAAAAATCTATTTTAATTACTTTTTATTAATTTCTCTATTAAAATCTACCGTAAATTACTAGAACCTGATAGGAAAAACGCAATATGAACCAAAGTTGGTTTGTTACTAAACGTGATGGTCGTCTCGAACGTTTGAATTGGGAGAAGATCCAGAGAATTATTTTATGGGCTTCTAAAGGATTGCATAATGTTTCTATTTCTCAAATAGAATTGCGTTCTCATATCCAGCTGTATAATAAAATTAAAACCACTGATATTAATCAAATTATTATTAAAGCTGCTGCCGATCTAATATGTAGTGAACAACCGGATTACCAATATCTCGCAGCTCGTTTAGGTATTTTTTATCTGCGCAAAAAAGCTTATGGACAATTTCAACCACCTAAATTATATGATCAGGTTAAACGGATGGTAAAAAGGGGAATGTATGACCCTAATTTATTAAGTTTCTATACGAAAGAAGAATTCGAAGAAATGGATAATTTTATTGATCATTCGCGAGATATGAATTTTTCATATGCTGCTGTAAAACAATTAGAAGGTAAATATCTAGTACAAAACCGTGTTAATGGTGAAATATACGAAAGTGCTCAATTCATATATATATTGGTATCCGCTTGTTTATTTTCAAGTTATCCTGCTACGATACGTGTAAATTATATAAAACGTTTCTATGATGCCATATCTACTTTTAAAATCTCTCTACCAACACCAATCCTTGCAGGGGTACGTACACGTACTAAACAATTTAGTTCTTGTGTCTTAGTAGAATGTGATGACAGTTTAGATTCTATTAACGCTACTACAAGCGTTATTGTAAAGTATATTTCTCAAAGAGCTGGAATTGGAATTAATGCGGGACGTATTAGAGCATTAGGCAGTACAATTAGAGAAGGGGGAGTATATCATACTGGTTGTATTCCTTTTTTTAAACATTTTCAATCAGCTGTAAAATCATGTTCACAAGGAGGAATAAGAGGTGGAGCTGCTACTGTATTTTATCCCTTATGGCATTTAGAAGTAGAAAATTTACTTGTTCTAAAAAATAATCGAGGTGTTGAAGATAATCGTGTTCGTCATATGGATTATGCTGTACAACTAAATAAATTCATGTATCAGCGACTGATTAACGGGGAAGAAATAACTCTATTTAGTCCTTCTGAAGTTCCGGATCTATATAATGCTTTTTTTGCAGATCAAAATGAGTTTGAACGGTTATACCGAATGTATGAAAAAGATGTTTCTATTCGAAAAAAAAGTGTAAAAGCAATAGATCTTTTCTGTTTAATGATGCAAGAAAGAGCGTCAACCGGTAGAATTTATATTCAGAATGTTGATCATTGTAATACACATAGTCCTTTTAATCCACATATAGCACCTGTGCGACAATCAAATCTATGCTTAGAAATAGCATTACCTACTACTCCATTAACACACATAAATGACAATCATGGAGAAATTGCTATTTGTACTCTTTCGGCTTTTAATTTAGGTATTATAAATAACCTTGATGAATTAGAAGAACTGGCTATACTAGGGGTTCGAGCTTTAGATGCACTATTAGATTATCAAAATTATCCGGTTATTGCTGCAAAACGCGCTGCAATGGGTCGTCGTCCATTAGGAATTGGTGTAATTAATTTTGCTTATTATTTAGCAAAAAATGGGGTTCGATATTCGGATGGTAGTGCTAATAATCTTACACACAAAACTTTTGAAGCTCTCCAATATTATTTACTCAAAGCTTCAAATGAATTAGCAAAAGAAAAAGGAGCATGTCCTTGGTTTAATGAAACTACTTATGCTCAAGGTCTTCTTCCTATTGATACCTATAAAAAAGATCTAGATTCAATTGTTGCAGAGCCATTACATTACGATTGGGAGACATTAAGAATTAATATTAAAAAGTATGGATTACGCAATTCTACTCTTTCAGCATTAATGCCTTCAGAAACTTCTTCGCAAATATCTAATGCTACTAGTGGGATTGAACCCCCCCGAGGTTATATTACTATAAAAGCATCAAAAGATGGGATTTTGCGTCAAGTGGTACCAGATTGCGAAAAATTGAAAAAAGCATATGAGTTATTATGGAAAATGCCCAGTAACGAGGGTTATTTACAATTAGTTGGTTTAATGCAAAAATTTGTTGATCAATCGATTTCTGCTAATACTAGTTATGATCCAGAAAGCTTTGCATCGGGAAAATTACCCATGAAACAGTTACTGAAAGATATAATTACAGCTTGGACCCTTGGGATAAAAACCTTATATTATCATAATACACGAGACCGAGCATCAGATGAATTACATTTACAAATTCCAAATAATCTGTCTGAGAATAATAAAAATACGCAACCTCCTCATATTGTATATGAAAGTCATAACTGCGATAGCGGAGCTTGTAAAATTTAATGTTTTAAAAGGTCGATTTTGATTTATAAAGGAAGGATTCATAGTATGATTTATACTACTTTTTCTCAAAAAAAAAATGATCAACTTAAAGAACCTCTCTTTTTTGGACAACCAGTAAATATAGCTCGTTATGATCAACAAAAATATTCTTTTTTTGAAAAATTAATTGAAAAACAGCTATCTTTTTTTTGGCGTCCTGAAGAGATCGATATCTCAAAAGATAGAATTGATTTCATGAAATTACCTGAACATGAACAGCATATTTTTGTCAGTAATCTTAAATATCAGACTTTGTTAGATTCAATTCAAGGACGTAGTCCTAATGTCTCGTTGTTACCATTAGTATCTTTACCGGAGCTTGAAACTTGGATTGAAACTTGGGCTTTTTCGGAAACTATTCATTCGCGTTCTTATACTCATATTATTCGTAATATTGTTAATGAACCAGGATGTATTTTTGATGATATTGTAACTAACCCAAATATTCAAATGCGAGCACGGGATATTTCTAATTATTATGATGACCTCATTAAAATGACTAGTTACTGGCATATTTTAGGAGAGGGAACACATCAAGTAAATGGTAAAATTATTACTATTAATTTACGTGCACTAAAGAAACAACTTTACCTTTGCTTAATGAATGTCAATGTTCTAGAAGCTATTCGTTTTTATGTGAGCTTTGCTTGTTCTTTTGCTTTTGCTGAACGTAAAGTAATGGAAGGAAATGCAAAAATTATTCGTTTGATTGCACGTGATGAAGCTTTACATTTAACCGGCACTCAGTATTTAATTAATCTAATGAATTCAGGAGAAGATGATTCAGGAATGGCAGACATAGCAAAAGAATGTAGACCACAATGTTATGATTTATTTTTGCGAGCTGTCAAGCAAGAAAAAGAATGGGCTGAATATTTATTCAAAGATGGAGCAATGATAGGATTAAATAAGGAAATATTATTTCAATATATTGAGTATATTACTAATATTAGAATGCAAGCTCTACAATTAGATATTCCTTTTAGTATACAATCCAATCCAATCCCATGGATTAATTCTTGGTTAGTATCCGATAATGTACAAGTTGCACCTCAAGAATCGGAATTGAGTTCTTACTTAATTGGTCAAATAGATGCTGAAATTGACATAAAAGAGTTGTGTGATTTTAAATTATAAATAATGATACACAAATTTGGTTTTTTAATATGAAAATTGGATACAATTTATTATGTATTGCGGAATAATACCTAAAATGCAAATTAAAATAGCTATTATACCGACTAATATTGCTCCAATATACCAAAACCAAACTAAATTTTCTTTTGATGAAAAAAGTATAATTTTTTCGGTTGGTAAAGAGAGATACAAATATGCAATCAATCGCAAATAATAATAAAGCCCAATAATAGTACCGATTAAAATAGAGAAAGTTAACCACCACTGATGGGACATTATACTTAGAATAAGGAGATAAAATTTACTAAGAAAACCTAATGTGAGGGGAATCCCAGATAAAGATAGTATCATTATAGTCATAGCTAATGACAATATTGGATGATGTAAAAATAATCCACGATAAGAATTAATATCATCAATAATAGAATTATTCTTATGATTAAGAGTAGATATTAACATAATTATCCCAAGTAATCCTAAACTACTTAATAAGTAACTAACCAAAGAAATATTAATTGTTTCTAATGAAAAAAATTTATTGGTATGAGCACATATTAATGCTATCCACAAATAACCAAAATGAGAAATCGAAGAATATGCTAATAATCTTTTAATATTTAATTGAAAAAGAGCCATAAAATTTCCAACCAAAATAGATATAAATGCCATTATACTTAGTAAAATATAAACCATTTTATTATCTATAAGATGCAAATTAACCAATAAACGAGTTGTAGCTCCAAAAATAGCAATTTTACTACTAGTAGCTAGAAACCAAACAGCGGGAAAGGGTGATTTTTCATATATTTCAGCTGTCCACTGGTGAAATGGTACTAAAGATAATTTAAATCCAATACTAGTCATTATGAGTCCAAACCCTAGTAATAGCAGTGGTGATTGTATATTATTATTAATAAATATACTTATTTGTGAATAGGTTAAATAACCAGTTTGTGCATATATAAGCGCAATTCCAAAAAGTAGAAATGAAGAGGTTATTGCAGACAGTAGGGTATATTTTATACTGGATTCTAGATAAGTTATTCTATTAAAGGTGTAACCAGTTAAACCGAATAACGGTACTGCCATTAATTCTATACCAATAAAAAATGATGATAAATTATTTGTATTAGCCAGTAATACTCCTCCTACAGTGGCAATTAATATTAATAAAAAAATTTCACCTTGATCTTCTAGAGCAAAAAAATATAACCATAAGTAAGTAAATATACTTGTTATTAAACTTGCTAGTAAGACTAATACACTAATTAATAAAGAATAATTATCTATATATAATATAGTGGTTACAAAATCAGGTTGATTTGAAGTAAATTTGTAAAAAAATATTGACCATATAGCTATGGATAAACCAATTAATGAAAATATACCCACTAAATTATTTCTTTTCCATATAATAATAGCTATTAATAAAATTATTGAGGTAATAATAAGCACTATTAATGGCATCGTAATTATTAGTTCAATAGATTGAATATAAATCGATAAGAGTGAATTGAAGTATTTAAAATTCATTTATTAATATTCTTTAATGGCACATGAGATATATTAAGAATAGATTGAGGATAAAAAAACAAACCAAGTAATAAAATTATTAGTATTACAATCATACTGCATTCACGGATTGTCATTGGGTTAAAAATTTTTTTATTACTGTTTGGAATACCAAAATACATTCGTTGCATCATCATTAAAACATAAATAATTGTAAAAACCATCGAAAAAGCAGCTATTATAGTAATATATGGTGCTTTATTATAACTACTAATTAGAATTAAAAATTCTCCAATAAAATTTCCGGTTCCAGGTATTCCCATAGTTGCTAAGGAAAAAAATAAGAAAAAATCTGGCATATAATTAATACTTCGCCATATCTTTTGAATATTATAGATATTTCTTGTATGCAAACGTTCGTAAAGTTGTCCGCATAAAATAAACAATCCAGCAGTAGAAAGAGTGTAAGTAATTATTTGAAAAAGGGCACCTTGAAAGGCTAATTTATCCCCCGTGTAAATAGCAATTAATATCAAGCCAATATGAGAAATGGAACTATATGCTATAACGCGTTTTAAATCAATTTGATTAAAAGCCATCCAAGCTCCGTAAAAAATATTAATCAGACCCAATGCTTTAGCTATAGGAGCAAAATCCACAGATGTGGTTGGAAAGAGTGGCAAACTAAAACGTAATAACCCATAAGCAGCGGTTTTTAGTAAGATACTTAGAGATCCAGCGGTAGGTGCTTGATCATGCACATCAATTAACCATCCATGTAAAGGTATAATCGGTAATTTTACGGCAAAAGTGATAAAAAAACACAACATCAAGATATATTCAATCTGATACGATATGTTATTTTGTAACAACAATTCATATCTAAAACTCCAAACTCCTGTATTAAGATAATAAATTAAAGCTAAACTTATAATAGCGATTAACATTAATAAACTACTACCTTGGGTATAAATGAAAAACTTTATAGCCGTATTAATTTTAGTATTGTCTTGACATTCTTTATGTGACCAGAAAAAAATAAGAAAAAACATGGGTATGAGCATCATTTCCCAAAAACAGAAAAATAAAAATAAATCTATTGCAATAAAAATCCCGATTATTCCACTAATTACAAATAGTAAGTTGAAATAAAATATTCCGATATTTTGATCGATTTCTTTCCATGAACATAATACCGCCATGATTCCAATTAATGCAGTAATCATGACCATTAACTGAGATACTCCATCCAATGCTAAATTAAAATTAATTCCAAAACGAGGAATCCATGATAGCGAATATTCATATCGCCATTGAGGCAATCCAAGTGCATTGGGCATTATTAATAACTCATTTTCATTCGTTAATAACCACATTGAAATTATTAGTAATAAAACCATGACAAGAGCTATAAAAGCAATCCAACGTGATAAGTGAATGTATAAATATTCTAGAGATAAACATATTACACCACTAATAAACGGTATTAATATGAGCCAAGGTAACCACATAAAATAATATTTCCTTCTAAAAGATTAGTAGAAAAATTAAAATTATCCCGGTACCAAATATAATTGATGTTATATAGTTATTAACATGATTATATTTTTCACTTTTAAGTAAATTTATTAGCATAAAATTTAAAAAAACTGCTGCCATATTGATAATTATCTTGAATGGATCGGATTTTAAGTATCTTGCAATTATCAAATATGGTTTAACAAATAATTGATGATATAACCAGTCAAATCCCCAACCCTGTAATCCATAATTAGTAAAAAGACTCCACCAAGACCAAGAACGGTTATATTCAAAATAAGTAATTAATCTTCGATACTTACTAAAGCAGATCCATGAAAAAACTAGACCAAAAAGAATTATGCTACTAGAAATCAGGGTTAATAATAATTTATTTATATAAATTTCATTGTTAAAAACGGGAAAAACTCTATTAAGTGGAAGTATAAGGTTAGTACCTAGATAAGTAGAAAATATTAGCATTATGAATAGTGGAAAATAATAGGTTATTCCTTTATACTTATTAACTATAAAGTAATTTTTTTGTAATTTCCCATGAAAAATCAGAAAAATCATACGAAAAGTATAAAGTGAAGTTATAAAAGATCCTAATAATCCAATGATTAAATAATATATATGATCAGTATAAAAAATAGAAAGAAAAATTTCTTCTTTACTAAAGAATCCTGATGTTAAAAATGGAACAGCTGCTAATGAAGCACCACCAATTAAAAAACATATATAAATCATTGGCATTCTCTTATATAAGCCCCCCATTTTTAAAATATTTTGTTCTTGATTACATTCAAAAATGATAGCACCTGATGAAAGAAATAAAAGTGCTTTAAAAATAGCATGAGTCATCAAATGAAAGATAGCTGCATGCCAAGCTTCTATACCTAAAGCTGCAAACATATAACCAATTTGACTCATAGTGGAATAAGCAAGCACTCGTTTAATATCAGTTTGCACTAGAGCTGCACCAGATCCTAAAATTAAGGTGATACTACCGATCATTAGTATTAAATATAATATATCTGGCATAAGATGAAATATAAAATTGGTACGAGCTATAAGATAAACTCCCGCAGTAACCATAGTTGCAGCATGAATTAGAGCTGATACAGGAGTAGGTGCAACCATTGCATCAGCTAACCAGGTTTGCATTGGAAATTGTGCAGATTTACCTAAAGCTCCACATAATAAGAGAAATGCTGCTAACTTTAACTCTAATAAATCTTTTTTATTGGTAAGTAATTTTACTCCTATGAATAGGTTGTCAAAATTTAAAGATCCCATTTTATGATAAATAATAAATATTGCTATAATCAAGCATACATCTGCAATACGCGTAATTAAAAAAGCCTTAAACGCTGCTAATCCATTTTTTACATTAGTATAATAAAAACCAATAAGTAAATAAGAGCAAACTCCTACTAATTCCCACCCTACATACATTAACAATAAATTTCCTGCCAAGACTAGTACAATCATACTGGCTATAAAAAGATTAGTATAAGCAAAAAATCGATTTTTGTTTTCCTCACTACGCATATACCATTCAGAGAAAATATGAATTAAAAACCCCACTCCCGTTACTATTGATAACATCATCAGAGACAATCCATCTATCATCAAATTAATATCAATAGAAAAATGTCCAATATTTATCCAATTCCATAATTTTTGAGAAAATCCAAAGTGATTTTTTTTAAAAAAATAAATATTTATAATAAGAGCAAATAGTGCTGATAAACCTACTGAAGTGATTCCTATAATTGAAGGTATTTTTTCACCACAATGATTTTTTAATAATATTAAACTCAAAAAACCCAACAAAGGAAAAAAAATACATAGAATACATAGAATAGATAAATGATATTCATCCATGCTTATTTATCCCTAAATCCACATTTAGATTATGATAATATCTATGCAACTGAATTAACAATGCCAATCCAATACTAGCTTCTATTGCAGCAATAGTAATTATTAATAAATACATTATTTGACTATCAATTCGCTTCCATGCATATCCAGATATTATAAAAACTAATGCTGCCGCATTTAGCATGATTTCAATTCCAATCAACATAAACAGGAAATTACGACGTGTAAATAGTATTATTATTCCTAATATAAAAATAATTGCAGATAAAATTAATCCATGCTGAAAAGGTATCATAAAAAAAAGATCTCCAAAATTTATATACTAATTAGCTACTAGCATCAGTTAGATATGATTATTAACGATCTTTGCTCCCTATATGAAAAGCTACAATTAAACCTGCTAACATTAACAAAGATACAAATTCTATTAACAATAGATATGGACCAAAAAGTAAAATACCTAATTGTTTAGTAGCATCAAAAGTATATCCATCTACTAGATAAAATTCAGGAATTCTATGCATACTAAAAATCATGATAATGCTAAAAAAAAGTAAAAAAATGATTATCCAAAATGAGGAATTCACTACTTTTTTATATTCTATAGAATTATCTATATTAAGTGTCATTAATATAAATACAAATAACACCATAATTGCACCTGCATATATAATAACTTCTAATGTTCCTGCAAGATATGCACCAATAGAAAAAAATACTCCTGCAATTGATAAGATTAGAGATAATAAATATAATACAGCATACATAGGATTTGGATGTGTAAGAATACGTAATGTAGTTAATATTGAAAGAGCACCACATACATAAAAAAAGAATAAATTCATTTTTTAAATCCTTTTTATTTAAGGCAATAAAGTTTTTACATCAATAGGATCTAATTGATTTTCACGTGGTGATTCATTTTTAAGTGCTACACCTACCATACGATAGAAATTATATTCTGGATATTTTCCCGGACCTGAAATGAGCAAGTCTTCTTTTTCATAAACTAAATCTTTACGTTTGAATTCTCCCATTTCAAAATCGGGAGTTAGTTGAATAGCATTGGTTGGACAAGCTTCTTCACATAAACCACAAAATATACACCGAGAAAAATTAATTCGGAAAAATTCCGGATACCATCTTCCATTATTATCTTCAGATTTTTGAAGAGAAATACAATCGGTTGGACAGACTACTGCACAAAGACTACATGCAACACAACGTTCCTCTCCATCGGGATCACGTGTTAATACAATTCTACCTCGATAACGAGGAGGTAAGTATATCTTATCTTCAGGATATTTTTGGGTTTCACGTTTAGAAAAAGCATTTAAACTAATAAGATATATACTCCGTAGTTGGGTGAAAAGATGATAAAAAATCTGTTTTAACCAATTCATAAATTTACTTTCCTATTACTATGATTGATATAATAAAATTACCGCAGCAGTAATTAGCAAATTAAACAAAGCCAGTGGTAGGCAAATTTTCCAACCTAAAGATATTAAGTGGTCGTAACGTGGTCTGGGTAATGATGCTCGTATTAAGATAAATGTAATTACAAAAAAACTAGTTTTAATAAAGAACCATATGAATGATGGTAACAAAGGACCATTCCATCCTCCCAAAAATAATGTAACTATTAATGATGATATAGTCAAAATTCCAAGATACTCACTTATAAAAAAAAAACCAAATTTCATCCCCGAATATTCTATATTATATCCAGATACCAGTTCTTGTTCGGATTCCGGTTGGTCAAAGGGATGACGATGACAAAGAGCAATACCACTTATAAAAAAAGTAATAAATCCAAAAAATTGAGGAATTATATTCCATATATAAATTTGATTACGCACTATTTCAATGAGGTTAAAAGACCCCGCTTTTGCTACAACTCCCATTATAGATAAACCAAGAAAAATTTCATAACTAAGAGTTTGTGCTGCTGATCGTAGAGCACCTAAAAGAGAATATTTATTATTACTTGCCCATCCAGCCAATAATACTGCATAAACAGATAAACCAGCCATCATTAAAAAAAATAATACTCCCAAATTTAAATTAATTACTACCCAATTTTTAGTTATTGGTATAATAGTGAAACATAATAATAAACTATTGAAGGTAATAAGAGGAGCTATAGTAAATATAAATCTATCTGAAAAAGGAGGTATCCAATCTTCTTTAAATAAAATTTTTAACATATCAGCAAAAACTTGCAATAAACCATACCATCCTACTCTATTAGGACCATATCTATTTTGTAATAAAGCTAATACTCTTCTTTCAACAAAACTCATAAAAGCACTGCAAAATAAAACTCCTAATAATATAATAATGGATTTCGATATATTGAAAAAAATTTCACTTCTATCCATTATTTAAAATCCTAAAATTATCTATACAAATATAAAGACCGTTCAATTCCAATGGAATACCAGGAAAACCTAAAGGTAATCCTATTAAACCTGAAGATAATTTATTAGAAGTATGTAGGTATAGATTAAAAATATCATCCATAATAGTTAATTCTATTACATTACTTATAGTCCAACCTAAAGATGATGCATCCTTGTAATTTATAATAAAGTAAAATGAGGGTATTCTTTTTTGTATTACTTGACTCCTTTGAGATAGTTCTTCACTCCCAAATAAATGATAATATGGTACTATGCGCCATTTATGAAATTTTTTCAAAAAACCACGAGGAATTTCTGTAAACCAAGATAATTTTAAGGAATTTTTTCTAGATTCAATTAATCTAATACCAGAATCACCATACCGTAATGTTCCTCCTACTTCACTTTGATATTTATTCCAGGCTTGGACTGAATTCCATCCCGGAACCCAGGCAAAAGGTATATGTTGGTTACATTCGGCAAAAGGACTATTAATTCCTTCTTTAGAAAATGAAAACATTGAATCCACATCTTTTGGTGTAGTTGGTTCATGGATATTAATATGTGTATACATTGAGGTTTCACCACTAAATCTGGGGGATTTTCGTGCAATTTTTTGTCCAAAAATTCTAAAATGAGAATTTGGAGCGGCATCTTTAATAGATTTTAATTTTGGAAAAACTGTTATACAAGCATCAATTATATTATCTAAATTTTTCCATTGAGTATCACTAGAAGATGTATTTGATTTTATCAAATCTAACCAACGCCAGCTGGTCTGTATAGCAATCTCAGAATTATATTGACATGGATCATAAACTTGAAAGAATCTTTGAGCACGTAATTCATTATTAATAACTGTACCATCGCTTTCAGCAAAACTAGCTACTGGAAAAACTAAATCGGCTTTTTCTAAGGTTTTAGTATTTTGATGATCTAATACAATAATATTTTTAATATTATCTAAAAGGTTATCTATTTTGGTTTTTTGAAAAAAACGATATAAATCATTTTCTAAAATAATAAGTGTATCGGCAGTTTTATTTTTAAATTCATTGAAAGCAATTTCTAAAAATTGACTAGTATCTGATAAAATACCCAGTCCAAGACTATTAACATCACTAGGTAATAAAGTTATCCCTACATTTGATCCCAAATCAAATAGTGCTTTAGCAATATTAGCTGCCGCTTTTATTAATTCTTCACTACCTGCACTACTTCCAGAAATAATCAAAGGTTTTTTAGCCTTTTTTAAGGTTTGGGCTATGAAATCGACCTTCATTATAACTTCATCATCCAAATCTGTAACTGCAGGTGCATTCTTATCAAGAATATGAGCAATAGCAAAACCTAATCTTGCTTGATTTTCAATTGAATCATAGTAACTACAGGTTGCAATATCATCTAAAGCAGTGTGATCTACATTCGTAACAAATAACGGATATTTTTTATCTTGTCCTATAGAGATAACAGTTGCAATTTGCCATTCTGGTAAATTATTTTTTTTTGCAAGATAATGAGCATATTTTTTTACTGCTTGACGAACAGCTAATGCTATTCGGGCACTAGTTTGCGTAATATCTTCTCCTAGAATTAAAATAGCATCATAACTTTCTATTTCGCGCAAAGTAGGCGTATAAATACCACTGTAGTATAATATTTTTAATATTAGTGCGATTATTTTTTGTTGAGAATGCGTTGCTGCTATATAAAAATTTTTTGATCCAACTAATTCACGAAGCGCAAAATTACTTTCAATGCTGGCTCTTGTAGAGCCAATTCCGATAATTTTTCTAGCATCTCGCAATATTTTTCTAGTTTTGTTTAAAATTTGATTAGAAGTTAGTACAATTTTTTTACCCTCTCGAGATTCTATAGGGTACTGAGGTCTATCAGATAAATTCAGATATCCATATCCAAATCTACCACGATCACAAAGAAAATAATGATTAATTTCACCATGATATCGATTTTCGATGCGTCTTATTATTCCAGAACGTTCACCAATACTAATATTACAACCAACACTACAATGTTGACAAATACTAGGTGCAAATTGCATATCCCATTTTCGAGCATAATGTTTTGAAGTAGTTTTATCAGTAAAAACTCCAGTTGGACATATTTCTACTAAATTACCGGAAAATTCGTTTTCTAATACTCCATCCCTAATTCTACCAAAATAAATATTATTATGTGCACCATAAACTCCAAAATCTTTACCATCCGCATAATTGTTATAGTATCGTACACAACGGTAACAAACAATACAACGATTCATTTCATGAGATATAAAGGGACCTAAATTTTGATTACGATGGGTACGTTTTTTAAAACGATAACTTCGGTAATTATGTCCTGTCATTACAAGCATATCTTGTAAATGACAATTTCCCGCCTCCTCACATATCGGACAATCATGTGGATGATTTGTCATTAACAATTCCAAGATATTTTTGCGAAAAATTTTTGATTCAAGATCTTGTGTAGAAAAAAAACTATTATCTGAGATCTGAGTCATACATGACATAACTAAATAACCATCTCGATCTTGAGAATTTTTATATTGTTTAACTGCACAAAGACGACAAGAACCGACACTTCCTAAAGCAGGATGCCAACAAAAATAAGGAATATCAATATTTAATGAAAGGCAAGTTTCTAATAAATTTTTTGTGCAGTTTGCTACTTCATATTTTTTACTATCTATATTAATTCTTAGCATATTAAATATATAAAATTATAGGATAATTAACTTCAATTAGGTTGTATACCCTTAATTAACTTTAGTTTTATCCGATCAGAATTTATTCCTTTTTCAAATTCATGACGAAAATATTTTAATGCACTTTTTAATGGTTCTACTGCTCCAGGGGCATGATAACAAAAGGATTTTCCTGATCCTAATTCTTTACATAATTTTTCCAGTGTTTCAATATCACCAAGTTTACCTTGCCCTTCTTCAAGTGCTATTAATATATTTACAATCCAAGGCAATCCATCTCTACAAGGAGTACACCATCCACAAGATTCGCGAGCAAAAAATTCTTCTATATTCCGAATGAGCGATACCATGTTAATATAATGATCCACCGCTACAGCTAAACCAGTTCCTAAACGACTCCCAACTTTATTTAAACT
This sequence comes from Candidatus Dasytiphilus stammeri, assembly GCA_041944835.1. GTDB lineage: Bacteria > Pseudomonadota > Gammaproteobacteria > Enterobacterales > Enterobacteriaceae > Dasytiphilus > Dasytiphilus stammeri_K. The sequence continues at coordinate 366,202 of CP145879.1, read as the reverse complement.
CTCAAAGTCCATGGGTAAATCCAAATGATCATGAGTTAAAAATGCAGTACTTGCTCCCCCAGGTTGCCAAGCTTTTAAGGTTAACCCTTCACACATCCCTCCAGCATAAGATTCAAAAATTTCACCGGCTGAAATACCAAAGGGTAATTCCCAAAGTCCTGGATGTTTTACTTTACCTGAAAAACCCATTAATTTAGTACCATTATCCTTACTATTTTTCTTCGAAAGACCTTTGTACCATACAACTCCATTATCTATAATTGCAGGAACATTACATAAGGTTTCAACATTATTAACACACGTTGGTTTTCCCCATACTCCTACTAAGGCAGGAAATGGAGGCTTAGCACGTGGATTTGGACGAAATCCTTCAAGAGAATTGATTAAGGCCGTTTCTTCTCCACATATATATCTCCCTGCCCCACTATGTAAAAAAATTTCGAAATTAAAACTAGTATTAAGAATATGGGTTCCTAACCAACCAGCTTGACTTGCTTGATCAATTGCAATGCGCAAATTAACAGCGGCTTGAATATATTCACCACGTAAAAAAATATAACCTCTATTTGCTTGCAATGCAAATGCACTAATTAACATTCCTTCTATCACTAAATGTGGTAATTGTTCTAATAACATACGATCTTTATAAGTTCCAGGTTCCATTTCATCTGCATTGCATAATAAATAACGTTCTTTTTTTTCATCCTCTTTAGTAGGAGGCATAAAACTCCATTTGATTCCCGTAGGAAATCCCGCTCCTCCTCTCCCTTTTAATCCAGATTCTTTGATTATATTTATTACTTCATTTGGAGTCATCATTTGTAATGCTTTTTTAGCTCCTATATAACCTCTTTTATTACAATATTCATTTATCCATACCGGATTTTTATCTTGACGTAATCTCCAGGTTAATGGATGCGTTTCATAAAATATAGTTTTTTTCATTGATATTGTTCCAAAATTGCAATAATTGAATTGTAATGAACTGGACCGTAAGTTTTATCATCTATCATTAATGCAGGACTTTTATCACAATTACCAAGACAACTAGTAGGTAATAATGTAAAACGTTTATCGCATGTAGTTTCTCCGATTTTTATTTTTAAATTTTTTTCAATAACCTGTTTAATTTTTTCATGACCATTCATATAACAAACATAACTGTCACAATATCGAATAATATGTCGTCCTACTGGATATCTAAAAATATAACTATAAAATGTAGCAAGACCTTCAATCTCCGCTGATGACATACCTAATATTTTGGCGATAGCTTCAATTGCACCATCAGGTACCCAGCCCCGATATTTTTGAACTATTTTTAAAGCTTCAACTGAAGCAGATCTTGGATTCTCATAATGTTTTTTTTCTTCTTCAATTTCACTTTTTTCTCTTAAACTTAATTCAAAATTATCATTCATATTATCGATCCACATCTGACATAACAAAATCAATACTTCCTAAATAAACTACTAAATCTGATATTACGCTACCTCGAATTACAGAAGGAATTTGTTGTAAGTGTGCAAAACTTGGAGTACGTATTCTTGTTCTATAACTCATTGTACTGTCATCACTTATTAAATAATAACTATTAATACCCTTGGTCGCTTCTATCATTTGAAATGATTCATTTGCTGGTATTCTTGGTCCCCAGGACAAATTTATAAAATGGCAAATGAGACTTTCAATCTGTTGTAATGAACGTTCTTTGGGGGGAGGTGTAGTTAATGGATGATCGGCTTTAAATGGACCAGACGGCATATTATTTAAACACTGTTCTAAAATATGTAAACTTTGAATGATTTCTTCTACTTTCAACATAACTCTATTATAACAATCACTAATACCATTACCTATAGGTATCTGAAAATCAAAGTTCTCGTAACCTGAATAAGGTCGGGATTTACGAATATCAAATTCGATACCGGTGGCTCGTAATCCAGCACCGGTTACTCCCCAATCCAACGCTTCTTGTACTCCATAACTTGCTATTCCTTTTGATCTTTTTATTAAAATGCTATTTTTAAGTGCTGTTTTTATATATAAATTAATTCTTTTGGGTATCCAATTAAGAATTTCGCGCAATAAATGTTGCCAACCTTTAGGTAAATCATGTGCAACTCCACCTATTCTAAACCATGCTGGATGCATGCGACAACCAGTAATAGCTTCAACTAAATCATAAATTTTCTGACGATCAGTAAAGGCTAAAAAAACTGGAGTCATAGATCCTATATCTTGAATAAAAGTAGAGATATATAAAAGATGACTATTAATACGAAATAATTCCGAAAGAAGAATACGAATGACTTTAACTCTATCAGGTACGGTTATACCGGCTAGCTTTTCTACTGCTAATACATAAGCCATTTCATTAATACAACCACCTAAATATTCAATGCGATCTGTATAAGGAATATAATTGTGCCATGTTTTAATCTCGGCAATTTTTTCTGCACCACGATGATGATACCCTATATCTGGTACACAATTTATAATCTGTTCTCCATCAAGTTGTAAAATAATTCTAAATGCCCCATGTGCAGAAGGATGGTTAGGACCAAAATTCAGAAACATAAAATCTTTATCTTCAATACTACGTTTCATACCCCAATCTTCCGGATTGAAGGTTAGTGCTTCCATTTCTGTCTCTTCTTGTTTTTTTGTAAGAATATACTTATCAAATTCAGTGGCACGGGCCGGATAATCTTTTCTTAATGGAAAACCTACCCATTTTGGTGGCATTAATATTCGCGTTAAATTAGGATGTCCAAGAAAAGTGATACCAAACATATCCCAAATTTCACGTTCATACCAATTAGCATTATGAAATAATTTAGTTAATGAAGATAGTTGAAGATTATTAGCTGATAATGCAATTTTAATCATAAGGTCTGAATTACGTTCAATAGATAATAAATGATAAAATACTGCAAAATCAGCTTTTGGTAATTCCTTACGATAGGTACGTAAACGTTCATCTATAGCATGTAAATCATATAACATTACATAAGGCTTAGGTATGTTACGTAAGAAAGAGACAATATTTAATAATTGTTTCTTTTCTATCCAAATTATTGGAAAATCCATACAAGTTGTTGATTGGATAATAAAAGAATTCAATCCAAATTTTTTTTCTAACTCAGAAATTATAGGATCATTATAAAGTTCTTTTCTTGAATTACGTAACATAATCTTTGTCATATTTTCAATGGATGACATCTATAATTTATGCAGTATATCTACTAACTAATACAATAAATATACGATTTAAAATCCATTATAAATTATATTTCGTCTGGAAGAGGTAAATTAGTTACACTAATCCGTTTTTTCCGATTTTTTTTTCGTTCGGATATCATATCCTTATGATAAACCTTATTATTTTGAATTATCCAAGATAAAGGTCTTGATTCATTATCTATAACTTCCTGTAATAACAATAATGCTTGTATATACGCTTCTGGACGAGGAGGGCAACCAGGAATATATACATCTACGGGAATAAATTTATCTACACCTTGTACTACTGAATAGATATTGTACATACCTCCAGAGTTGGCACAAGCACCCATAGAGATAACCCATTTGGGTTCCAACATTTGATCATAAAGACGTTTTATAATAGGAGCCATTTTAATAAATGGAGTACCAGCAATCACCATAAAATCCGCTTGTCTAGGGGATGCTCTTAAAACTTCCGATCCAAATCTAGCAATATCATGAGCGGCAGTAAAGGTTGTAACCATCTCAACATAACAGCAAGAAAGACCAAAGTTATACGGCCATAGAGAATTTTTTCTACCCCATTTTACCCAATTTTGAATAAATGATTCCAGTTTTCCCATATAAATACTATGTTCTATTTGTTCTTCAAATTTTGAATAAGTGGCATTCTTTTTTGTAGAAGTAGAATTAATTTTTGTTAAAATGTCTTTCATTTTAAGAGATCACTTTTTTTATCCATGTTTCTTGATAAAGTCCACTGTAAAGCATTAAAACGTAATAAATAAATTAGACTAATTAATAGTACCAAAATAAAAATTGCTGCTTCAATAAATCCTAACCATCCAGTTTCTCGGATAGTAATACTCCAAACATATAAATAAAGAGATTCTACATCAAAAATTACAAACAATATAGCTACTAAAAAAAATCTCACTGAGAAACGTAGTCTTGCACTTCCAACTGAATTAATACCTGATTCAAAAGGAATATTTTTACTTCTGCCATTAGATTTTCCACCTAATATCCATGATAATAATAATATGAAACAACATAAAATTATACTGATACTACAATAAACGATAAAACCTGCCGAATAATTGAAATTCATATGAATGTTAAAAAGGTTAACAACTATAATTATTATTAACTATAATCTTATTATATCTGATTTATTAGAAATAAAATATAAGTTAATTGATTTCATTGGCATCTTTAATGATCTTTTCCTTACTTTGATAAAAAATTATTGTGTGAATAATAATTTGTCAAAAATTCATTACCTGTCTACGATTACTGTAGTGTAGGAAAAAATATAAATTTAATATCATCTATAAAAAGGAGCATTTAATATGTCTAATCAACATACTATTAATAATGATATGAATGATTCAATAGTTCCTTTAAAACATCTTTCTTGGAATGCTATATTTGCAGGAGTTATTTTCTCTATTATCATCGAACTTTTATTTCTCATCTTAGGAAGTGCAATTGGTGCTATTAATACTCTTAATATTCTTTTTGAAAAGAACTATAATAATATTGGAACTGGTATAATTTTTTGGATTATCATTAGCATGCTAGTTGCTATTTCTGTAGGAGCATACATTTCTGGACGCCTAGCTAAAAGTGATGGAATTATTCATGGTATTCTTGTGTGGTCAATAAATACCTTAATATATTTTTGGTTTCTATTTATTATATTTTCTAGTGCAATTAGTAATACCATGCATTTAATTAGCACTGGATTACAAACTATAAGTAATAATAGTGGTTCTATAATTTCTCATGTAACACAACCTCTAGCAGAGGGAACTATGCCCAATAATCTTTTAAATTCTTTAAAAGAAGAACTAGAACAAATTTTACATTGGAAATCTGTAAGCGGTTACCATGATCCATCTCTTATGAGTTGGTTGCAAAAGATAATTAAATCTAATCAGAGTACTTTGCAAGAAAGTGATATTTCTGCTTTACGAGATCTAATTAAATCACATTCTAAATACTCCGATCAAAAAATAGAACAATTAGTACAACAAATTCAAAAAATTTATCAAAAATATCAAAAAATAAAATTTCAAACAGTTCAAAAAATTATGGATGTTGCCGAAACCACTATCAAAACTATAGCTAGAATAAGTTGGTTGACATTTTTTTTCCTTATATTTGAAGGTTTTTTAGCGGCTTTTATGGGATTAATAGGATCCCGTCATCGTAATAATAATTATATTTAAGGTAAAATCGATACAATCAAACGTCAGGCATAGAGATTATATGAATCTATGCCTGTGTTAGTTTCACTTTTTTTTATAGATAGTAGGAAAACCTTGCCAACGTAAAAAATGTAAATCATTTTGCATTTTTATTGAAAATTGATCTAATATTCTCATTACTGTCTGATCCAACAAATCCTGTATGGTTTTTGGACAGTGATAAAATGCCGGTATTGGTGGCATAATAATAGCCCCCATTTTAGCTACCATTGACATTAAACGCAAATGTCCTAAATGCATAGGAGTTTCTCTAACACCTAAAACTAGTCTACGTTTTTCTTTTAATATTACATCAGCAGCTCGTGTTAATAAATTATCAGTATAACTATTTACAATTCCAGAGAGAGTTTTCATAGAACAAGGTAAAATTACCATACCATCTGTTTTAAAGGAACCTGATGAAATTGTGGCAGCTATATTACGTACGTCATGTACAATATCAGCTAGCAATTTTATTTCACTTAATGTATATTCGGTTTCTATAGTTAAGGTTTTTCGAGCTGCTAAACTCATAACCAGATGGGTTTCTACTTCCTCAATCTCTTGTAAAAGTTGTAAGATCCGGACACCATAAATAATACCACTAGCTCCCGAAATACCTATAATGAGTCGCTTCATAATTAACCTGTATTAATTATTATTTTTATATAATAACTTATTTAACTCAATTCATTTTTTAATAATTATATATTAAAAGTAATTAATGAAATTATCATAAGGAAAGTAAAGAAATTAAATTAGTTTTTTATAAAAATAACAGCTCTAAATGTGGTGGTTTGGGCAAATGGAAATAACTGGGATAATCAACTGCTACCAGATATAAACCCGTGGGTTTAACTTTAGTATACTTTACGTTTTTATTATTTTTAGTAGCTAAAATTTCAGCCATCCAATTTTCATTATGTTTACCCGATCCTACTTCTATCAAACAACCAACTATGTTACGTACCATATGACGTAGAAAAGAATTAGCTTTTATATTTATTACAATATAAGATTCATATCTTGTTACATTTAAATATATAATTTTCCTCCAAGAGGAATGAGATTGACAATTTGCTGCACGAAAAGAACTATAATCATTTTCACCAATTAGATATTGACCTGCAATTTGCATACGTTTTACATCTAGAGGTTTATGATAGTGCATTAATTCTGTATTTAAAATTGCTGGTCTAAAACTACAATTATAAATTGTATAACAATATAAACGAGCAATTGCACTAAAACGTGCATGAAAATCGTTAGGTACAATTTCTACCCAACGTACAACAATATCATTAGGTAAATATCTATTGACTCCATTTGTCCAGGCAGATAACTTACGCAAAGCATTAGTTTCAAAATGTACTACTTGTCCTATGCTATGTACTCCGGCGTCAGTACGTCCTGCGCAATAGGTTTTTATAGAATGATTGGCTATTTTTGATAATGCTTTTTCTAAATTAGTTTGTATACTAGGTAATAATTTTTGAGATTGCCAACCATAATATCGACTACCATTATATTCAACACCAAGTGCTAATTTATGATGTAATATCATGTATGTAAAACTCTATTTTGTTGTAAGCATGATTATTATCATCGAATGGGATAAGAGTTCATTCAAGATTCCCTTATTGAATCTTTGATGAAATTACTGAACAAATAGCCTTACATAAGTAATTTATATTACTTAAAGTAATACTTGCTATATTTATTCTTCCAGAACTTACTATATAGATTCCAAATTTTTCTCTCAAATACACCGCTTGTTGTTTATTTAAACCACTGTAAGAAAACATACCATGTTGTTTATTAATAAAATTGAAATCTTTTTCAATATTTTTTTGTAAAGTATTAACAAATAGTTGACGCATATTACAAATGCGTTGACGCATACTAGATAGTTCTTGATGCCAAAGTAATTTAAGATCTTTATCTTTTAAGATAGTAGTAACTATAGCAGCACCATGAGCAGGGGGATTAGAATAATGAACTCGAATGATACTTTTAATTTGACTGAATACTGCATTAACTACATCAGCATTTTTAGCTATAACTGTTAAAGAACCTACACGTTCATTATATAATCCCATATTTTTAGAATATGAACTTGCAACTATCATTTCTTGATGATGTTCTACAAAAAGACGTAATGCTTTTGCATCTTCTTCTAAACTGCTAGAAAATCCTTGATAGGCAAAATCAAATATAGGTATCCACTGATTAATTTGAGATAATTGGGCTAGTTGTTTCCATTCTTCAATGGTAGGATCTATACCCGTTGGATTATGACAACAAGAATGAAATAAAACTGCGTCTCCCGGTTGTACTTTATTTTTTAAAGTTGATAATAAATTATCAAAGTCTAGTAAATGTGTTTGAGGATTGTACCAAGGATATTCTTGTACATTTAAACCAGTTGCTAAAAAAATATTTTTGTGATTGGGCCAAGTAGGATTACTAATCCATATTCTCTGAATATTAGTTTTATTTGCTAAAAAATCTGCTATTATACGTAATGCTCCCGTTCCACCGGGCGTTTGTGCGGTTATCGCACGTTTAGTAGAGATAAGTTCACTATTTTCACCAAATAATAATATTTGAGTGTGAAATGCAAATTCGGCATTTCCTTCAATACTTAAGTAATTTTTGGTTTGTTCTTTTTCTAAAATTAATTTTTCAGCTTTTTTTACACTAGTTAATACTGGTGCTATAGTTTTTTCATCATTATAAACACCAATGCCAAGATTAATTTTATTTGATCTAGGATCAGTAGAAAATTTTTCAGCTAATCCTAATATGGGATCTTCAAGTGCAATAGGTATGTTTTCAAACATATTTTTTTAATCCAAAGATTTTTTATATTAGAATAAAATAATCACGGATTTATATCAATATAAATTGCTTTTTTTTTAAAAACTACTAAAATGAAGATAGTGGAAATCTTGTGGTTATCCTGTAATGTGAACCAACTTATTAATTGGTCAGGTCTGGAAAGAAGCAGCCAAAATAAGCGAGACAGGTACTGGGAAATTACTAGCAAGGTTTCCTATTTATTATATATATTATCTATCGTAGTACAGGATAATTTTCATATTAATCTAAAGTCAAGATGAGATGCTCACTCAATTTAATATAAGGACATTCATTATATTACAATTAACTTTGAATGAATAAATTATGACGTTGATGATTACTGAATATTGTGTGAATTGTGATATGTGTGTAGCTGAATGTCCAAATAATGCAATTATCTTTAAGAAAGAAAAAAGAAGTTATTCTATTAATCAAGAGAATTGTACTGAATGCAGGGGCTATTATATTACACCCAATTGTCAAAAAGTTTGTCCTATTAATAAGGCTATTATAAAAATAATCAGTTAATAAAATAAAAAATTAATTTTTTATTAGCTTTCGATAATAACTGTTGCACAAGCATAAAATTTTTCATCTGTGATTGACAGATGAATAGATTTAATTTCAAAATCTTTTGCTACTAAGCAAGTCAAAATATTTTTATATTTTAAATAAGGTTTTCCATATCTATCATTATAGATGGAAAAATGTTTATATGTAATACCATTACTCATTCCAGTACCAAATGCTTTGACAGCGGCTTCTTTAGCTACAAAACGTTTAGCTAAAAAACGAACTGGATAGCGAGAGCTTTGATAATGTAATAATTCTTGATCACATAAAATACGTTTAGCTAATTTATCTCCAAATTTTTCTACAAGATTAGCAATGCGTATTATGTCAATAATATCCATTCCTAAACCAATAATACCCATTAAATGATCCTTGAATAAAAGTTCAAATCAATAATTTTTCTACCTCATAATCATATCAGGTTAATAACCTAATGTGGTTAACATTAGATGATTATCTGCCCATTTTTTTTTGATTTTAATTCCTAAATTAATTGATATTGGAGTCTTCATCATTAATTCTATTTCATAACTAGCTTCTTTAAGAATGCTATTAATTTTATTATGTTTATGACCAATAATAATATTTTTTTGTCCTTTACGTTCAACTATTATATACCCATCAATATGATAATAACCGGCTTGATTTAAAATAACTTGATCAATAGTAACAGCAACTGAATAAGGTATCTCAAGATTCAAAAAATGCATTAATTTTTCCCTAATGATTTCCGCTATCATAAATTTTAAAGATTGATTAGTGATCTTTTCTTTAGGAAAAAAATGGGAAGATTCCGGTAGGAATTTTTTAATAAAATTTACTAATATATTTAAATTATACCCCGTATATGCTGAAATTGGTAAAATATCTATAAATTTCATTTTCTGATTAATAAAATGAATATGTGGTAGTAATAAGCTTTTATTTTTAATAAGATCAATTTTATTAATGACTAGTAATACTGGTGCTTCATTATTATACAAAAGGTTTAAAATTTTTGTATCATCAGATGTCCAATCTGTACCAGCTATTACAAAAATGATTAATGATACCTGATTTTTTATAGAATTTATTAAATTCCGATTCATTAAAGAATTTAAAGTATTTTTTTTTCGATTATTTACTCCGGGAGTATCTATTAAAATAGTTTGATAACTACCTTTTGTATGTATTCCTATAATACACTGACGAGTAGTTTGAGGCTTACGAGAAACAATAGATATTTTTTTGCCAATAATATGATTTAGTAAAGTTGATTTACCAACATTGGATCTTCCTACAATAGGAATATAACCACAATATAGTTTTTGCTCTTCGGGTGATATAATCATCTCTATCATTCAATTCCTAATTTAATTAACATTTTTTGTGCTGCTATTTGCTCTGCTTTACGCCGACTAGAACCTACACCCATAACTGATTCATTTGTATGGCTTATTTTACAAATTATAGTAAATAGATGATCATGAGCTTCTCCCGATACTTTACTCACTAAATAACTTGGTAATGGCATCTTATTACTTTGTAACCATTCTTGTAAACGGGTCTTGGGATCTTTAGGATTATCATTCGCACTAATATTTTTTAATCTTTCTTGATACCAATTTAAGATTAATTGTTCTACAGTAAAAATATCACTATCTAAAAATATACTACCAATTATTGCTTCAATTGCATCAGCCAAAATTGATTCCCGATCAGTACCACCATTTTTAAGTTCACCTAATCCTAGACGTAAACAACTACTTATATTAAACTCTCTAGCAATTTTTGCTAAAGTATTTTCACGTACTAATGTTGCCCGTATCCTACTCATGTTACCTTCATTCATAGAAGGAAAACGGTGATAAAGTGCATTTGCAATAACATAATTTAAAATAGAATCTCCTAAGAATTCTAAACGTTCATTATGCTTACCATTTGCACTTCTATGAGTAAGAGCCTGTTGTAATAATGAATGTTCTTTAAAAAAATAACCCATTTTTTTTTGAAGTGTGTCGAGTACAGTTATGTTCATATTTTTTTAATTTCTTAATTAAGTTATCCTACCAATCCGATTTAAACGGATACCAATGGGTAGTTTTTTACTATCTGGTTTGATATCAAAACTCATCCAAATAAATACAGCTTTACCTACTAAGTTCTTTTCTGGAACCAAACCCCAAAAACGACTATCAGCACTATTATCACGATTATCACCCATCATAAAATAATACCCCGGTGGGACTATCCAAGTAGCTATAGGTTGATTAGATTGTTTATAATATAAATTAACATTATTTGATATGTTATTTATTGGCAATAGTAAAATTCGATGATAAATATTTGAAATGATTTCATTTTTTTCAAAAAGTCGTATTCCATTGGTTGAAAAATCATCCTTGGTTGTTTGATAGAAGTTACTTTCTATCAAACCGCTTTTAACTTGAAAAGTTTGAATAAAATTGCTAGGTTTTATCCTAGAATAAGTAATTTCTACTTTTTTACAATTGTAAAATCCAGCACATACTGGTTGAATCTTAACTTCCTTTGTTATCTCATCATATGAGATTTTATCTCCGGGAATTCCAATAATCCGTTTAATATAATTTAGTTTAGGATTGAGTGGATAGTGAAATACTACAATCTCACCTCTTTGAGGTTCACTGATGTTTATCCATGTATTTTGAGTAATAGGATTTTTTATATTATAAGAAAATTTTTTCACCATAATGAAATCACCTGCCAGTAACGTAGGCATCATAGATCCCGATGAAATTTGAAAGGGTTCATATATAAACGATCTAATAATAAATACTAATAATAACATTGGAAAAATAGAAGTAACGGTTTCAAGATTTTTATCTATTATTAATTTATTTTTAGCCATTAAGAATGGTAGGATTAATTTTATAATAATCCAAATTATACCAGTTGAAAATGTAAGTATCGTTAATATTAAGCTAAAGGTATTCACCAGAATTTTTCCTTTTTATTTATCTACATGCAGAAGTGCCATAAATATTTCAGGCGGCAGTTCAACTTTTCCTAATAATTTCATACGTTTTTTCCCTTGTTTTTGTTTGTACAGTAATTTTTTTTTACGGCTTACATCACCACCAGAGCATTTTGATAACACATTTTTCCTAAATGGCTTAATTGTTGAACGAACAATAATTTTATTACCAATAGCAGCTTGAATAACAATTTCAAACTGTTGTCGTGGAATTAGCTTTTTCATTTTATCTATTAATTGATGTGCACGATATAATACATTACTCCTATGAGTAATTAGGGAACAAGCGTCTAAAATAATCTTATTAATTAAAATATCTAAACAGACCAAATCAGAGGTTTTAAATTTCTTAAAAGTATAGTCAAGTGTTGCATAACCTCGAGAGCTAGATTTCAATCGATCGTAAAAATCTGAAGCTATCTCCGACATTGGAATTTCATAGATTAATTCCACTTGATCCCTATGATAGATCCAATTAATAGGAATCCCTCTTTTTTCTACACAGAGAGAAATAATATTTCCTAAATAAATTTTAGGAACAAAAATTCTACATTCCGCTATTGGTTCACGCCAGATAGAAATCTTCTGAGAAGAAATTTTTGAAGCACTATTTATATGAATAACTTCTCCCTTAGAAGTTTCTACTTCATAAATTACTGTAGGAAGAGTAGAAATTAAATTAAGATTGTATTCTCTTCTCAATCTTTCTTTAACTATATCCATATGTAGAAATCCAAGAAAGCCGCATCGAAAACCAAATCCTAGAGCAGTAGAAGTTTCAGGTTCATAATATAATGATGAATCATTTATACTAAGTTTTTCTAATGCATTACGAAAGGCTGAATAATCTTCGAAATTCACAGGAAATAAACCGGCATATGTTTGAGGTTTTATTTTTTTAAATCCAGGCAGAACATTTTTTGCCGGTTTACTAGCTAAAGTAATTGTAGCTCCTACGGGTGCACTACTAATATTTTTATGATTACAAACTAACCAACCTACTTCACCACATTTTAAGCTGTCAGTGGTTTTTTTTTTAGGAGTAAAAAAACCTAAATCATCTACATGATGACATTTTTTAGTATTCATAATTTGAATGATATCGCCTTTATGTAAAATACCATTTTTTATTCTTATTAATGAAACTACTCCAAGATAATCATCAAACCAAGAATCAATAATAAGAGCTTGTAATGGATTTTCTAGTGAACCTGATGGAGCAGGTATATCTAGTATTAAACGTTCCAGTACTTGAACTACTCCTTCACCGGTTTTGGCAGAACATCGAACAATATTGGTCGCGGGAATACCTAAAATTTCTTCAATTTGTTGGGAAACCCAATCAGGATTAGCAGTAGATAAATCAATTTTATTGATAATTGGAATGACTTTTAAGTTCATTTCAATTGCATTATAAAAGTTAGCTATCGTTTGGGCTTCAATGCCTTGTCCTGCATCTATAATTAATAAAACGCCCTCCGAAGCTCCCAATGATCTGGATACTTCATAATAAAAATCTACATGACCAGGTGTATCAATTAAATTCAGTAAGTAAGTTTTTCTATCAAGGGATTGATAATTAAGTGTTACACTTCTAGCTTTTATAGTAATACCTTTTTCTCGTTCTAATTCCATCGAATCCAGAACTTGAGCAGACATTTCACGATTAGATAATCCACCACAAATTTGAATAAATCGGTCAGAAAGGGTTGATTTGCCATGATCTACATGAGCAATAATTGAAAAATTTCTTATGTACTTCATGAATAATTATTCATAAATAATTTATTATACTGCTCATATTACTATCATCGTTCTACAAACGAAATACCAATTTCCTTTATTAATTGAATAATCATTTTACGATTACTATCTATCAACATAAAATTATGTATATTAAATGCTACTAAAGGACCTATTTTTTTAATCTTCATCAAACTATTCAAATCTGCATTCATTATAGCTTCTATTGATTTAAAATGAATTGCCAGATTAATAGCTGTAACTTTTCCCACTTCACGGATACCTAATGCATATATAAAACAAGCCAATGTAGTTTTTTTTGCATTATGTAAAGAATTAACTAATTTAATGGCTGATTTTTCTCCTATATTATCTAATTGTAAAATTTGATCTTTTGTAAGATTAAAAAGATCAACAGCATTATAAACATACCTTTTTTGTATTAGTTGCTCAATAATTTTACTACCTACTCCTTTAATATTAAGAGCTTGACGTGAAACCAAATGTTTTAATGATTCTTTAATTTGAGCAATACAAATTAATCCTCCAGTACATCTAATGACACTTTGGAATTCTTCTACTTTAGATTTACAAATAGGACAAAAAGATGGACGGATTATATTATGCGTTTTATATGTACGTTGCAATTTTACGACATTTACAATTTTTGGAATAACATCACCAGAACGTTGAACTACAACTAAATCATTAATATGTAAATCTAAGCGTTTAATTTCCTCATAATTATGTAAAGTAGCATTTTGGATTAGAATTCCACTAATTCTTATTGGTTCAAAACGTGCTACTGGAGTAATAATCCCTGTACGACCTACTTGCCATTCCACATCAAGTATGCGAGTTAATTTTTCTTGAGCGGGAAATTTCATTGCTATAGCCCATTTCGGGGCTCTATTTGTAGATCCAAGTTTTTCTTGTAGATATTTTGAATCTACTTTAATTACTATTCCATCAATTTCAAATTCTAATTTAGATCGGATCGATTTTATCTTTTTATAAAAAGATATTACTGTTTCAATCTTTTTGCAAAGACAATTTTTATAACAAATAGGTAATCCCCATTCATTTAATTGTTTTAAAGATAGCCATTGACTATCAGGCATAATATTACTTTCTTCCACTAATCCAATACCATACGCATAGAATGAAAGAGGACGTTTTTTAGTAACATTAGACTGGATTTGGCGCAAAGAACCTGATGCTGCATTACGAGCATTAGTAAATTTTTTTTTTCCAGTACGAAAAGCCTCTAAATTCAATTTTTTGAATCCGCTTTTTGTCATAAAAATTTCTCCTCTAATTTCTATCCGATTGGGTAGATTATCTCCTTTTAATTTTTTTGGAATATCAGAAATAGTGTATGCATTGGCGGTTACATCTTCACCTTTAATCCCGTCACCACGTAAAATAGCTCTAATAAGAATTCCTTTTTCATAAAGTAAATTAATAGCTACTCCATCTAATTTAAGTTCACAACAAAAAGCAATATCTTTTATTTTTTTAAAAAAAAATGAAATTTTTTTAACAAATTTTAAAAAATCTTCTTCATGGTTAATATTTTCTAATGAAAGCATGGGAGTTTGATGATTAACTAAATCCAATTTTAATAAGGATGGCGCACCTACTATCTGTGTCGGTGAATTTGGAGTGATAAATTCGGGATAGCATTTTTCTAACCTACATAGTTCCAATTTTAATTTATCATATTCTTCATCGGGAATTTCTGAATCATTTAGAGAATAATAATGATAGTCATAATGCAATAAGAGAGATCTTAATTTATTAATTTTTTGTTCTATTAATTTTTTTTTCATAAAAAATAGTTATTCAATTAACTAAGCATAAAAAGATTTTTCAATTGCGTTGATAATGATTGGAGAAAATATTTTTCAGTTGAAGTGACAAAAATCATCATAATTTAATACTAAATAAAATATAATTGTATTTTCAATAAGCATTATATAAAATAATGTTTGATTTATTTTTAAAAATAGTATAACTACCATTATAGTCTTGACAAAATTTATTTGTCAATACGATGGATATTTTATCTAATCCAAGTAATTAATATAACTCAACTCAAATTATAAGTGACATTGTGAATATAAATATTATTTCATTACTAAATAACAATTATATATTGTTATTATTTGTAATCCTTAGCTTAGGTTTATGTTTGGGTAAAATTCGCATAGGAAGCCTTCAACTAGGTAATTCTATTGGAATTTTATTAATTTCATTACTATTAGGACAAGAACATTTTTCAGTAAATACTGACGCTTTGCGTTTAGGATTTACTCTATTTATTTTTTGTGTAGGAATAGAAGCCGGTCCCAATTTTTTCGCTATATTTTTTCGTGATGGAAAAAATTATTTATTAATAACATTTGTCATGATATGTAGTGCAGTCCTAACTGCTTTGGCTTTAGGCTATTTGTTTAATTGGGATAGCGCAATGACCGCTGGTATATTAGCTGGATCTATAACATCTACTCCAGTATTGATGGGGGCTGATGATACTTTGCGTCAATCTTTTTCAGACCCAGATATCTTACGTTTAGCACAAGATCATCTAAGCCTAGGATATGCACTTACTTATTTAATAGGATTAATAAGTTTAATCTTGAGTGCTCGTTATTTGCCTAAGTTACAACCTCATGATTTATCTACCAGTGCACAACAAATTGCAAAAGAAAGAGGATTAGATAAAGAAAGTATTCGCAAAGTTTGGTTGCCAGTTATTCGTGCTTATAGGGTTGGTCCCGAATTAGTTAATTGGACTGGAGGAAAAAATTTACGTGAGCTTGGTCTTTATCTAAAAACCGGATGTTATATTGAACGTATTCGTCGTAATGGAATTCTTGCTAATCCTGATGGAGACGCCATTTTACAAGTAGGTGATGAAATATCTTTAGTGGGTTATCCTGAAGCACATGCGAAACTTGATCCAAGTTTTCGCAATGGAAAAGAAGTTTTTGATCGTGATTTGCTAGATATGCGTATTGTTACCGAAGAGATAGTCGTAAAAAACGATAATGCTGTCAACAAACGTTTAAGTTCTCTTAAACTTACAGATCATGGTTGTTTTTTAAATCACATAATTCGTAGTCAAATTGAAATGCCACTTAATGATACTATTATTTTGAATAAAGGAGATGTATTACAAGTTAGTGGAGAAGAACGTAGAGTTAAAAATTTAGCCGATCGCATTGGTTTTATTTCTATACATAGTAAGGCTAGTGATTTATTAGCTTTTTCTTCTTTTTTTGTTATGGGTCTAATTATTGGAATAATTAGTCTTCAGTTTAATCATTATATATTTAATATTGGTAATGCTGCGGGATTACTATTTTCAGGAATTCTACTAGGTTTTTTTCGTGCTAATCATCCTACTTTTGGTTATATCCCGTCGGGAGCCTTAACTATGGTAAAAGAATTTTGCTTAATGACATTTATGGCTGGTGTAGGATTAAATGCTGGAAATAGTTTAACACATGGGGTAGGAGGTTTGAGTTTTTATATAGCCATAGAAATATTATTAGCTGGGTTACTAGTTAGCTTAATACCTGTTGTGATGGGTTTTTTATTCGGAACTTGGATTTTACATATGAATCCTGCACTTCTTTTGGGAGCTCTTATGGGAGCACGTACTTGTGCACCTGCCATGGAAATCATTAATGATGCGTCGCATAGTAATATTCCTGCTTTAGGATATGCGGGAACATATGCCATAGCTAATGTTCTCTTAACATTAGTAGGTACTTTAATAATAATTATTTTTCCTATGTTTTAATAATATTAATTTATGTTAAATTTAAATAAAATAAATGAATTTTTATTTTTTTTAATTAATGCTAATGCTAAGTCACCTATTTGGAAAATACGATTAGCAATCTACTTAGCAAAGTATTTAATTGGAATTGTTCCTTTGATTTGTATCATTTTATGGGGTTGGGGAGATAATATACAGAGAAAATTAGTGTTGAAATCATTATTAGCTATAATAATCGCGCTATTTTTTTCCTTTATGATAAGATATTTTTTTCCACATGATCGACCTTTTGTTATGGGTAAGGGACATACATTTCTTAAACATTGTAAGAGTTCTTCTCATCCTAGTAATCATGCCAGTATCATTTTTACGTTGGCATTCGCTTTTTTATTCTGGCACAGATTATGGTCGGCAATAATATTATTTATAATTGGATTAATTATTTCATGGTCTAGAATCTATCTAAGTTTACATTGGCCTATTGATATTATTGATTCAGTACTAATTGCACTAAGTGGGTGTTTATTGTCAGAAATGATCTGGAATCTCTCTATATCTTCTATATGGAAGAAATTTATTTAAGATTATATCTATAATTAATAGATACTTGTTGCTTAGCTTATCCTATTATTACTAATAGATTTTTTTTTGCAAAAAAGAGATGATATCTAAACAAAGTAACCTCACTCCTTCATGATTTTTAGCTGATATAAAATAATACTTATCTGTCCATTGCAACGATTTTATAATCTCATCAATAGATGAGATTATCTGATGTGGATTTTCATATAAATCGATTTTATTAAAAACTAGCCAAC
Organism: Candidatus Dasytiphilus stammeri; assembly: GCA_041944835.1. Lineage (GTDB taxonomy): Bacteria > Pseudomonadota > Gammaproteobacteria > Enterobacterales > Enterobacteriaceae > Dasytiphilus > Dasytiphilus stammeri_K. The sequence goes on along the minus strand of CP145879.1, from coordinate 347,941 downwards.
ATGGAATTTTTGATAATTTTAAACTAAAATTATTTAATTCTTCTTTCACAATAAGTACATTCTTTAAGGGATTAGAATCTTCAATAACCAATGAAGTTATATCAATAAGATGTAACAAAATATGACAACGTTCTAAGTGTTTTAAAAATCTGAATCCTAATCCTGTCCCCTTGGAAGCTCCTTTTATTATTCCTGGAAGATCAGCAATTATAAATTTTTTTTTTTCATCAATTTTAACTATACTAATAGTAGGTATTAATGTAGTAAAAGGATAATCTGCAATCTTGGGTTTAGCTGTAGTAACTGCTGTTATAAAAGTAGATTTACCAGCATTGGGTAATCCAACTAACCCTACATCAGCTAATAACATCATTTCTAATTTTAAATTTCGTTGTTCTCCTAATTCTCCTGTAGTGTTACTAAAAGGCATACGATTTACCGAAGATTTAAAACATGTATTTCCTAATCCATGATAGCCACCCTTGGCAACTAAAATTTTCTGACTATGTTGAATTAACTCTCCTAGAGTTTCATTAGTTTGTTGATCTATAACTCGTGTTCCTACAGGAACTCTTATGATCATATCTTTACCATTTTTGCCAGTACGATTGCGACTTTGTCCTTTATGACCATTTTCAGCATGAAATATTCGTTTGAAACGAAAATCAACTAGTGTATTTAGATTCATATCAGCTATGATATATATATTACCTCCATTACCACCATTTCCCCCGTCGGGTCCTCCTTTTGGAAGATATTTTTCACGAAGAAAACTAATACAACCACTACCACCATTACCGGCTATAACTGATATAAAGGCTTCATCAACAAATTTCATTGAATAAAATTCAAGGTTATTAAAATCTAACTAACAATGTTAATATATTTACGTTTTTTATGATTTTTGGTAGTTATTTTTATCATTCCTGATGTTAAAGCAAATAAGGTATGATCACGTCCACATCCTACATTATTACCTGCATGGAATTTGGTCCCTCGTTGCCGTACAATTATACTACCAGCTAATATACTTTCTCCACTAAATCGTTTCATTCCAAGGCGTTTAGAGTGAGAATCACGACCATTTTTACTAGATCCTCCAGCTTTTTTATGTGCCATATTTATCCTTTTATTATTTAATAAATTATATCAATGATTTTCACTTTAGTATACCATTGACGATGTCCTTGTTGCTTCTCATAGTGTTTACGTCTTTTAAATTTAATTATTTTGATTTTTTTTTCACGATCATGAAGCAATACTTCTGCTCTAACAACTACTCCTTTTACTAGAGGAGTACCAATTTTAACATCATTTCCATTGACTACCATTAATACTTGATCAAATTCGATTTGATCTGATGGTATATTTTTTAATTTTTCTAAACAAAGAATTTGCCCTGGTTGAATTCGATGTTGTTTACCACCACTTTGGAAAACCGCGTACATAAATAACTACCTCATTATTAATCTACTCGTTCGTTGAATTTTAGCACCTAATTTTCTTAATTTATCTTCTATATTTTCATATCCACGATCAATATAATCTAAATCATTGATTACAGTAGTTCCTTGTGCTATACATCCAGCTAATATTAAACATGCGGATCCACGTAAATCAGATGCTATAACTTTTGTTCCATACAAAATTTTCACTCCATTACAAATTAGACGATTATGTTGTACTTGAGCTTGTGCTCCCATCCGTATTAATTCAGCAACATGCATGAAACGATTATTAAAAATACTTTCTGTAATAATACTCCTACCTTCAGCGATCATATTTAATAAAGAAAATTGTGCTTGCATATCAGTTGGAAATCCTGGATAAGAAGCAGTAGTAATATTGACACCACGAGGACGTTTTCCATACATATTTAATTCTATCCAATCTGAACCTAAAGTGATCTTTGCTCCAGCTTCATGTAATTTTGAATACACAGAATTTAATATATATGGTTGAGTATCGCGACATACTATCTTCCCTCTAGAAATGGCCGCTGCTATAAGAAAAGTCCCGGTTTCTATCCTATCTGGCATAATAGTATATTTTCCACCTCTAAGACGTTTTACTCCTGTAATATGAATTCTATTACTACCAGCTCCATAAATTTTTGCACCTAACACATTAAGAAATTCAGCAGTATCTTTAATTTCCGGTTCTAGAGCTGCATTGTCAATAATTGTATTTCCTCTAGCTAAAGTAGCTGCACACATAACAGTTAAGGTTGCTCCTACACTTTTTTTTTCCATAAAAATATGAGAACCTTTTAATGGTCCAAACGCATTAATATCATAATCTTCTAAAATAAAAGTTACACCTAATCTCTTTAAAGCCGAAATATGTAAGTCTATTGGTCTATCTCCTATAGTACATCCTCCAGGTTTACATAGTTTGGCTTGTCCTAATCTAGCTACTAAAGTCCCTAAAAGTAAAATAGATGCTCGCATAGTTTTTACTAACTTACTAGATGCACAATATGTATTTATTGTACTCGGATCAATATAAACACTATTGTTTTTATATAGAGTTTTTACTCCTAATTCGTTCAGCAGTTTTATCGTGAAATATACATCTTTTATTTTAGGAATATTTTCTATTTCAATTGGTTCATCAGCTAATAAAGTGGAAAATAAAATTGGTAAAGCCGCATTTTTTGCACCCGATATTTTTACTTCTCCATTCAACTGGCAAGGACCATGTATATAAAATTGATTCATAATAAATACTTCACTGAATTTAAAAACATTTATTTACTTGTTGAGACCATTCTTCTGGAGTATATGTTTCTATAGAAATAGCATGAATATCATTATTAGCTATATATTTCATTAATGGATTATAGATAATTTGTTGTTTTTCTACTCGATTCAGATTTTTAAATCTATCGCTAATAGCGATAATTCTAAAATTTTTGTTATTACCCTCAACATATAACGTTTTCAAACCTTTTATTTTTAATAATATATTTTTTATGTCACTTTTTTCCATATAGGTTTAAACCACCATATTTTTTATTATGAAACATTCATTATGGTTACTAATTTACTTTTTGATTACATGCGTCTACTATAATAAAAAATTAGCGTTTTGAAAATTGTGGACTGCGACGTGCTTTACGAAATCCAAATTTTTTTCTTTCAACCTTTCGAGAATCACGTGTAACAAACCCCGCTTGACGTAAAGAGGGACGTAATGATTCATCATATGCTATCAGAGCACGAGTAATACCATGACGAATGGCTCCTGCTTGACCTGAAATTCCTCCTCCTTTTACAGTAATAAAAAAATTAAATTTATTGGCCATATTAACTAATTCTATCGGTTGAAATATAATCATACGAGCAGTTTCACGAGAAAAATATTGATCTAAAGATCTTTTATTAATAATAATCTGACCATTACCTATTTTTATGAAAACTCGTGCTGAACAAGATTTACGACGTCCAGTACCATAATACCATTGATGTTGTTCTACCATGAATATCCTACTTAATTAAGATTAATTATCTAAAGTTATTAACTGGGGTTTTTGCGCAGTATGTAAATGTTGGTTACCATCGAAAACTTTTAATTTACGAAACATTAAACGTCCAAGTGGACCTCTCGGTAACATTCCTTTAACCGCTTTTTCAATTACTTTTGAGGGATGAACTTTCATGATATCTTTAAAATAATCTTTTTTTAGATGACCAATATACCCAGTATGATGAAAATAAATTTTATTTTCATCTTTCTTACCTGTGAGAATAATTTTTTCAGCATTAATAACAATTATATAATCACCCATATCTAAATGAGGAGTATATTCTACATAGTGCTTACCCCGTAATCTAAAAGCTAAAAAACTTGCTAAACGTCCTAATTTTTTATTAGTTGCATCAACCAAATACCAATTATGTGTTACATTTTTGGGTTTTGCAATAAAAGTTTTCATTTTTATTAATCCTAAATTTGATTTTTAACAAACTCTTCACCCATTTTAATTTCTTCTTTTAGAGTGCTTATCAATTTCTCTAATGCATGTTTTTCAAAATAACTTAGTGGTTCAATTGGTAAAAATTCTGCAACTCCTTCCTTTCCTAAAATCAAAGGTTGAGCAAAAAATTTTGCATATTTCCCATCTCCTTCAATATAAGCACATTCAATAATTTTATTGGCTCCACCATTTAATGATTTTAAAAAAGAAAATACAAAACGTGAAGCTGCGTATCCCATTGCTAATGAAGCAGATCCATAACCAGCTTTAGCATTTACTACTTCTGTACCTGCATTTCTGACCTGTTTAGTGATATTTATTACTTCTTGTTCAGTGAAACTAATATCTGAGATATGTGATAGTAAAGGTAAAATGGTTTTGCTTGAATGTCCACCAATAACTTTAACATCACTAGATAAAATGTCTCCTTTAAGTTTTATTATAAAAGTATTAGCACGAATTACATCTAATGTTGTAATTCCGAATAATTTTCGGTTATTGTAGTAGCAGCTATATCTTTTTAATACTTCTGCTACAATGGGAAGCATTGTATTTAATGGATTAGTAATAACCATAATTAGTGATTCAGGACAAATTAATGCAATTTTTTTGCTCAAGGTACACACTATACTTGCATTTGCATTAAATAAGTCTAAACGATCCATGCCGGGTTTACGTGCTACACCTGCAGCTATAATAACTATGTCTGCTCCAGATAAAGCAAGTTCAATCTCATTGAATCCTTGTACTTTAACTGAGTTTTGAATATGACTTAAATCTAATGCTATACCTAATATAGCTGGTGAAATATCATATAAATTTAATTGAGATTCAGGAGGTAATTTTATTTTAAGAATTAGTGATATTATTTGTCCAATATTTCCAGCTGCACCTATAATTGAAATTTTCATAAAAGTTCCTTATAATTTTTTCAGAGAGCTATTCTGATTATTCAATTGCTTGTTTTAATTTTTTCATGGCATTTTTTTCTAATTGTCTTACTCGTTCGGCAGATACTCCATATTCTTCCGCTAAATCCTGTAATGTTTTTTTTTTATTCTCATCTAACCAGCGTGAACGAATAATATTTTGACTCCGTTTATCTAAAACCTCTATTGCATGGTTTAATTTAATAGCTGCATGATTTTCCCAATTATCTTCCACAATAGTATCAGCAAAATTTGACGTTTTATCTTGTAGATATAAAGTTGGATAAGATACTTTCTTATCTCCAGTTCTATCATTGGAATTTATATCTAATGTCATATCTTGAGCAGCCATACGTGATTCCATCTCACGCACATCTTTAGTAGAAACACCTAATTCGCGTGCAACTATATCAACTTCTTTTTGGTTAAACCAACCTAATCTTTGTTTAGTTTTACGTAAATTAAAAAATAATTTTCTTTGTGCTTTAGTAGTTGCTACTTTCACAATACGCCAATTACGTAATACATATTCATGAATTTCTGCTTTAATCCAATGTACTGCAAAAGAAATTAAACGTACTCCTACTTCCGGATTAAAACGTCTAATTGCTTTCATTAATCCAATATTACCTTCTTGAATTAAATCTGATTGTGATAATCCATAACCCGAATAATTACGTGCTATATGTATTACAAATCGTAAGTGCGATAGAGTTAAAGTTTTAGCCGAATCTAAATCACCTAAAAAATGTAATCTTCTGGCTAGTCTGCTTTCTTCTTCCGCTGATAATATCGGGAAAGAACTAGCTAACCTAATATAGCACTCTAAACTTCCTAGTGGGGTAATTACTAAACTGTTCATTGGTTGGATCATACATATCTACCTCATTAGTATATTTAAAGTAAAATTCAACTAACTATAAGCCACCCGTATTCGATCATTCATACTTTCGTTATTGGTAATTTAAAATTATATTTTATAATAAATGTAAATTCAATTTACATTGAAAGCGAATTTTATTGGGGAAAAAGAGCGTTTATAAAATCATTACACCTAAAGCATTGCAAATCTTCAATACTTTCACCAATTCCAATATATCGAATTGGAATCTCAAATGTATTTGCTAGATTTAGAATAATTCCACCTTTAGCGGTTCCATCTAATTTAGTTAAAGTTATACCAGTTACATGAGAAGCTTCATTAAATAATATTAATTGACTAATGGCATTTTGTCCGGTATTAGCATCAATAATTAACATTACTTCGTGAGGAGCAGTTTTGTCTATTTTTTTTATTATGCGAATAATTTTTTTTAATTCATCCATAAGACAAATTTTATTTTGTAATCTTCCGGCTGTATCAGCAATTAAAACATCTATATTTTTTGCTTTAGCAGATTGAATAGCTTCAAAAATTACTGATGCTGAGTCAGCGCCTATATGTTTAGAAATTACTGGAATCTGGTTAATTTGTCCCCATATCTTAAGTTGTTCAATAGCACCTACTCTAAAAGTATCAGCAGCAGCTAACATAACAGATTTATTACTTTGATATTTTAATATATGTGCTATCTTAGCAATAGTAGTAGTTTTACCTGTACCATTTACTCCTATTATTAATATAATAAATGGTTTATGAGTTTCTATTTGTAAAGGTTTTTCCACTTTTTTTAAAATTTGAATCATCTTTTTTTTGATGATACGATGAATTATTTCAATATCATTTGATGATTGATTGTTAATATTATTTTTTATATCTTTTATGAGCACATTAACAATATTAATTCCAACATCTGCCATCAATAAATGATCTTCTACTTCATTTAATAAATTTTGATCAATTTTATTACCTCTGAGAAAATGGATAAAATCCATTCCTATTTGTTGACTAGTTTTTTTTAATCGATGTTTAAGTCTTATTAAAAAATTTTCTGAATCAAGACAATAGTTTCTATGGCAGGCAATATTTATATTTCCCGATTCTTTCTCATAAGTATGAGAAAGAGATTTATTGTTAATTTTATTTGCTAATAATTCATCGGGTTCGGTTTTTTCAGTTTTTGCTTTATGGTTTTTGTTACTATTATTAGAAGTAAACCAACGAATAAAATTACTATTTTTTATAACCATATAAACTACCACATATTAAAAGTATATTTATTTTATTAGTATAACTGTAATTTTTTTCAGTTTACTAAAAATATGAAATGATGAAAAATATAAGAATTATTGGAGGAAATTTACGTAGTCGCCAAATAATATTTACTACATCCGCTATCCTACGTCCTACTTCCAATCGAATACGAGAAACCCTTTTTAACTGGTTAACCTTTGCATGTAATATAAGAACGGTTCATTGTTTGGACTGTTACGCGGGTACTGGAGCTTTATCTATAGAGGCCTTATCACGTGGTGCTGCTAGCGCAACTTTATTAGATATTAAAAGTAGTGTAGTCACTCAAATTAAAAAAAATCTTATAAGATTAGGACTCAAAAATGGACACGTTATTCATACCAACACATTAAAATGGTTATCAACTTCTAAAAAAAAATTTAATCTGATCTTCATAGATCCTCCTTTCAATAGTCAATTAATTAATTCTACCATTACATTATTAGAAGAAAATAGTTCGTTAATGGAAGAATCATGGATTTATATAGAGACACATATAAAAAAATCTCTCTTTAAAGTTCCTTATAACTGGAGAGTTTATAGAGAAGGAGTTGCTGGTAAAGTATATTACTGTTTATATAAACACTCTTCTTATATTCATTTAAATTAAATATGTTACGTTTTTTTTATAGGAGAAAAAGGGAAAAAAATTACATTATTATTACTAATAGGTTGAGTGTGATCTTTTACTATATCTATTCGGGTAATAGTTTGTAATGGAATATAACTTCGTGTTACATTGGTAAATTCATTTTTTAACTTTTCTACTGCCGGATCTACCAAAAGAGCTGATGATGTAGTAAAAACAAAATCACCAATTTCTATAAAACCAAATAAACTGCTATTAGAAAGTTCTCGAACATATAGTTGATAATTTTTACTATTATTGACAAACTGTATACGATACAGGATCGGATCAAATATCATACGTATTTTCTCTATAATTTTAGTTTAAATTATACTAATTTGTAGTATAAAAATTTATAATATTTATTATATACTATTACTTTCATTATTTAAATAATTCCTCAATTGAATTATAATTTACTTTTTTAATAAAAAAAAATAAGGTATATTTTTAATATATTGATTAATTAAACTATGATCCATAAATTCACAGAAAATAGGAATTTCTCTAATAGCTGTATTATCATCAGTAATAAGTAATAATTTTTCCCCGCATTGCATACTACGAATATTATTACGTAATATCATAACAGTTTCGGGACAACGCATTCCTAATGCATTTAATATTACATTTGAATCAATAATGAATTTTTGTATTTGTTTTTTGCTAAAAACTAACATTAATACTCCCATATAAATAATTATAAACCTACTTTATTTTTTTTAAAAAAGCTATTTATTCGTTTTAGTTCTAATTATTAATTTGATAAGATTCTAACATCGCATCAATTAGAGGTTCTCGTCCTCTAAAACGTTTAAATAAGATTAAAGGATCTTCAGATCCTCCCTGGGATAAAATATTTTCCAAAAAAGATTTTCCTAATTCAGAATTTAAAATTCCTTTTTCTAAGAACATAGAATATGCATCTGCAGCTAATACGTTAGCCCATAAATAACTATAATATCCCGCAGCATATCCATTAGCAAAAATATGACTAAAGGAATGTGAAAAACGATTCCATTCAGGCAGTTTTATTACAGAAATTTTTTGGGTTTTTTCTCGGATTTTAAAAATTTGTTTTTTTATATTTTCTTTGGAAGAACATTCCGCATGTAAATACAAATCAAATAAACTTAATTCTAATTGACGAAGAATGAATAATGCAATTTGGTAGTTTTTTGAGGATAATAATTTATCTAAGAGTTTTTTAGGAATAGTCTTACCCGTTTTATAATGTTTAGAAATTAATAATAATGATTCACTTTTCCAACACCAATTTTCCATAAATTGACTTGGAAACTCAACTGCGTCCCATGGTACGCCATTAATACCAGAAACTCCAAGAACTTCTATTTTTGTTAAAATGTGATGTAAAGCATGACCAAACTCATGAAATAAGGTGATAACTTCATTATGAGATAAAAGTGCAGTAGTTTTACTATTGGCTGCTGGTCTAAAATTCGTGGTTAAAAAAGCTATAGGATTTTTTAAAACATTATTTGATTTACGGATTTTATCTGTACATACATCCATCCATGCTCCACTAGTTTTATTTTCACGATTATATAAATCAAAATATAAACTACCATATAACTGATTATCTTCATTCAATACATCAAAAACCATAACATCTGGATGCCAAACATCTATCTTATAGCGTTTTTTCATTTTAATGCCATAAATCTTATTGACTATGGAAAACATTCCCTTTAAGACATTTTTTATTGGAAAATATGAACGAAAATCTTCATCATTTATATCATAAAAATATTTTTTCTGTTTTTCACTATAATAAGCAATATCCCATGCATGTAATTCGTAAATATTATACTGATCTTTTACAAATTGTTTTAACTGTATTAGTTCCTTTTCAGCTTGCGGTCTAACTTGATTTACTAATTTAGTTAAAAATAATATTACTTGTGCCGGATTTTCTGCCATTTTAGTTGATAAAGATAAATCCGCATATGAATTAAAACCTAACAATTGTGCTAATTCATATCGAAGATTTAATTCTTCTTCAATAATTTTAGTATTATCCCATTTACCTAAATTAAGTCCGACATCAGAAGCGCGGGTATTATACGCATAATATATTTCTTGACGAATAGATGCATTATCACAGTAAGTTATTATAGAACTGTAAGTAGGAGTATCAAGAGTCAATAACCATCCATGTAAATTTTTTACTTCTGCTTTTTTAAATGCAGAATACAAAATTTTTTCTGGTATTCCGGAAAGTTCATTTTTATTAGTAATAAGTTTATTCCAATCCTTACTGGCATCCAAAATATTATTACTATACTGACAACTTAGTTCTGAGAGACGTACTACTATTTCACTATAACGAATTTTATGATTGGATATTAATTTTATCCCTGATAGAACATAATCCCGTAAAGTATTATCTAAAGTTTTTTTTTGTGCTTGATTAAGAAAATCATAATGATGAGAGTTTTTTATCTCATACCATGCATTATATAATTTTTCATGCTGTCCTATCCATGTATTAAATTCTACTATGAGAGAAACACATTTTTCATAATTTTTTCTAAATTTAAGGTTATTTTGAACTGCATTTAAATGACGTATAGGAGAGAAAATACGATTTAAATTAAATGATAATTCTTCTAAAGGTTGACAAAAATTTTTCCAATTATAATCTTTTTGATGATTACTAAGTATTTTTCCTATAAATTTCTTATACTGATCGATATATATTTGTATCGCGGGAACTATATGTTCAGATTTAATTTGAGAGAATGGAGCAAATGTAAAATATTTTAATAATGGATTACAACACATGTAATAATTATCCTTGTTATGAAAGTAAACTACTAATTACTACGTATATATCATAATATATAAAAACAATCTATAATTTATACAATAACCTTTTTCAAATACTAATTATCATAGTTTTTAATTTATTACCTTACATATATAACATAGGAAAAAATATTTTTTTTATATAATATTTTTAATCTATATCACATAATAAATAATTTATTTAAATTAGGAAAAAATAAATGAGCAGAATAATATTTTGTAAATACCTTCAACGTAAATCTGAAGGACAGTCTGAACAATGTTATCCTGGAGATCTAGGTAAGATCATTTATAATTATATTTCTAAAGAAGCATGGTCACAGTGGTTAGAAAAACAAACAATCATAATAAATGAAATGAAGTTAAATTTGTTGAAAGCTGAAGATCTAAAATTTATTGAAGAAAAAATGATCAATTTTTTATTTAAAGGAAAAATTCCTAAGCAATAACTGAATGAACTTTTAAAAAGTGTAGAAAAGGTTTTTATTTTTGGTATGCAAAAATTAAGAAAATATTTTTTATATAGCACTCTTTTTAGTATAATATCTCTATTATAAAGAAAAGAACCGGAGTGTTAATTTTTTTTTAGTAATGCATGCCATTCTTGGATTGATAATACGTTTTGGGTAGGATCTTCTAGCAAAGCTAATATAGCAGCAATAATATTACTATTTAAAGTAGGATCATGAAGGATTTTATCCCAACAGATTTTTGTTCCTTTAATTTTTTGTTTTAAAATAAAATTTTTTGCTAAATTTAATATTTTGATTTTATTTTTTTTATTATCAAAATAGTCATCATTATCAATTATAGTTGAATCATGACCTACACCTAAGATTGCTTTTGCAAAAGCTTCATAAAAACTTTTGGCTATTCCCATTACTTCTCCAGTAGAATGCATTTCTGGTCCTAACAGTGGAGTTGATCCGGTAAACTTATTGAAAGGTAATACAACTTCTTTCACTGAAAAATATGGAGGAATAATTTCTTGCATAAATCCTTGTTCTGATAGACTTTTTCCTATCATTACTAATGATGCAATTTTTGCTAATGGGATTCCCGTCGCTTTAGAAACAAAAGGAACTGTGCGAGAGGCCCGTGGATTTACTTCTATTACATAAATGTTCTCATTTTTAACTGCAAATTGTACATTAATCAATCCATTAATAGAAAATTCTAGTGCAATTTTTCGTACTTGATCACGTATTTGATTTTGTACTACATAATTTAGTGTATAAGGTGGTAATGAACAAGCTGAATCTCCCGAATGAATTCCTGCCTCTTCAAGATGTTCCATAATGCCTCCTATCAAAACATCTTTTCCATCACAAATAGCATCAACATCTACTTCTATAGCATTATCTAGAAATTTTTCTAATAAAAAAGGACCATTACTAGAAATATTAATAGTATTTTGGAAATAATGTTTTAAATCAATTTCTTCATATATAATTTCCATTGCTCTACCACCTAATACATAAGATGGACGAACTATTAACGGATAACCAATCTCTTGAGATTTTATTAAAGCCTGTTCAAGTGTATAGACCGTAACATTTTCTGGTTGTTTTAACCCTAATTTACTTATGGCTTGTTTGAATAATTCTCTATTTTCAGCACGATTAATAGAATCGGGACTAGTACCTATTATCGGAACTCCTTCTAAATATAAATCACGTGCAATTTTTAAAGCCGTTTGACCACCATATTGAACAATAACACCTTGAGGTTTCTCTATTCGTACTACTTCCAATACATCTTCTAATGTAACAGATTCAAAATATAGTCGATCAGATATATCACAATCCGTTGACACTGTTTCTGGATTACAATTTATCATTATTATTTTATATCCCTTTTCGCGTAAAGCCATTGCTGCATGTACACAACAATAATCGAATTCAATGCCTTGACCAATGCGATTTGGACCACCTCCTAAAATTATAATTTTGTTAGGATGAGGTTGTGGATTAGCTTCACATTCATCTTCATAAGTAGAATAGAAACAATTAGCTTTAGTAGGAAATTCTCCTGAACAAGTATCAATCCGTTTATATACTGGATGAAGATTATAAGAATAACGTAATTCACGAATGGTTTTTTCAGAATCTCCAACTAAATCAGCTATTCGATGATCCGAAAATCCTTTTTTTTTTAAATGACGTAAAACCGATAATTGTAATTTACTCAAATCTTCTTGAAACATCTTTTCTTCTATAAAAACTAGTTCTTCTATTTGAACTAAAAACCAAGAATCAATTCCCGTTAAATTAACTACTTCACTAATAGAAAATCCCATACGAAACGCATCAGCTATATATAAAAAACGGTTATCTCCAGGATATTTCAATTCTTTACGAATCCGAAATAAAGCATCTGGTTCTTTAATATTAATTTTTGGATTGAAACCATGAGCTCCTATTTCAAGTCCACGCAATGCTTTTTGTATGGATTCCTGAAAATTTCTACCTATAGACATTATTTCACCAACCGATTTCATGTGTGTACTCAATCGATCATTCGATCCAACAAATTTTTCAAAATCAAATCTTGGAATCTTAGTTACAACATAATCTAAACTAGGTTCAAATGATGCAGGTATTACTCCACTTACATCTTTTTTTATTTCATCCAGAGTATATCCTACTGCAAGCTTTGTAGCTATTTTAGCAATAGGAAATCCAGTGGTTTTTGAAGCTAGTGCAGAAGATCTAGATACACGTGGGTTCATTTCTATAACAATTATACGACCATTTTTAGGGTTGATTGCAAATTGAACATTAGCACTACCATTGTTCATATTCATTTTTTTTAAAATTAATGAAGAATAATTACGTAAGATTTGATATTCTTTATCGGTTAAAGTTTGTGTAGGTGAAATGATATAAGAATCACCTGTATGTATTCCTATTGGATCAATATTTTCCATAGTACAAATAACTAAAAAATTAGTATTTTTATCTTGGATAACTTCCAGTTCATATTCTTTCCATCCCATTAAAAATTCATCAATTATAATTTCATTAATTGGAGATAAATCCAGAGCATTTTTACAATATTCTCTATATTCTTCTATATTATAAGCAATGTTTGATCCAGAACCACCCAGTGTGAAAGAAGAACGAATAATACAGGGAAATCCCACTTTTTTAACTGCTTGTAATGCATCATTTATATTATAAGCTATATAAGATATAGCTGTTTCTAATCCAATTTCTCTCATGGATTTTTTAAAAATTTTACGATCTTCAGCTTTTTTAATAGTTTTAATACTAGCACCAATCATAATTACACCAAATTTTTTCAATATACCATGGCGATGTAAATCAAGAGCACAATTTAGAGCAGTTTGTCCCCCTAAAGTAGGTAATAAAGCATCAGGACGCTCTTTTTCTATAATTTTAGTAACGATTTTCCAATCAATCGGTTCAATATATGTAGCATCTGCTATACAAGGATCAGTCATAAGAGTCGCTGGATTAGAATTAATTAAAATGACACGATAAGATTCTTCACGCAGTGATTTACAAGCTTGAACTCCCGAATAATCAAATTCACATGCTTGTCCTATAGTGATAGGACCCGATCCAATAATCAGGATACTCTTAATATCTGTACGTTTAGGCATTTTATTTATTACTCCTATCCTGATTATTATAAAGTTAAATTATGTGTGAACAAAATCGAAATAAATTTGTCAAATAAACTACTTGCATCATGTGGTCCCGGACTAGCTTCCGGATGTCCTTGAAAGCTAAATACTGGTTTATTGGTTACTTTTAATCCTTGAATGGTTCCGTCAAATAAAGATCTATGTGTTACACGTAAATTAGTAGGTAATGTATTTTCATCTACAGTAAATCCATGATTTTGAGTAGTAATAAGTATTTTATTATTTTCAAGATCTTTAACTGGATGATTAGACCCATGATGACCAAATTTCATTTTAATAGTTTTAGCACCATTAGCTAAAGCTAATAACTGATGACCTAAACAAATACCGAATATAGGTATGTTAATTTTTAAAAAAAATTTTATGGCTTTTATTGCATAATAACATGCATTTGGGTCACCAGGTCCATTGGAAAGAAATATTCCATTAGGTTTTAAAGATAGAATTTTTGGTGCGGGTGTACATGCTGGTATAACTGTTAGTTGGCAACCTCTATCTACTAATAATCTTAATATATTGCGTTTTATGCCATAATCATATACTACTACATGGAATGTAATTTTTTTTGCAATTCGTTTTTTTAAAAAAACATTACGATTAATTAGTAAAGTGCCTTCATTCCAACTATATATTTTTGTGGTGGATACAGCCTGGACTAAATCTATGCCTTGTATTTTAGGACACTTTCGAGCTTTGTGTAAAGCTTGATCTATAGAGGGATTGGATCCTATAACAATACACCCATTTTGAACTCCTGTACTTCTTATTAATCTAGTTAATTTACGAGTATCAATGTTTGCAATTGCCACAATCCCATATCTTTTTAAATAATTCGATAATGTTTCTTCATTGCGGTAATTACTAGCAATTATTGATAATTCACGAATTATTAAACCGTTTACATATATTTTAGAAGATTCTTCATCCACTGAATTAGTACCTACATTACCAATATGAGGATAAGTTAAAGTAACGATTTGTTTATAATAAGAAGGATCTGTCAATATTTCTTGATAACCAGTCATTGACGTATTAAAAACTACTTCTCCAACTGAGAAGCCATCAGCACCTACCGAAATTCCATTAAATTTGGTTCCGTCTTCTAAAACTAATAGGGCAGGTTTTATGGATTTTTCAAAAAAGTTCATATTTTTAATGAAATATCCTTTAAAAATTATCTATTTAAGAATAGAATTTTTACATATTCTATTACTAATTTTCTACTTGAGAATTTCTCTCTAGTGTAAAATATAAAAAAAGTTTATTTTATATCCTATTAGTAGTTATTTTAAATTATTGGTTTAGTTGTAATTCTTGTGGTAATTTAAATTCAGTATGTTCCTTAAAACCAGATAATTCTCTAATATTATCAATGTTAAAATGAGTTTTCAAATATTCAATTACTTCTGTTACTAAAAATTCTGGTGCTGATGCCCCAGCTGTTATTCCAATGCAATTAATATTTTGCATCCATTTATCATTTATATCTTTAAAAGAATCAATTAAGTATGCTTTTTTACCAATTTCTAGTACTACTTCTACTAAACGATTAGAATTAGAAGAATTACGTGAACCAACGACTAATACTACATCCGCTTCTTGGGCTAGTTTATGTACTGCATTCTGCCTATTAGTAGTAGCATAACAAATATCAGTTTTTTTAGGACCAATAATTTTTGGAAATCGATCTTTTAAATTTTTAATAATATTAGCGGTTTCACCTACTGATAAAGTAGTTTGGGTCATATAATATAAATTATTTTCATTTTTAACCTGTAATTTATATACATCTTCTGAGGATTCAATCAAATATATCCCCCCAGTACTATTATTATATTGACCTAATGTACCTTCAACTTCTGGATGGCCCGCATGACCAATAAGAATAGATTCAATTCCTCTTCTACTAGCACGAGCTACTTCCATATGTACTTTAGTTACTAAGGGACAAGTGGCATCTAATACCAATATTTCCCTTTTTTTTGCTTGTATACGTAATTTTTGAGAGACCCCATGAGCTGAAAATATAAGAACTGCCCCCTCAGGAACATCAGACAAGTTTTCTACAAATATAACTCCACATTCATGCAGTTCTTTCACTACATAACTATTATGTACTACTTGATGGTATACATATATTGGAGTACCCCATTTTTTTATAGCATTTTTAACTATGCTGATAGCACGAACTACACCTGCACAAAAACCCCGTGGATTAGCCAATAAAAGATACATTTTATTTCCTATTTGTATTGGTTAAAAAATACCTATAAAAAAATTTTCTCTTATAACTTAAGGAAAGTTTCCTATTAAAGTTAGAAAAACACCCATGCAGATAGCAGCATCAGCAAAATTAAAAGTAGGTAAATGCCAGTTCTTTATTATAGTAAAATCGATAAAATCTATTACAAAACCATGTAAGATGCGATCTAAACAGTTACCTAATGAACCACCAATAATCATTGACCATGCAACAATATTTTTCATTGGTTGCATGAGTGTATAACTCAAAATGCAGCTTAATATTAAAATTATTTGAATAATAATCAACAACCAAAATTTCCAACCGTCTTTATTAATAAAAAAATTCAAGGCTACACCATAATTCTGAATATAAATAATATTTAAAAAAGGAGTTAATGATACTCCTTGTCCTAACTCGAAGAAGTTCATTATCCATTGTTTGCTAATAAAATCTAACATTCCTACAATCATTATTAACCAAATGCAAGAATAGTTACTAGTTCTAAATAATTTTACATTCATACAAAGTAACGTATTTCACCTTTTCCGATGGTATTATCTATACAACGACCACATATATCAGGATAATTTTTATGTTGACCAATATCATTACTATAATGCCAACAGCGTAAACATTTGGTTCCTGATGCTTTATATAAAAAAAACTTTAACTTTGAGATTGATTCACTATCATAACAATTTACAGGTGCTAATTCATAATCCATGACTTCAGCGCTAGAAGTTAATAAAAAAAATTTCAATTCTGCACCTAGGGTTCTTAATTTTTCCGCTATAGAACCAATAGTATAAATTATAATTCCTACTGACAAGGATTCGCGTAATTTTTTTTCTCTACGAGCTTTTTCAAGAGCTTTATTTATTTCATAACGCACCATTATTAATTCGTTCCAAAAATCATTTTTTATTAATGGATTTTGATCTAAATCCATTAATGTACTAAACCATTCTTCAGTAAAAACATACTTAGAACGAATTCCAGGAAGATAATTCCAGATTTCATCCGCCGTAAAAGATAAAATTGGTGCTAACCATCTTACCATAGCTTCGGCTATATAAAAAATAGCAGTTTGACAACTTCTACGTGCTAAACTATTTCTTTTAGTGGTATAGAGACGATCTTTAACTATATCTAAATAAAAGGAACCTAATTCTAGAGAACAAAATTGCATCAAATTATGAATTACTGAATGAAAATCATATTTTTTATAAGCATTAATAATATCTTGCTGTATGGATTTAGCTCTTTCTAAGATCCAACCATCTAACCTTATCATTTCTTGATAAGGAATTATTTCATTTTTAGGTTTAAAATCTTTAAGATTAGCAAGCAAAAAACGAACTGTATTACGAATTCTACGGTAGTTATCTATAGAGCGATTAATAATTTCTTCCGAGATAGTAATCTCTTTTGAATAATCAGTAGAAGCAACCCATAAACGCATAATATCAGCACCCCATTGTTTCATCATAATCTGAGGACTTATTATATTACCAATAGATTTAGACATTTTTTTTCTATTACTATCTACAGCAAAACCATGTGTTAGGATTTGTTTACAGGGAACATTATTTTTGATTGCCATTGAAATCATTAAAGATGACATAAACCATCCTCGATATTGGTCTGATCCTTCTAAATATATATCAGGAATTTTTTTAAAATTTAATTCCGGTCTTGTATTGATAAGTACGATACTACTTGATCCTGAATCAAACCAAACATCTAAAGTATCTAAATTTTTTTTATATTTTTCAAGGTCATTTTTAGGTAATATATCTATTGGTAATAAATCCCACCATGCTTGAATTCCTTTCTTTTTTACCAAATTGGCTACTTTTTCTATTATATCTAATGTATTAGGATGTAAATTTCCACTTTCTTTATGTATAAATAAAGGCATTGGTACCCCCCAAGTTCGTTGACGAGATATACACCAATCGGGTCTATGAGCTATCATGAATTTTATTCGTTCTTTTCCCCACGATGGAATCCATTTCATTTGATTTATACTTTCTATGGATTTTTCACGTAATTGTTTATGTTCCATATTAACAAACCATTGTTCAGTAACTCTAAAGATAATAGGACTTTTATGTCTCCAACAATGAGCATAACTATGTTGTATATTTTGGATATGTAATAAAACACCACTTTTTTTTAAAATTTTAATTATAATTTCATTAGCTTTAAATATTGATACTCCATCTAATTCAGGATGAGTATTCCTTTTATAACAGCCATTGGATTCGATTAAATTTATCGGTGATATATTTTGCTTTTTACAAACCATATAATCATCCATACCATGACTAGGTGCAAGATGAACAATTCCCGTTCCCATATTTAAGGTAACATGATTACTTAATAAAACTGGAACTGTAACGTTTAAAAAGGGATGATAAAAACGCATTAGCTCTAGTTCAGCACCTAGTGTTTCTCCTAACAAATTCCAGTTAGTTATTTTTAAACGATTTTTAACCTTATTACTTAAAGATTTGGCTATAATGATAAATTTATCATCGGTAATTTTTATAAGTTGATAATATGCTTGTGCATCAACCGAAATGGCTTGATTTGCTGGTAATGTCCATGGAGTAGTAGTCCAAACTAGTAGTGCGATCTTCTTAGGAGATAAATTTTGAATTCCAAATTTCGCTTGTATTTTTTGTATATCTACACCATAAAAAGCAACATCAATTGCTTGAGAAAAAATATTTTTATATATAACTTCTGCATCAGATAATGCTGAAGCGCAATCAATACACCATGGTACGGGTTTAGTACCTTTAATTAAATAACCATTAGCAACAATTTTTCCTAAATTTAGGATAATTTGAGCTTCACTTTCAAAATCCATAGTTAAATATGGATGTTCCCAATCTGCAAGAACACCCATACGTATAAAATCTTTTTTTTGATTTGATACTTGTTCAGCCGCATACTTACGACAGGCTTGCCTAAATTCAGCAATACTGACATTTTTTCCTGGTTTTCCTATTAATTTTTCTACATTTAATTCAATAGGTAATCCATGACAATCCCATCCTGGAATATAAGGACAATCAAATCCTTCAAGATTTTTAGATTTAATAATAATATCTTTAAGAATTTTATTAACCGCATGACCAATATGTAAAGCACCATTAGCGTATGGAGGACCATCATGAAGGAAGAAGATTTTTTTACCTTTTTTTGCTTTTCTAATTAAACTATATAACTTATCATTATACCAACGTTGTAATATCAAAGGTTCTTTCTTAGCCAAATCACCACGCATTGGAAAATTAGTTTCCGGTAGATATAAAGTTGATTTATAGTCATTCATGATCTTTTATCTCATTTCTAAATAAAACAAAAATTCTCATTAATATTATTTTTCTTAGTCTAAGAGTATTAGATTTTTAAAATTTAAATTGAATTTATTCACTCAAAGATATTTTTTTTTGCTATTATATCAAACATTCAAGTAATAGATTTTTTACTCTATTACTTGATGATTATATCATCATGAATATTTTTATCATTTTCTTTTTCATAAAAAAAGGAAGGAGGATATTTTGGCTCAAATTAAATCAGCTTATAAACGTATACAAAGTTCGGAAAAACGTAGGAAATTTAATAATAGTAAACGTTCCATGTTACGTACTTTTATTAAAAAAGTCTATACAACTATTAAAAGTGGTGATAAGAAAGCTGCTGAGAGAGCTTTTTCTATTGTGCAATCCAGTTTAGATCAGCAATCTATAAAAGGATTAATACATAAAAATAAAGCTGCTAGACACAAATGTAATTTAATAAAACATATTAAGAATATGCAATAATAATTAATATGTTATTTAGTCAAATCATCAAAAAATTTTCTTACACCCTCAAAAAAACTCTTTGATCTTGGACTATTATCTTTGCCTAAAGATGTATTAAATGTCTTTCCTAAATCACGTAAGAGATTTTTTTGATGTTCATTAAGATTTACTGGTGTTTCTACAATCACTCTACATAACAAATCTCCAGGATAATGGCTTCTGACTGATTTCACTCCCTTACCGCGCATGCGAAATAATTTACCCGTTTGGGTTTCTGCAGGAATTTTTAACTTTATTTTACCACTTAAAGAAGGTACTTCAATTTCTCCACCAAGGGCAGCTATAACAAAATTAATTGGAATTTCACAATATAAATTATTATTTTCTCTATCAAAAATAGGATGTTTTTTTATCTCTATTTGTACATATAAATCTCCCGAAGGAGCACCATGTTCTCCCGCTTCTCCCTCTCTTGCGAGTTTAATACGATCCCCATGGTTTATACCGGCCGGAATTTTAACCGAGAGATTTTTTTCTTGTTCTCTTCTGCCTGTACCTCTGCACATCATGCACGGATTTTGAATAAGAGTTCCTTTTCCATGACAATATGGACAAGTCTGTTGTACTGTAAAAAAACCTTGACGTAATTGTATGTGACCAGAACCATGACAATTTTTGCATTTGACTGCAGAAGTTCCAATATTTGCGCCACTCCCATGACAATATTTACATGATGATAGTGTACGAATCCTAATTTCCTTAGTTACTCCACGTACTGCTTCTTCCAAGGATAATAATAAACTATAACTTAAATCTGATCCATGAGCGGACTGATTATTACGTCGAGTACCTCCAAAAATATCTCCAAAAACATCTCCAAAAATATCACTGAAATCAGCACTAGAGGCACTAAATCCCTGGTCTCCTGCTTCGGATTGTTCAAAAGCAGTATGACCATATTGGTCATAAGCTGCTTTTTTCTGTGGATCAGTTAAAATTTCATAGGCTTTCTTAATTTCTTTAAATTTAGACTCAGCTTGTTTATTACCCGGATTGCGATCTGGATGATATTTCATAGCTAAACGTTTATATGCTTTTTTTATCTCGCGCTCATCAGCGGATTTCGAAATTCCCAGAATGTCATAGTAATCAGTATTCGCCATTTTAATAAACCCATTTTGCTTTACTCTGAATTTAAAGACGATGAAATATTATTTATTTTTTTCGTTTTTCACCTCTTCATATTCAGCATCTACTACATCGGTTTCTTTTTCATTATTATGCTGAACGGTAGAATTTTCACGGCTTTCTTTGTTTATTTGTGATTTATAAACTTCCAAAATTTTTTCTGAGACGCGGATTAAATCTTGTATTTTATCATTAATATTATTTTTATCTTCAGTTTTTAATGCTTGGTTTAAATTTTCAATTGCTTTTTCAATGCTATTTTTATCTTCAGGAGATAATTTATTATTAACTTCATTTAGTTGTTTACGTGTACTATGTAATAAATGATCGGCTTGATTACGTAATTGAACTAATTCTTCAAATTTACGATCGGATTCGGCATTTAGTTCTGCATCATGCACCATCTTTTTAATTTCTTCTTCACTTAATCCTGAGGACGCCTTAATAGTAATTTTTTGTTCTTTACCACTTTTTTTATCTCTGGCTGATACGTGTAAAATTCCATCTGCATCAATATCAAAAGTAACTTCAATTTGAGGTAAACCGCGAGGTGCAGGATCTATACCATCTAAATTAAATTGACCTAATGATTTATTATCCGCGGCACGTTTACGTTCTCCTTGTAAAACATGAATGGTTACTGCAAATTGATTATCCTCGGCTGTTGAAAAAACTTGACTATGTTTCGTAGGAATGGTGGTATTTTTTTTAATTAGCGGAGTCATAACACCTCCCATGGTTTCAATACCTAATGATAATGGAGTCACATCTAGTAATAATACATCTTTTACATCTCCAGCTAAAACTCCTCCTTGAACTGCTGCTCCAACCGCCACTGCTTCGTCCGGATTAACATCCTTACGAGGTTCTTTACCAAAGAAAGATGCTACTTTTGCTTGAACCATTGGCATACGTGTTTGTCCACCAACTAATATTACATCATTTATCTTAGATACAGATAATCCAGCATCTTTTAGTGCAATTTTTAAAGGCTCAAGTGAACGATTAACTAAATCTTCAACTAATGATTCTAATTTCGCACGAGTGACTTTAATATTTAAATGTTTAGGACCACGTGCATCTGCTGTTATATAAGGCAAATTTACATCAGTTTGTTGCGCGGATGATAGTTCTATTTTAGCTTTTTCTGCCGCTTCTTTTAATCTTTGCATAGCTAAAGGATCATTACGTAAGTCAATTCCTTGATCTTTTTTAAACTCGGTTACTAAATAATTAATTAGACGATTATCAAAGTCTTCCCCACCCAGGTGAGTATCACCATTAGTAGCTAAAACTTCAAACGTTTTTTCTCCATCAACCTCATCTATTTCTATGATAGAAATATCAAAAGTACCCCCTCCTAAATCATAAACAGCAATAATACGATTTCCTTTACTTTTATCCAGACCATATGCTAATGCAGCAGCAGTTGGTTCATTGATTATACGTTTGACATCTAAACCGGCAATACGACCTGCATCTTTAGTAGCTTGACGCTGAGCATCATTAAAATATGCTGGTACAGTTATAACCGCTTCATTAATTGATTCGCCCAGATAATCTTCTGCTGTTTTCTTCATTTTTTTTAAAACTTCAGCTGATATTTGTGGTGGTGCAATTTTTTTTCCTTTAACTTCTAGCCAAGCATCACCATTGTCAGCTGCTATGATCTTATAAGGCATAAGCTTTACATCACGTTGAACTTCATCATCTTTAAACCGACGGCCAATTAGGCGTTTGATGGCAAAAAGCGTATTCTGTGGATTGGTCACAGCTTGGCGTTTAGCAGGTTGACCTACTAAGGTTTCTTCATCCTCTGTAAAAGCAATAATTGAAGGAGTAGTCCGATCACCTTCAGCATTTTCCAATACTCTAGGTTTATTACCATCCATAACAGCAACACAAGAGTTGGTAGTGCCTAAATCAATACCAATAATTTTACCCATCGAAACGTCTCCATTATTAAAATTGTTCTTTAATATTGTTTTTTTTTAAGTAATTAATTTGTATTTAAATTGATCATGCAAACAAGTACCATTCTGTTTAATTGTATTAGTTAATTAATTTAGATAATATTAGAGTTAAGTGGGGCTATTTTTGATATCATCAAGGGGGAAATAAAAAAAATTAACAACATTATTTGAATGAGTATATAAGTACTTTATATTCCCAATTACATTTTAAGGATAAATAAAAAAATGGCTGAATATCTTTTTACTTCTGAATCGGTGTCAGAAGGACATCCTGATAAAATTGCTGATCAAATATCTGATGCTATATTGGATTCTCTATTAGAAAAAGATTTAAATGCACGTGTTGCCTGTGAAACTTTCATTAAAACTGGTATGGTTTTAGTTGGTGGAGAAATTAGCACCACAGCATGGGTTGATATTGAAAATGTCGTACGTAATACAATAAAAAATATTGGCTATATTCATTCAAATATGGGTTTTGATGCAAATTCATGTGCCGTTCTCAATACTATTGGTAAGCAATCTCCAGACATTAAAAAAGGTATTGATCGACCTACTTTATTAGAACAAGGAGCTGGAGATCAAGGATTAATGTTTGGATATGCAACTAATGAGACTGAAGTTTTTATGCCAGCTCCATTAATGTATGCACATTGGTTAATGAAACGTCAATCTGAAGTACGCAAGAAATATATACTCCCATGGTTGAGACCAGATGCTAAAACTCAAGTTACTTTTAGGTATAATGATTGGAAAATTATTGGATTAGATAGTGTTGTATTATCAACACAACATAGTGAAGAAATTACACCAAATCAACTACGAGAAGCTGTAATAGAGGAAATTATTAAACCGGTATTTCCTTCAAAATGGTTAAATAAATATACTAAATATTTTATTAATCCTACTGGAAGATTTGTCATTGGTGGACCAATGGGGGACTGTGGTCTAACTGGGAGAAAAATAATTGTAGATACTTATGGAGGAATGGCACGTCATGGAGGTGGAGCATTTTCTGGAAAAGATCCTTCTAAAGTTGATAGATCGGCCTCTTACGCTGCTCGTTATGTTGCAAAAAATATTGTGGCTGCGGGATTAGCTGATCGATGTGAAATTCAAATTTCATATGCTATAGGAATTGCAGAACCAACATCTATTATGGTCGAAACTTTTGGAACTGGAAAAAAAACCAACCAGCAATTAATATCCTTAATCCGACATTTTTTTGATCTTCGTCCTTATGGAATAATTCGTATGTTAGATTTATTACATCCTATATATCAAGAAACCGCCACTTATGGACACTTTGGACGATCTCAGTTTCCTTGGGAGAAAACAGATAAAGTTAGCATGTTAAGAGAATATAAGAGTATATAGAAAAAAAATGAATATCGCTCGAATTTATTATCCTTATGATTTTAAAAATAATGAAGAAGTTATTTTAAACAAAAAAATAAACCATTATCTTACTCATGTATTAAGAATTAAGCATAATTCTCAAATTCAATTATTTAATGGAAAAAATATTATTTTTCCGGCACAAATTCTATCTTTAGATTATAAAAAAATCCAAATTAAAATTCTCACGGTTAAAGAACAAAATAGTGAATCTCCTCTCTATCTACATTTGGGACAAGTGATTTCGTGTAGTGAAAAAATGAAATTTTCTCTCCAAAAAGCAGTAGAATTAGGAGTTAATGTTATTACTCCTTTATTTTCTAAACGTTGTAAAGTAAAACTTACTAATCTAGAAATGATTAAAAAAAAAAAACATTGGAAAAAGATCGTTATTGCAGCATGTGAACAATGTGGGATAAATTATATTCCTAAAATCCGAGATCTAATGACACTAGAATCGTGGTGTAAAGAAACTACCAGTTCTTTTAAGATTCATTTTTGTCAGAATGAGAAAACTATCAAAATAAAAATGTTACCATTTAACATAAAAAGATTACGTATACTTATCGGACCAGAATCCGGAATATCTCAAGATGAAAAAAAATATGGTAAATCTTGAAGGATTCATTAACGTTTCTATTGGACCACGTATATTACGTACATAAACGGCTACTCTCGCAGCAATAGCTTTATTGCAAAGTCATTATGGGTATTTCAATTAGTTTGGATGAAGGAAAAAAAAAATATGATAAAATTAGGTATGATAATGGATCCTATTAATACATTAAATCTTACTAAAGATAGTAGCATAGCTATTATATTAGAAGCTCAAAAACGTAATTATGAAGTATTCTACATGGAAATAAAAGATTTATATTTGTATAATGAAATAGCATTTGCACGGGCTAAAAAATTGCACATTGAAAAAGATAAAAATCCTTGGTATTACTTAGAAAATGAACTAGTTATTAAACTAGATGAATTAAATGTAATTTTTATGAGAAAAGATCCTCCAGTAAATATGGAATTTATATATTCGACTTATATTTTAGAATGTGCTGAAAAAAAAGGTACTCTCATTATAAACAAGCCACAAAGCTTACGTGATTACAATGAAAAAATATTCATTACTTACTTTCCTGAAATAATTGCTGATTCTTTAATTACTAAAAATATACAACAAATTTACAATTTTTTACGTCAACATAGGGATATTATTTTAAAACCATTAGATCAGATGGGTGGTTTTTCAATTTTTAGAATTAAAGAACATGATCCCAATATTTTTGTTATAATTGAAACGGTTACAAATTATGGTAAACGTTTTTGTATGGCACAAGTTTTTATTCCTGAAATTAACCAAGGAGATAAACGTGTCTTAATAATAGATGGAGAAATCATTCCTTACTGTTTAGCAAGAATACCTCGATCAGGAGAAACACGTGGTAATTTAGCAGCAGGAGGTCATGGAAAGGTTCAACCTTTATCCGTAAAAGATAGGGAGATCGCTAACAGGATTAGTCCTATTCTTCAAGAAAAAGGATTATTATTTGTAGGATTAGATATCATTGGTGATAAACTGACTGAAATAAATATTACTAGCCCAACTTGTGTACAAGAAATTGAAAGAGAAAAAACTATTAGTATTACTGATAGAATAATGAATATGATAGAAAAACGTCTGAATTAATTTGGAATTAACTCTCTAATGTCAAAAATGTTATTGGCTTTTGATTTTGGAACTCGATATATTGGTGTTGCAGTAGGTCAAACCTTAACTCGAACTGCTACTCCTTTATCGCCATCAATTAAAGTAAAGAAAGGAATACCCGATTGGATGAAAATTAAAAAAATTATATCCGAATGGTCTCCAGATAAAATTATTGTTGGATTACCAATCAATATGGATGGTTCAGAACAATTATTAACTATAAAAACTCGGATTTTTGCAAAAAAAATCTATAATTTTTTTGCTATTCCAGTTAAATTATATGATGAACGTTTGACTACAGTTGAAGCAAAAAATAAATTATTTGCTCAGTGTGGTTATCGGGGTTTAGATAAAAATCATATAGATTCACTTGCTGCAGTTATAATTTTAGAGAGTTGTTTGTTACATATAGAAAGAGATTAAATGAAAAATTAATGAAATTACGTTATTGTTAATATAAATAATTTTATTTATTATTTCCACTTAACTTAATATCAGTAAGAATAAAAATTATGTTTATGTCTACATTATATTTCCACATTAAAATAATCATTCATTTATATATAATGGTATTATTATTACGTAGTTGGTTACACATAATAAATTATAATTATGAAAATGCTTTTGTAGAAACTATTATAAAAATTACAGATCCGGTTATTGAATTCTTACGGTATACATCCGGATATAAAAATAATTTTATAAAAACTTCTGCTCTTATAATAATAGCCTTCTTATTAAGTACTTTAAAGTTTCCATTAGTTGTATTTATTCAGGAAGGACTCTTACCATTTCTAAGTTATGCTTCTATAATGAACCTTATAATTATTGGATTAATAACATTTTCAAAATCTATTGGACTTTTGATTATAGAAGTAATTACATTGAATTTATTCAGAAGATGGATACTTGATGATTATTATCCTATAGATGCAGTATTAGAGGAATTATCTGAATCTGTTCTAAATCCTATTCGAACTATTATTCCAGTAGTTTGGGAAATTGATTTTTCTCCTCTTATTCTAGTAATAATTATTTACCTAATAAATTATTTATGTTGGAATTTATTTCCAATCATGTGGCAATTTGTATAATACTTTAAAATATTAGAAATTAATCTCGATCTTTTTATAAATTAGATCTTGAATAATACCACCGGATTTTTTTGCTTTTTGCTCAAATTTTGTATTAGGACGCATTAATATTAAATTAATAGAATCATAAAAGATTCGATGGAAACCAGTAATATTATTCATAATTGAAACTATTTCATGCGCATAAGAAGATGAGTCAGTTGCTATATGAAAATATCCATTCAAATTCAACTTTTTGAGTATTAATTGGGCAAAATCTATCTTTACCATACGACGTTTATGATGTTTTTTTTTTGGCCATGGATCCGGAAAAAAAAGTTGGACCTTCAATAAGGACCTATCTGGAATCATAAAATTTAGCACTTTTATAGCATTATAATAAATTATACGTAAATTGTTTACTTTTAATTTTATAGCTAAATTTAAACAAGATGCTATTCCTGGAAGATAAACTTCAATCCCAATAAAATTTAAATGTGGATAATTTATTGATTGTGCTATTAAAGAATGTCCAATTCCAAAACCTATTTCTAAAACTACTGGATGTTCATTATTAAAAATATTTTTAAAATTTATTAATTTTTCTTGATAATGGATTCCAATGAATGATTCGTAATAATTTAAAGCATTTTCTTGATTTTTAGTTAATTTTCTATGACGACATGTAAAAGTATTCACTTCATATTTTTTTTTTAAAAATAATTGATTATCCATCTTCTTTTAAAATTTTTATTTATTTTGAAAGATAAATTTTTTGTATAAGGTATTAAAATAAAGTATAAATTATATGTAATGCAGAGACTATATACTTAGTATATAATTTTTTTATAAAAAATTTTTCTGAAAATGGTATGAAAAAAAAATTTTCCAGTAAAGATCTAGCAAATGTTATTCGTGTTTTGAGTATAGATGCTATAGAACAAGCACAGTCTGGTCATCCAGGCATGCCTCTGGGAATGGCAGATATTGCTGAAGTATTATGGCGTAATCATCTAAATCATAATCCGATTAATCCAACATGGATGAATCGAGATCGTTTTATATTATCCAATGGCCATGGATCTATATTACTTTATAGTCTTCTACATTTGACTGGATATGATTTACCTATAAATGAAATAAAAAATTTTAGAAAATTCAACTCAAAAACGCCGGGTCATCCCGAATTTGGTCAAACCTCGGGTGTAGAAACTACAACTGGTCCTCTTGGTCAAGGTCTAGCTAATGCAGTAGGAATGGCTATAGGTGAACGTACTTTAGCCGCACAATTTAACCGACCGGAACATCTTCTAATTGATCATTATACTTATGTTTTTATAGGAGATGGTTGTATCATGGAAGGTATTTCACACGAAGTATGTTCTCTTGCAGGTACTTTAAAACTAGGAAAATTAATTACATTTTATGATAATAATGGTATTTCTATTGATGGAAATACAGATAAATGGTTAACTGATGATACAGAAAAACGTTTTGAATCTTATGGATGGCATGTTATTAGCGATATAGATGGTCATAATGCGGAATCCATTAATAGAGCTATAACTGAAGCCAAAAAAAATCTTCTTAAACCATCTCTTCTAATCTGTAAAACTATTATTGGCTTTGGTTCTCCAAATAAGTCAGGAAAATCTGAAATTCATGGTGCTCCTTTAGGAAAAGAGGAAATAATAGCAACACGTAAAAAATTAAAGTGGAATTATTTACCTTTTTTCATCCCTCAAGAAATTTACTCACAATGGGATGCTAGAGAAATAGGAAAGCAAAAAGAATCCCATTGGAATAATAAATTTATAGCATATAAACGCGCATTTCCTAAATTAGCAAAAGAATTGATACGTAGACAATTGAAAATAATTCCCAAACATCTTAATATGGAAATAAAATTATTTATAAAATCTATACAAAAAAATTTTTTAAACATATCTACTCGTAAAGCATCACAAAATTGTTTAGAATTTTTTGGGAATAGATTACCTGAATTGTTAGGAGGTTCAGCAGACTTAACACCTAGTAATCTTAGTACTTGGTCAGGTTCTAAATGCCTTTACGAGAATCCTCAAGGAAATTATATCCATTATGGAGTACGAGAATTCGGTATGACAGCTATTGCGAATGGCATAGCTTTATATGGTAAATTTTTACCTTATACTGCTACATTTTTAATATTTGCAGAATATGCACGTAATGCAATACGAATGGCAGCGTTAATGAAAATCCATCAAATTTTTATTTATACTCATGATTCAATTGGAATTGGTGAAGATGGACCCACTCATCAACCAGTAGAACAATTAGCTAGTTTACGTTTGACTCCAAATCTCAGTACATGGCGTCCTTGTGATTCGGTAGAAACTACTATAGCATGGAAATGTGCCATTGAACGTAATACTGGTCCTACAGCTTTAATATTATCTCGTCAAATTATTAAAAATCAACATCGATCTAATGATCAATTAAATAATATTGTGCGTGGTGCATATATTTTAAAAACTTCTATTCACAAACCGCAAGTCATTATAATTGCAACTGGTTCAGAAGTAGAATTAGCTAGTATGGCTTATGAAAAATTAAATTCTGAAGGATATTTAGTACGTGTAGTTTCAATGCCTTGTACAGATGTATTTGATCAACAGGATCATGCATATCGAGAAAGCGTTTTACCTAATAAAGTTAAGTTACGTGTTGCCATTGAGGCCGGGATTGCAGATTTTTGGTATAAATATGTTGGTAGTAATGGAACTATTATAGGTATGCATACTTTTGGAAAATCCGGTCCAGCTAAACAAATTTTTAATCACTTTGGTTTTAACGTAGAAAATATTGTAAGTAAAGTAAAAAAACTTTTAATTTAAAAACAATAATAATTGTAAATTATTATTAATACTTAGAATCTTATTATTAATTAATTCTGTAATAATAGTACTATTTTAGTATAAAAATATAAAAAACTTATTACTGAAATCATGCAATAATATTTTACTAATAAATTATTAATTTTCATAAAATACACCAAATGTATTAAAGGATACATTATGTCTATAATTAAGATGAGTGATTTAAACTTAGCAAATAAAAGAGTTCTTATCAGAGTAGATTTAAATGTTCCAATGATAAATGGTATTGTAACATCGGATGCGCGTATTCTTGCTATTTTACCTACAATTAATTTAGCAAGGAAAAAAGGTGCATTTATTATGATTCTTTCTCATTTAGGAAGACCGATGGAAGGAGAATATAATGCAGATTTTTCTCTTTTACCTATAGCAAATATTTTAAAAAAGTACATTGGTTCCATTCGTTTTGAATCCAATTATCTTGAGGGATTAAATTTTACAAAAGATGAAATAGTTCTACTAGAAAATGTTAGATTTAATAAAGGGGAAAAAAAAAACGACTCACAATTAGCTAAAAAATATGCAGCATTATGCGATATTTTTGTCATGGATGCTTTTGCTACATGTCATCGTACTCATGCTTCAACATATGGAGTAAGTAAATTCGCTCCTATAGCTTGTGCAGGACCACTTTTAGTTGCAGAGTTAAATGCTTTAACTCAAGCCATAAAAAAACCCAAAAGACCTATGATTGCAGTATTAGGAGGTTCTAAGGTATCGACAAAATTTGATATTTTAACTTCTCTTGCTAAAGTGGCAGATAAAGTAATTGTAGGTGGTGGAATAGCTAATACTTTTTTAGCAATTGATAATAAAGTTGGTCAATCTCTTTATGAACCTAATTTTATAGAAGCAGCAAAAATACTACGAGATACCTATAATATTCTTACACCTGTAGATGTTCGTGTAGGTAAAGAATTCACTGAAACTGCGGGAGCCATCGTAAAAAAGATTTCAGATATAGAAGACGATGAAGAAATTATGGATTTTGGAGATGCTACAATCCAATTAATGGAAAATTCACTGAAAAAAGCTAAAACTGTAATTTGGAATGGACCAGTTGGTGTTTTTGAATTTCCTAATTTTAGAAAAGGAACTGAAACTATTGCAAAGGCCATTGCAAATAATAATATCTTTTCTATTGTTGGTGGAGG
This sequence comes from Candidatus Dasytiphilus stammeri, assembly GCA_041944835.1. GTDB lineage: Bacteria > Pseudomonadota > Gammaproteobacteria > Enterobacterales > Enterobacteriaceae > Dasytiphilus > Dasytiphilus stammeri_K. The sequence goes on along the minus strand of CP145879.1, from coordinate 316,246 downwards.
TGATACTATTGCTGCTATAGAGCTTTTTGGTTTAATAAATAAAATATCGTATTTATCTACCGGTGGAGCAGCTTTTTTATCTTTTGTTGAAGGTAAAGAATTACCATCGATAATTATACTAAAAGAACGTGCACAACAACATCATCTTAATCTTACCAATGATAATTTATTATAAGAGGATGTTTTTAACATATGTCAAATATTTTGGATTTTATAAAACCTGGAGTAATTACAGGTAATGAAATAAACCTTTTATTTAACTTCGCAAAACAAAAAAAATTTGCTTTACCAGCAGTAAATTGTATTGGAACGGATTCTATTAATGCGGTTCTGGAAACAGCTGCAAAAGTTAAATCTCCTGTAATAATTCAATTTTCTTATAGTGGTGCTTCTTTTATTGCAGGTAGAGGATTTGATAAATCTCCAAATAATCAATTACATAAAGCAGCAATTTTAGGTGCAATATCTGGTGCGAAACATGTACATCAAATGGCTAAGTATTATGGAGTTCCAGTAATATTACATACAGATCACTGCTCAAAAAATCTTCTTCCATGGTTAGATGGTTTATTAAAAGTAGGACAAGAAAACTTTGAAGCAACGGGTAAACCTCTATTTTCTTCTCATATGCTGGATCTTTCTCAAGAACCTCTGAAAGAAAATATTTCGATGAGTTGTTATTATCTATCTATTATGTCAAAAATAGGTATGACTATAGAAGTAGAATTAGGTTGTACTGGTGGTGAAGAAGATGGAGTAAATAATGTGCATTTAGATAATACCTTATTATATACCCAACCAGAAGATGTTAATTATTGTTACGAACAACTTAATTCTATTAGTTCCCAATTTATAATAGCAGCTTCTTTTGGTAATGTACATGGAGTTTATAAGCCAGGAAATGTAAAATTAATGCCAATTATACTGAAAAGTTCTCAAAACTTTATAAGTAAGAAACATAATTTACCATATAATCCATTATATTTTGTTTTTCATGGAGGTTCTGGTTGTACTTTTAAGGAAATTAAAGAATCTATAAATTATGGTGTAGTTAAAATCAACTTTGATACTGATCTACAATGGGCCACTTGGAATGGAGTTTTGAAATATTACCAACATAATGCCGCATATTTACATAGTCAATTAGGAAATCCGGAAGGAACTTATAAACCAAATAAAAAATTTTATGATCCAAGAAATTGGTTACGAGCAGGTCAGTTAAGTATGTGTGAACGTTTAGAAGAAATTTTTATACAATTAAACGCTATTGATTTATTTTAAATAAATATAATTTTATAAATTATATGGAAATAGTCAAGAATATAATTACATTTATAAAAAATGCAGCTAATTGGATGCTACTGAATCATTCATTATTATTGAGTTATATAATAAATATTATATCTGCTATAACAATTATATGTATTGGTATGATAATTGCTAATTATATTGCAAAATATATAAACAAAATATTTTTAGCAAGACATTTAGATATTACTGTAGCAGACTTTTTATCTATGCTGTTACGATATAGTATTATCACTTTTTCAGTTACTGCCGCACTAAATCGTGTTGGGGTGCAGACAGCATCTATTATTGCCGTTTTAGGTGCCGCAGGTTTAGCTGTGGGTTTAGCATTACAAGGATCTCTTTCAAATCTAGCAGCTGGAGTATTACTTGTAATATTTAGACCCTTACGGGTAGGTGAATTCGTTGATCTAGGTGGTATTACTGGTATAGTTCAACAAATTCAGATTTTTTCAACTACACTCCTTTCTGCTGATGGAAAAACAATAGTTATCCCTAATGGTAAAGTGATTGCCGGCAATATTATTAATTATTCTCGTGAACCTATACGTCGTAACGAAATCATACTTAAAGTTGCTCCTAATGCAAATATTAATACTTTAAAAAAAATTATACATGATATAGTGTATGCAGATGAACGTATTATAAAAGAACGTGAAATAACTATAAGACTACATGAAATAGGAGTATCTTCTTTAAATTTAATCGTTCGATGGTGGAGTAAAGGTCATGATTTACAAGATGTGTACTGGGATTTACTTGAACAATTTCAAGAAGCTCTTAATAAATATTATAAATAAAATGGAATATATTGATGAATAATGATTTAAAAAAAAATGCAGCAATAGCAGCTCTACAATATATACAACCAGATTCAATCATTGGTGTAGGATCTGGAAGTACTGTAAATAATTTTATTGATATGCTAGAGACCATTAAATTTAAAATAAAAGGTGCAGTATCTAGTTCACGAGAAACTTATTTTAAATTAAAAAGATGTGGGCTTCAAGTTATTGACTCTAATAATATAGACTTACTACCTTTATATATAGATAGTGCTGATGAAATAAATGATAGATTACAAATGATTAAAGGAAAAGGAGGTGCTTTAACTCAAGAGAAAGTTATTGCTGCAATATCAAAAAAGTTTATTTGTATTGCTGATGAATCAAAATATGTAAGAATATTAGGAAAAAATTCTCCAATACCATTGGAAGTCATACCTATGGCACGAGCATATGTTGCTCGTCAAATAGTAAAATTAGGAGCATTACCAAAATATAGAAATGGTGTAATCACTGAAAACGGTAACATAATTATTGATATATATAATGCATCTTTAATTGAACCCATTGAAATAGAAAAAAAACTTAGTATGATTGTTGGAGTAGTCACTGTAGGATTATTTACAATTCGTAGTGCAGATATTGCTTTGATTGCTACAAGTTCTGGTATTAAAACCCTAAAAAAAAATTAAATTTTTTTTTTTAGATAACAGTTATGAAGCGTTTAAATTTAAAGAATAATTTTATCATTAATAATATATTCGACTAATATAAAAGTAACTATCATCATCACCATCTATGCGAAAAATAGCATCATATGGAAGATCATTTTTTATGATTGCTTGAATCCAAACCTCATTATTTCTCATGCGACAAAGAGCTAGTATATGGGCAGAATATGTACAATGATTGTTATCATTTGATATAATTAGATCTATATGTGTATTTTGAGGAATTTTTGTGAATTTTCCGATTAACCAATAAAGAGCATATTTATTTATTCCCCGAAATTTAGCACGGGCTATCATTTCTTGTCCTAAATAACATCCTTTATTAAAATCAATAGCTCCAAGAAGGTCCATGTTAGCAGCTTGGGGGAGAAATTTACAACAATTCATTTCATCAATAATTGGAATCCCCGATTCTATATCTAATGACATCCATTGTATACTATTATTGATTTGGCAATATTTAGATAATTGCTCTTGTATTTGTTTTATAATCATAATATTACTTATAATAATAAAGCGTTCTGATGGATTCTTTAACCATAATAAAACCATATTTTTATAATATACAACCGGAGATCTTATAGAAGGAAGTGGGTTAAATAAATTTGATAATAATTTACGTGCTTGAAATCCAGCTATACCTATTAATATTTTACTCGGATTAGGAGAGATAATTACATTTGAAAAAATAGAATATTTTCTTAATGCCTCAAGTTGTATTGATTGCATTGATTGTCGTATTATCCAAGCTAAACCATCATTATAATGAAATAAAAGTAGATTACTCAACATCTTTCCTTTAGCATTACAATGCGCAGTGTGACAATGTTGGTTTAATTTTAATTTAGTTATGTCAAAGGTTATTTGTTGTTGAATATAACTAAAAGTATCAACCCCCCTAATAGTTACCATACACCATTTTTCTAATGATATTAGTGTTAAAGGTAACAATTTTGATTCTATTGGAGCTAAAGAAGGAAAAACTAAATAATTCATAAGTAAATATCTCTTTTTACATGAAAAAGATTTAATTTATAAAAATTATTATCAGTTATAATTATCAATTATTGTTTTATTAAGGAAAGAATTTTATAGTTATTTATAATTACTCTTATTTTTATACACTTTATATTATGTTAGATATTCATTGTTTAAAACATAGAATTCAAAATATTATAACTCGAGCGAAGATGCTCAAACAAAATATAAAATATGATGATGATAAAATCAAGTTGATAAATCTTAATAAAGAATTAGAAAAAACCTCGGTATGGAAAGAGATCAACTATGCACAATCATTAAATAAAGAACGTGTTTTCATAGAAAGTAAAATAGAAAATTTTGATGAATTATATATTGAAATAATAAATCTTTCAGGTTTGCTAGATATTTTAGATGATAAAGATAATGCTCTATTAAATGAAATTATTCGTGATATGAATATCATCGAAGAAAAAATAGTACAATTAGAATTTAGTACTATGTTTTGCAAACCAAACGATTATGCTAATTGCTATATTGATATTCAAGCCGGTTCGGGTGGAACCGAAGCTCAAGATTGGGCAAATGTATTAATGCGTATGTATTTACGATGGGCTGAAAAGAAAGGATTTAAAACCAAAATAATTTCTGAAACTGTAGGAGATATAGCGGGTATTAAATCAGTAACTTTACAAATTTTAGGTCAATATGCTTTTGGTTGGTTACGAACAGAGACTGGAATTCATCGTCTAGTACGTAAGAGTCCGTTTGACTCTACCGGGAAAAGACATACTTCGTTTAGTTCAGTTTTCGTATATCCCGAACTAAAGGATAACATTGAAATTAAAATAAATGCAGGAGATTTAAGGATTGATGTTTATCGTGCATCAGGAGCAGGTGGACAACATGTGAATCGTACTGAATCTGCAGTACGCATTACTCATTTACCAACAGGAGTGGTTACTCAATGTCAAAATGAACGATCACAACATAGAAATAAAGATCAAGCATTAAAACAAATGAAAGCTAAATTATATGACTTAAAAATAAAAAAAAAGAATGCGGAAAAACAAGTAATTGAAGAAAATAAATCGGATATTGGATGGGGAAGACAAATACGTTCTTATATACTGGATAGTTCTCTCATTAAAGATTTACGCACTGGAGTAGAAAGCCATGATATACAAGATATTTTAAATGGTGAATTAGATATATTTATTAAGGCAAGTTTAAATGCAGGATTTTAAAATAAGGATTTAAAATGTATAAATCAAATTCTACTGATATAGAAAATAATCTATTTGGTAATATACAAACCGAACGCGACATCAGAAAAGAAAAATTAAAGAAATTACGTCAAGAAGGTATTGCATATCCAAATAATTTTAAAAGAAATTATACTTCTAATCAATTGCATATTGAATTTGATGACAAAGATAATGATCAATTAGAACAATTAAATAATATTATTAGTGTTGCAGGTCGTATATTAGCACGTCGTATTATGGGTAAATCAGTTTTTATAACTTTACAAGATGCAGGAGGTAAAATTCAGTTATATGCAAATAATCGAAAATCATGTAATTATAAGAAATTTGATCTAGGAGATATTATTGGTGTACATGGAAAATTATTTAAAACTAAAACTAACGAACTAACAATATATTGTCATAAACTTCAGTTATTAACTAAAGCACTTCGTCCTTTACCTGAAAAATTTCATAAACTAGCAGATAAAGAAATCTGTTATCGTCAAAGATATCTAGATCTAATTGTTAATAATCACTCACGTAATACTTTTATATTACGTTCTCAAGTAATATCCAAAATTCGTAAATTCATGATAGAACAAAATTTTTTAGAAGTAGAAACTCCGATGATGCAACCTATACCAGGAGGAGGAAATGCAAAACCTTTTATTACACATCACAATGCATTGAATTTAAATTTATATTTACGTATAGCTCCGGAACTTTATTTAAAACGTTTAGTAGTAGGTGGTTTTGAAAAAATATTCGAAATTAATCGTAATTTTAGAAATGAAGGATTATCACCACAACATAATCCGGAGTTTACTATGATGGAATTATATATAGCATATGCTGATTATAAAGATCTAATGGTTTTTACAGAAAAACTCTTAAATACTTTAATTGTCGATATTTTTAAATCTCCATATATAAAATATGGACAATATACTTTTGATTTTCAAAAACCATTTATAAAAATGACTATGAAAGAAGCTATTTGTAAATACATATCTGAATTGAGTATTGATATTAAAGATTTGGAAGATCCTAATCAAACTATTTATTATGCAAAGTTATTAGGTCTGAAAATTCAAGAAAATTGGGGACATGGACGTATTTTAAATGAAATTTTTGAAAAAAAAATTGAAAATAATTTAATCTACCCCACTTTTATTACGCAATATCCAATAGAAATATCACCATTAGCTCGTACTAATGAAATAAATCCTTTTATTGCAGATAGATTTGAATTATTTATTAATGGTTATGAGATAGCGAATGGTTTTTCGGAATTAAATGATGTAGAAGAACAAAAGAAAAGATTTTTACAACAACAGAATTCTAAAGATGAAAGCCTCTATCATAAATATGATGCAGAATATTTGATGGCATTAGAATATGGTTTACCCCCGACCGCAGGATTAGGAATTGGTATTGATCGTTTAATAATGATTCTTACTAACAATACCAACATACGTGATGTAATTTTATTTCCCATCTTGAGAAATCTTCAATAATATTCTTTATATATCTATATTAATAGCTTTCATAGCGTTTTGTTCTATAAAAAGACGACGACATTCTACTTCATCTCCCATTAAAGTAGAAAATAATTTATTTGCACTTATAGCATCTTTTATTGTAACACGTAATAAGCGACGATTCATGGGATTCATTGTTGTATCCCATAATTGTCTTGGATTCATTTCTCCTAATCCTTTATAACGTTGAATAGCTAAACCTCGTCTTGATTCTTTCATTAGCCAATTAAACGCTTCATCAAAATTAACAATAGATTTTTTTTGATTACCCAATTCTACAATACCTTGAACTTTTATTAATTCTCTTACTTTTTCTCCAAAACAACAAATTTTTTTATATTTATTACTATAAATGAACTCATTATTTATAATAAAATCTACATTTTTACCATATAAACATGCCTGTAAAATTAATTCATTAAATTCACTATTTTTAGTGATTTTTCCCGTATAGGAAATACCATAAGATTCTTTTCTATTCAGTTTATTAAGTAATCCATACATCCAATCCTGTACTTTTTGTTTATTATATAATGTATTTAAACTTGGATAATAAATTAATGTATTAAATAAAATTCTAGGAAAACTGGTTTCTAATGAACTGATGAATTTTTGAAGATTAATATATTCTATAATTAATTTCTTTAATTGATTACCCATTATAGAAGATCCAATATCAGTATGTAATACTGCTCCCTTTAATGCATGATTTATTTGATACTCTTCTAAAGATAATTCATCTTTTATATATTGTTCGCTTTTGCCTTTTTTTACTCTGTAAAGAGGAGGTTGAGCAATATAAAGATGACCATGTTCAATTAATTCCGGTAATTGTCGGTAAAAAAAAGTTAGTAATAAGGTTCTGATATGTGCTCCATCAACATCAGCATCAGTCATAATAATAATTCGATTATATCGTAATTTACTAAGATCATAATCTTCAGGGCCTATTCCACATCCGAGTACTGTAATTAAAGAGATTATTTCTTGCGAAGAAAGCATTTTTTCAAATGTGATTTTTTCTACATTAATAATTTTACCTTTTAAAGGTAAAATTGCTTGATATAAACGATTACGTCCTTGTTTTGCAGATCCGCCAGCTGAATCTCCTTCTACTAAATAAAGTTCTGATTTTTTAGGGTTACGTTCTTGACAATCCGCTAATTTTCCTGGAAGACCAACTGAATCCACTATTACTTTTTTACGTGTCATATCACGTACACGTTTTGCAGCCTCTCGTACCCGTGCGGTTTCTAATACTTTATTTACTATAATTTTTGCATCATGGGGATTTTCCATAAGAAAATCATAAAAAAATTCATAAGTTAAGGACTCAACAATCGCTTTAACTTCAGAAGAAACCAATTTTTCTTTTGTTTGTGAAGAAAACTTTGGTTCAGGAAGCCTAACTGAAACAATAGCTACTAAACCTTCTCTAACATCATCTCCTATAATAGAGATTTTATTTTTTTTTAGATATCCTTCTTTATCCATATAAACATGTAACGTACGAGTCATAGCAGCACGAAACCCTGCTAAATGAGTACCTCCGTCTTTTTGAGGAATATTATTAGTAAAACAATAAATTTTTTCTTTAAAACTATTATTCCATTGTAAGGATATTTCTACATGAATACGATTTTTTTCCGAAGAAAAATAAAATATTTTGGGATGAACAGGATTTTTATCCTTATTCAAATATTCAATAAAAGCTATAATTCCACCATTATAATGGTAATAAGAAATTTTTTGAATTCTTTGATCTTCAAGAGAAATAGAAAGATTTGAATTTAAGAATGATAATTCCCGTAATCTTTTTTCTAACCAATCATAGTTAAAAGTAACAATATTACTAAAAGTTTCGTAACTAGGCCAAAAATGTACAGTGGTACCAGTTTTTTTAGTATTACCAACAACTCTTATGGGTGTTTGAGGATTACCATGTAAGTAAACTTGATGGAAAATTTTTCCTTCGCGATAAATAGTTAATTCTAATTTAGCTGATAATGCATTTACAACGGAAATTCCAACTCCATGAAGTCCTCCAGACTCTTTATAAGAATTTTCATCAAATTTTCCGCCGGCGTGTAATACAGTCATAATGACTTCTGCTGCAGAGATTCCTTCTTCCTGATGAAGATCAGTAGGTATTCCTCTACCATCATCTTGTACTGAAACTGAATTATCTGAATGTATAGTTACTCTAATTTCTTTACAATAACCAGCTAGTGCTTCATCTATAGCATTATCTACTGCTTCAAATACCATATGATGCAAACCCGTACCATCCTCAGTATTGCCAATATACATACCGGGACGTTTTCGTACTGCTTCTAGTCCTTTGAGAACTTTTATACAGGAGGAATTATAAATTTTTGTCATCAAGACATTTACCTTTAATATTTATTATTAATAAAATATATCTTATTTAAAAACTAAATTAAATTTTAATTAGGACTTAATGGGCATTATTAGATAAACACAAGAATCATTAGTAATATCATTAATTTGAATACTAGATATTGAATCTAATAGTGACAATTTAATTGTATCACATTTTAATACACATAAAACTTCAAGTATATAATTGATATTCAAATTAATTTGTATATCATCACCATCATAAGATATTGGTAATATTTCTTCTGCTTCTTCATGGGACCAATTACTCGTGGTGATTTTAAGCTCATTATTTTTAATATGAAGATGCACTTCATTTAATTTATGGTTACATAAAATGGATATTCTTGAAAATGATTTTTTTAATATTTCACGATTAATTACGATAATTTTATTATAATTTTTCTGTAATACGTGGGTATAATTTGGAAAATTTCCATCAATTAATCGTGAAGTAAAAATATAATCGCTTATATATATTCTAATATTATTATTTCCTATTTGAATTTTAAGTAAAAAGTCATTTTCTTTGAGTAAACGTAAAAATTCAATAATACATTTGCGTGGTAAAATAACGGAATATTTAGGTATAATTTGAATTATTTCCATTCTACAAATAGCCATTCGATGTCCATCAGTAGCTACGCAAGATAATAAATTATCTTTAGTTTCAAATAATAAACCATTTAAATAATACCTAACATCTTGATATGACATAGAAAAATACGTGGATTCAAGAAGATGTTTCATTATTTTAGCTTGGAGAGAAAATTCCATTTGGGTTTTCCAATTATCCAAATTTGGAAAACTACTTACTGGTAATGTAGAAAGATAAAATTTACTCTGTCCAGAATATACCAGTATTCTACTATTTATTAAAGAAATTTTTATGTAAGCTTTTTCTGGTAAATATCGACATATATCTAATAACTTTTTAGCTGAAACTGTACAACTTCCAGTTGTATATTGTTCAGTTAAAATAACAAATGTAGAAATTTCTATTTCTAAATTAGTTACAGTTAACAATAATTGGTTACCAGTTATTTTCATAAGAACATTATTTCCAATAGGTAATAATGGTTTATTACTCAGAATCCTACTTATCTTTTGCAATGGTTTTAATAAATTTTCGCGTTGAATAATAAATTGCATCTTATAATTTTTTTTTAAAATTCAGTAGATTAAAAATCTCAAGGTTAGATCATATACTCAATTTTTAGATAAATACATATTTTAAAATATATTAACGAAATTGACTACTATAACAAGAATTGATAAAATAACCTTATCTCTTATAAAATATGGTCATTATAACTATAATGAAACGTACTTTTCAACCATCCGTGCTTAAACGAAATCGTTCTCACGGATTTAGAGCTAGAATGAAAACTAAAAATGGTCGTCATATTTTAGCACGAAGACGTGCTAAAGGACGTACTCGTCTAACGGTATCTGATTAAACGAATTTTGAACAAATTAGCATGCTGAACTCTTATAATTTTCCGAAAAAATTACGTTTATTAAATTCCAAAGAATTTAACTTTATTATGCATCACTCAATGAAGATAAATAAATTACACATGATTATGTTATATTGTCCTAATATTTATAAATATGCTCGTCTTGGATTCATTATCAGTAAACATAATATTAAGTATGCATATCAACGTAATAGGATAAAAAGATTAATACGTGAAAGTTTTCGTTTAACTCACAATGAATTGCCATCAATGGATTTCATTATCATAATAAAAAAAAAAGTAGATTTAATGAATAATAAAATAATAATGGAAAAACTTAAACAATTATGGAAGATTTATTATCTTTTACCCTAAAAAAAATATTGATAACTTTTATTTATAATTATCAAAAATTCATTAGTGTCTTGATAATGCCACGATGTCGTTTTAAACCTACTTGCTCTCACTATAGTATTACAGCTATAACGAGATTTGGTATTATAAAAGGAATAATTTTAACTATAAAACGCTTAATTAAATGTCATCCGTTAAATTTAACGGGTGATATGAGTGACCCAGTGCCAAAGAAGAAATAATAATTAGAGAAAATTCATGATGGATTTACAACGTAATCTACTTTTAATGGCTTTTATATTTGTATCTTTTATTATGTGGCAAACTTGGCTGAATGATCATAATAAGCATAACCAATTACAAGTAAAAACTAATAACTATGATAATTTTTTTTTAAAAAGTAATACCAATAATTTTCCTTTTAAGAAAAAAGGAAAGATAATATCAGTTAGAACTGATGTATTATCCTTACGCATTAATACTTATGGAGGGGATATTATTCAATCTGAATTATTATTTTATCCAGAAAGCTTAAATAGTAATCATCCTTTTAAGTTACTTCAAACGAATCCTACTTTTAGTTATCAAGCAAAAAGTGGTTTATCAGTTTTAAATAATTCTTCAATACCAATAAAAGAAAAAAAGCTTATGTATCATGTACCAAATGATACATATATAATGAATCCCGCACAAAATACTTTAGAAATACCTTTTTATTGCAAGGATAATAATGGTCTTTTTTATAAAAAAATTTTTTCTTTTAAAAAAAATCAATATTCTATTAATGTAAAGTATTATATTACTAATACAAATGCATATGCGATGCAAGTAATTATGTTTGGAATTTTAAAACAATCAACTACTCTTCCTATAAATGATATTAAAATTCATAATTTAAATTCAGAAAGTAATCGTTATGTAGCATATTCTACAATCTACAATAAATATAAAAAATATAAATTTAGTAAAATTAATAATAATCTTAAAGTTAATACCTTAAATGGTTGGATAGCAATGGTAGAACATTATTTCGTAACTGCTTGGATTCCACATAGTAAAGGTATCAATATCTTTCATACTAACAGTAATACTCCAGGAATAGTTTCAATTAGTTATGAATCTACTCCAATAACAATCTCTCCGGGAGAAACTAAAAATATATCAGCAACTTTATGGATGGGGCCTAAGATTCAGGATAAGATGGCTATAACAGCACCATATTTAGATCTTACAGTAGATTATGGATGGCTGTGGTTTCTATCTCAACCATTGTTTAAATTACTAAATGCTATAGAAATTAAAATAGGTAATTGGGGTTTTTCTATAATAATAATTACCCTTCTAGTCAGAATGATTATGTATCCTTTAACAAAAGTACAATATACTTCAATAGCAAAAATGCGATCATTACAACCCAAAATTCAGGCCATTAGAGATCGAGTAGGAAATAATAAACAAAAAATGCACGAGGAAATGATAGCTTTATATAAATCAGAAAAGGTTAACCCTTTAGGTGGGTGTTTACCATTGATAATTCAGATGCCAATTTTTTTTGCTCTTTATTCTATGTTAATTAATACTGTTGAGCTAAGACATGCTCCTTTTATATTATGGATTCATGATTTATCAGCTAAAGATCCGTATTATGTTCTACCTATTTTAATGGGAATTACTATGTTGATAATTCAAAAGATATCTCCATCTAATCTAACTGATCCAACGCAAGAAAAAATTATGACATATATGCCAATAATATTTACATTATTCTTTTTATGGTTTCCATCAGGATTAGTTATATACTATATTGTAAATAATTTAGTTACTATCATTCAACAACAATTAATTTATCATAAGTTAAAGAAAGAATAATTTTATCCGAATCTTTTATTTACTCATAAAAATTGAAATGAAAATATACACTTTAGCCGATACTATTGTTGCTCAGGCAACTCCGCCTGGTTATGGAGGAATAAGTGTAATACGGATTTCTGGTGATAATGCTTCAAAAGTAGCACAACAGGTATTAGGTAAAAAATTCCTCTCTCCTCGTTCTGCTCATTACTTATCATTTTATGATGAAAAAGGTCGTATTATTGATAAAGGAATTACTCTATGGTTTCCTGCTCCTAATTCTTTTACAGGTGAAAATGTATTAGAATTGCATAGTCATGGAAGTCCTATAGTCATAGATCTATTATTAAAAATAATATCTAATATTCCTGAAGTTCGTCTTGCAAAACCTGGAGAATTTACTGAACGAGCATTTATGAATAATAAAATTGACTTAGTCCAAGCTGAAGCAATTGCAGATTTAATCAATGCTACTTCTGAACAAGCAGCTCGTTCAGCATTGAATTCTTTACAAGGCGTGTTTTCTGATAAAATTCGCTGTTTAGCAAAGCAGCTAACCAATTTGCGGGTTGATTTAGAATCAGCAATTAATTTTCCGAATGAATATGATGTAAATGATTTATCTAAAGATGAAATGGAAATGAATCTTAATAAAATTATTACATCAATTTATGAAGTATATAATACTTCTTATAAAGGAGCATTATTACGAGAAGGACGTAAAGCAATAATTATTGGAGCTCCTAATGTTGGAAAATCAACTCTTTTTAATGCTCTTGTTGGAAAACCAATGGCGATAGTTACACATTATGCTGGTACTACAAGAGATATGTTACATGAGTATATTAATATTGAAGGCATGCAATTGCATATAATTGACACTGCAGGTTTACATAAAACTAATAATTCTGTAGAAAAAATTGGTATAGAACGTGCTATACAAGAAATAAAAATTGCTGATCATATCATCTTAGTAGTAAGAGATGAAGATCTTGATCTTACTGCAGATTTATCTATTATATTTCCTGATTTTTTTGATAAAATTCCTTCGTTAGTTCCATTAACAATAATAAATAATTTAACAGATTTTAATAGATGCGCATCATCTCAGTTGAGAGAATTATCTGATCGGGTCATTATTAATATCTCCGCCCAAACAGGAGAAGGAATAGAATTATTACGTTATCATTTAAAAAAAACTCTCGGATTTTTAAATACCACTGAAGGTATTTTTATGGCAAGACAGCGTCATTTACAAGCTTTATTACTTGCTATATCACATTTAGATCAAGGAAAAAAAGAACTTATCAAAAATCATTCTTATTCTTATGAATTATTAGCTGAAGAGTTGCGTTTAAGTCAAGAAGCTCTTAATGATATTATTGGAAATTATTCCTCAAAAGATTTATTAGAAAAAATCTTTTCAAAATTTTGTATTGGAAAATAATATGATATAAATATATATTATTACATAAAAATTTTGAGTATTAACTATGCTTAAAGATGATGAAGATTCAAAAATTAATTTTGAATCTTCTTTAAAAGAACTAGAAAAAATAGTAAGTTATTTAGAAAATGGAGAATTATCTTTAGAAGATGCTCTAAATGCTTTTGAAAAAGGAATTTATTTGGCTCAAGTGAGTCATAAAAAATTAAAACAAGCAGAGCAACGTATTCAAATTTTACTAAACTCCGAAAATAATTCTGAATTATCCTCTTTTATAAAACCGGATAAAAATCCTTTTGATAGTGAATAAAAAATGAATTTTAAAAAATTACTTGAAGGATATCAAAAACGTGTGAATCTTGCATTAGATTCTTTTATGAAAGAATTACCATTTCAAGATAGTCAATTATTGAATGCTATGAAATATGGTCTGTTTTCAAATGGCAAAAGATTGCGTCCTTTTCTAGTTTATAGTATTGGTGAAATGTTAAATTCAAATAATTCTAGTTTAGATGCTCCTGCAGCAGCAGTTGAATGTATTCATGCTTATTCTTTAATTCATGATGATTTACCAATGATGGATAATGGTTTATTACGTCGTGGAAAACCAACTTGTCATATAAAGTTTGGCGAAGCTATAGCTATTTTAGCCGGCGATGCATTACAAACTCTTGCATTTTCAATTCTTAGTGAAACACCTATGCCGGAGGTAGAAATCACCAATCGATTAGCAATGATAAAAGAATTAGCTTATGCTAGTGGTGTAGCAGGAATGTGTAGTGGCCAAGCATTGGATTTGATAACTACTGGAAAAAATATAAGCACTGAAAAATTAAAAAACATTCATTATCATAAAACTGGAGCGCTAATTAACGCCGCCGTTAAATTAGGAGCATTAAGTAGCTCTAGTTTAAATAAAAAAAAAAATATAATCTATTCATCCTTACAAAATTATGCTAATGCGATTGGATTAGCATTTCAAATACAAGATGATATTTTAGATGTCATTGGTGAAACCAATATAATGGGTAAAAGGCAAGGATCGGATCAAAGTTTAAAAAAAAATACTTTTCCATCTATACTAGGAATGGAAAATGCTCGTAAAGAAGCTTTAAAATTATATCAAGAAGCTATGGAAGCATTAAAAACAATCTCTGATTGTTCTTTTAATACTAACTATTTAAAAGCATTAGCAAACTATATTATTAAACGTAATAAATAATAAATTTTATATGAAAAAATATTCACTTCTTCGAAGTCTAAATTCACTAGAAACGCTGCGTTCCTTACCAAAAGAACAATTAGTACCATTCTGTCAAGAATTACGTGATTATTTACTGGAGAGTGTTAGTACTAACAGTGGACATTTTGCTTCGGGGCTAGGTGTAGTTGAATTAACAGTTGCATTGCATTATATATATAATACTCCATTTGATAATATAGTATGGGATATTGGACATCAAGCATATGTGCATAAAATTATTACGGGTCGTCGTGATACTATTAATACCATCCGTAAAAGAGGTGGACTACATCCCTTTCTTTGTCGTGAAGAAAGCGAATATGATGTTCTTACAGCTGGTCATTCATCTACTTCTATTAGCGCAGCATTAGGATTAGCAATAGCTGCTTCTAAAGAAAACAAAAATCGTCGTACAGTGTGTGTAATTGGTGATGGTGCTATGACGGCTGGAATGGCTTTTGAAGCACTTAATCATGGTGGATATATTAAATCAACAAATATTTTAGTTATTCTTAACGATAACCAAATGTCTATTTCAGAAAATGTAGGTGCTTTAAAAGAACATTTATCTTCCTTAAAAACCGATTTTCGAATAAATCATCAAAAAGATCTTATTAAAAGTACTCTTTTTGATTTATTAGGTTGGCAATATATAGGTCCTTATGATGGACATAATTTATTAGATTTAATTGAAATTTTAAAATCAGTACGTAATTTATCTGGTCCTTATTTGTTACATGTTTTTACTAAAAAAGGAAAAGGTTATACTCCAGCAGAAGAAAACCCCACTAAATGGCATGCTGTTAATAAATTTGATTTAAATAAAAATGAGTTAGTAGTAGAAGAAAGTGCTTCTAAAAAAGAAAAGATTAATTACTCCAATACTTTTGGATTATGGTTGAATGAAACCGCTAAAAAAGATCAAAAATTGATAGCTATTACTCCAGCCATGGGTGAAGGTTCTGGAATGTCCAGTTTTGCAAAAAAATATCCTGATCAATATTGTGATGTAGGAATTGCAGAACAACATGCAGTAACCTTATCTACGGGTTTAGCAATTGGAGGATTAAGACCGGTTGTTGCTGTTTATTCTACATTTTTACAAAGATGCTATGATCAAATAATCCATGACATAGCTATTCCTAAACTACCAGTTTTATTTGCTATAGATCGTGCAGGTATTGTTGGTTTTGATGGCCAAACTCATCAAGGAGCATTTGATATTAGTTTTTTGCGTTGTATACCTAATACAGTTATTATGACTCCTAGTGATGAAAATGAATTAATAAATATGTTACATACCGGTTATAATTATAAAAAAGGTCCTTGTATAGTAAGATATCCCCGTGGTTCTAGTAATTTAGTTAATAAATTAACAACTACTTTATTATCACTTCTACCTATTGGAAAAAGTCTAACAAGAAGACTAGGAAAGAAAATAGCTATTCTGAATTTTGGACATTTATTATCTCAAGCTATAAAAGTTGCTGAAAATCTTAATGCAACCCTAGTTGATATGCGGTTTGTTAAACCGCTTGACAAAGAATATATATTGAAGTTAACTACAAATCATGAGATACTTGTGACTTTAGAAGAAGCTGCTATTTTTGGTGGCGCTGGAAGTGCGGTGAATGAACTCCTTCTAAGAAATAAGATTTTTATTCCAATTTTAAATATTGGGTTACCAGATCAATTTATTCCGCACGGTTCACAAGAAGAAATAAGGAAGTGTTATGGTTTAGATGCATTTGGAATACAACAGACAATAATTAATTGGTTAAATTTTAAAAATAAATAAAGAACTATATTTAATGGTTTAAAATTGAATAAAGAGGATGACGACTTTTTTAAGTAAAGATTTTTATTCGGGGTTAAAAATTATATTTGATCAAGAACCCTATGCTATTGAAAGTACTGAGTTTGTAAAACCAGGTAAAGGACAAGCTTTTGTACGAGTGAAAATGCGAAGGTTATTTACTGGAAAACAAATTGAAAAAACCTTTAAAGCTACCGATACAGTTTTATTAGCTGATGTTGTAGAATTGAATCTAACTTACTTATATAATGATGGTATGATGTGGTATTTTATGGAAGATAAAACTTTTGAACAATTTGCTGCCCATCATAAAGTGGTTGGAGAGAATGCAAAATGGATTACTGAACAAGCAAAATGTCTTGTAACTCTATGGAATGGTACTCCTATAATTGTTACTCCTCCTAATTTTGTTGAATTACCAATTATTAATACAGATCCTAATTTAAAAGGTAATTCAGTGACTACAACAACTAAATATGCTATTTTAAGTACTGGTGCAGTGGTAAAAGTCCCTTTATTTGTTGAAATAGGAGAAGTAGTAAAAATTAATACTCAATCAGCTGAGTATATTTCGCGAATAAAATAGTTATATTTTTATCAAAAAATCTAAAGTTATCAATTCTATTGATCAATGATAAGGAGAAAACAATAACTTTCATGATAAATAAGAAGAATCTTATTTGGATTGATCTTGAAATGACTGGTTTAGATCCTATCCATAATAGGATTATTGAAATTGCTACTTTAGTGACTGATGTCAGTCTCAATATTTTAGCAGAAGGTCCGGTATTGGCTGTACATCAATCATCGGTAAAATTAGCAGAAATGGATCAGTGGAATTTACGAACTCATAGTGCTACTGGATTAATTAACCGTGTTATAGCCAGTAAATATACGGAACGGGATGCAGAATTAGCAACTTTAGAATTTCTAAAAAAATGGGTTCCAGAAAATACATCACCTATTTGTGGAAATAGTATTGGTCAGGATCGACGTTTTTTAATTCGTTATATGCCGGAATTAGAAGCATATTTTAACTATCGTTATCTAGATGTTAGTACGATTCAAGAATTGGCTCGTAGATGGAAACCAAATATACTGCAGGGAATAAAGAAACGTGGAACTCATCAAGCTTTAGAAGATATTCGTGAATCAGTCGCTGAATTAGCTTATTATCGTGAACATTTTATCCAGTTATAGTCATAATTTTAGCGGGAATAGCTCAGTTGGTAGAGCATAACCTTGCCAAGGTTAGGGTCGCGAGTTCGATTCTCGTTTCCCGCTCCATACATAATATAATGCACAATTATGATAAAATCTAATAGTGATCTTCCTAATAAAGTATGGTCTACCAAAAATATTAAAGAAATGGAGTATGAAGCAGCAAAAAGTATAGGTATTACTATATTTGATATGATTGAACGTGCTGGACAAGCAGCTTTTAATTTAATAATTAAATTATGGCCTAACGCTCATAATTGGCTTATTTTATGTGGTCATGGCAATAATGGAGCAGATGCATATATAATTGCATGTTTAGCAAAAACCCAAAATATTAATGTAACTTTATTGGCTATAGAAAGTGATAAAAATATCAATAGACAAGCGAAAGATGCTTGGTTAAAATTAGGAGGAAAAATCCTCTCAATCGATACTGTTTTCCCCACTAATATAGATCTTATGGTAGATGGATTACTTGGTACGGGATTAAATCGTGCTCCAAGATATCCATATGATATTCTCATCAAAAAATGTAATGAGTATAACGCACCTATTTTTTCCATAGATATCCCTTCTGGATTATTATCGGATACTGGTGATACTCCCGGACAAGTAATTAACGCTACACATACTTTAACTTTTATGACTTTAAAAACAGGATTATTAATTGGTAAAGCACGTAATCATGTAGGACAACTTCATTATAATTCTTTAGGAATAGATAGATGGCTCAAAAAAAAATGTACCTCAATTTTTAGAATTGATCATTCATATTTACTTCAAAATCCCTTGCCCTTGCGATTACCTAGTTCTCATAAAGGTAATTATGGAAAGTTATTATTAATTGGTGGTGATGTAGGGAAAGGAGGTGCTATTCGTTTAGCTGCAGAAGCAGCATTAAGAAGTGGAGCTGGATTGGTAAAAGTTCTTACTCATAAAGATAATATATGTCCGATATTATCAGCACGTCCGGAATTAATGGTACAAAAATTAACTATGACTACTTTAGAATTAGATTTAGAATGGGCAAATACCATTGTTATTGGTCCAGGTTTAGGATTTAAACCATTAGCAATAGATGCTCTTAAAAAAGTCCAAAAATATAAACATAAAATGGTATGGGATGCAGATGCACTTAACATTTTAGCAAATAATTGGAATTTTTGTGATCATAGGATAATTACACCGCATACTAAAGAAGCTGCACGTTTGCTTCATACCAATGAAGCTAAAATTAATAGCGATAGATTACTATCTGCACAACTTATAGTTCAAAAATATGGGGGAGTAGTTATACTAAAAGGAGCAGGAACAATAATTGCTACTCAAGATGAATACTTTATTGTAGATGTTGGAAATGCAGGAATGGCTACAGGAGGAATGGGAGATGTATTATCGGGAATCATTGGGGGTATTTTAGGTCAGAATATTTCCCTTAATCAATCTGCAATGGTTGCATCTTTAGTACATGGTGCTGCCGGTGATTTTTTAGCAATGAATTTTGGAATGAGAGGTTTTCTAGCAACAGATTTATTTTCAGTTATTCATAAATTTATTAATCCTAATATTTTAAATAATCAATATAAATAGTATGAATAATGTGTCATTGAAATTTTCATTACCTAATGAAACTGCCACTTTATTATTAGGTAGCAAAATAGCACAAATATGTTATAAAAATGATGTAATGAGTAATAAAATTTGGTTATATGGTCAGGTAGGAACTGGTAAAACCACTTTTTGTCGAGGTTTTATATATGCTTTAGGTTATAAAAAAAAAATTAAAAGTCCAACTTACTTATTAGTAAATTCTTATTATATTTCAAAAATTATTATTCATCATTTTGATTTTTATCAAATTTCTAATTATCAAGAACTTGAATATGTAGGAATACGAGACTATTTTTTTTGTCAAAAAAATAGAATTTATCTAATTGAATGGCCTGAAAAAGTTCATCACTTTTTACCATTACCCGATCTTGAACTTCGATTGGATTATTATAATCAAAAACCATATAATGCCGAAATATGTGGTATTTCTGAAAATGGAATAAAAGTATTGAAACAATATAGAAATTGTATAACTATTAACCCATGATTTATAACTTATTGCATATAAGTTATATAAATAATAATAACTATGTCGATAAAAAAATTACCTATACAGATTACCAATCAAATCGCGGCTGGAGAAGTAGTAGAACGTCCTGCTTCAGTAGTAAAAGAACTATTAGAAAACAGCTTAGATGCTGGAGCTAATACGATTAATATCGAAATTAATAAAGGCGGTATACAATTGATCCGTATTCGTGATAATGGTTGCGGAATTAATAAGGATGAAATTCTATTAGCATTAGATAATCATACTACTAGTAAAATATCCACTATTGATGATTTAAATATTATTACTAGTTTGGGTTTTCGTGGAGAAGCATTGGCAAGTATTAGTTCAGTCTCACGATTAAAATTAATATCAAGAACTAAAATCCAAAAAGAAGCATGGCAAACATATACCATGCAGAATCAAAAAATCAACCTTATCCCCGTAGCTCATCCTATTGGTACCACTGTAGAGGTATGTGATTTATTTTATAATACTCCAGCGCGTCGGAAATTTATGCGAACTGAAAGGACGGAATTTTTACATATAGATGAAATAATACGTCGTATAGCATTAGCACGATTTGATGTAGCAATTACTCTTACACATAATGGAAAATTAATTAGACAATATCTAAATACCATTGAACCGGAACAGAGAATTGCTTCAATTTGCGGAAATATTTTTATGTCTCATATATTTAGTATTCATTGGCAATCTAAAGAAATCCAATTACATGGATGGGTATCCTATAAAAATGAATCTAATCTGCCAAATTATTTACACTATTTTTATGTGAATGGAAGAATAGTACAAAATAGACTGTTATTTCATGCAATTCGTCAAGCATATTATGATATCATAGGTAATGAAAATCCAGTTAAGTTTATTTTATATTTAAATATTTCTCCAAAAGAAATAGATATTAATGTACATCCTACAAAAAAGGATGTACGATTTTATCAATCAAGATTAATATACGAATTTATTTATAATGCATTAACAAATAAACTTAAAGAATATAAGAAACGAAATTTATTCAATCTAACGATTGATGAAAAAAAAGATAAATTACCTTTTTTTAAAACCAAAAATTTTCACCGATTAGAATTAGATAATAATGAAATTGTAAAGTTTGGAAAAGTACTAAGCATACTGAAAGAAGATATCGCATTAGTAGAAGATAAAAAAGGACTAATATTGATTGCATTATCCGTAGCTCATAGATATTTAATTTTCATACAACTTAAATCAAATTTTAAAAAAAAAAATTATCCATTATTAATTCCATTACGATTTAATATAAAAAAAAAAATATTAGATATTATTTATAATAATTCTTATATTTTTAAAAAAATTGGAATTCATTTAGTAATAGATAATAATCTATTACTGGTTCGTTCAATACCTTTAATATTACGTTCTAAAAATTTTTCTGAGGTATTTTCGGCACTTTTAACTTATCTTTCGACACAAACCGAAATATCAGAAATTCAAATTATCAATTTTTTAGTAAAAAATATTGATAAAAACCCAAAATGGAACCTTTCACAAGCTATAAATTTATTTTATGATCTAGTAAAATTTTGTCCTAATTTAATTAGCTCACCACCTCTGCACTTTTTACAACGCGTTGATATTACTTCAGCATTAAGCGTACTCAAAAAAAATTATGAAAAATAAATTACCTAAATCCATTTTTTTAATGGGTCCCACAGCTTCTGGAAAAACTGAATTAGCTATAAAATTAAGTGAATTACTTCCAATAGAAGTAATAAGTGTTGATTCAGCTATGGTATATAGACAAATGAACATTGGTACAGCTAAACCTACAAATCAACAACTTTGTCAAGTTCCACATCATTTATTGAATATTCGTGATCCTTCAGAAACTTATTCAGTTGCAGAATTTAGGAAAGATGCTATAAAAAAAATGGATTCTATTACTAAAAAAGGTAGATTACCTTTATTAGTAGGTGGTTCTATGCTTTATTTTAAAATATTAATGAATGGATTATCACTCTTACCTGCATCTAATTACATGATACGTGAATATATTTACAAACAAGCAACTCAACAAGGATGGAAAAATATTCACGAACAATTATCTCAATTAGATCCAATTGCCGCAAAAAGAATTAATTGCAATGATCGACAAAGAATCTCACGAGCAATAGAAGTTTGTTTAATTTCTGGTAATACACTAACTGCATTAAATCGAATAAAAAATGATAATGATTTAGAATATGATATTATACAATTTGTAATTTCTCCTTCATGTCGATTTAAATTATATAATCTTATTGAACAACGTTTGTTTAGAATGATAAATGAAGGTTTTCAAGATGAGGTTCAAAAATTATTTGATAGAGGAGATTTAAATGGAAATATGCCTTCTCTTCGTTGTGTTGGTTATCGTCAAATGTGGTCTTATCTTGAAGGAAAAATTAATTATGACGCAATGTTGAAACAAGCAATTCATGCAACATGTAGTCTAGCTAAACATCAGTTCACTTGGTTACGTAAATGGAAAAATACTTACTGGCTTGATAATGAGAATCTGAATTTAGCATGTAAAAATATCCTTATTAAGATCGGGGTATAGTTATTTTATAGTAATCGAGTTTATACCATGAATTTTTAATTCACCTATTCTTATGGAATTTTTAATTCTCTATGTATAAATATAAAATTATGTGAAAAGGAAATAAAAAGAATGGCTAAAGGGCAATTTTATTTTAAAAAGTGTTATTAAAATGATATATAAACATGCTATTTGTATTGTAGTTCCATCAAAATCTTTTTCTTACTAGAGTCCAATACTCCGGCTGGTTTTTATAATCTTTAGAGTAGTAATAAATAATTATCAATTTAGGTTATATTTATATTTGGTATAATAAAAATGAATCTATATCAATCTTCTGGAAAAAGTATAAAAAAAACTCGTGATCCTTGGGAAAATAAAAATACATTTGATGAAAATGGATCGAGTAAATTTCAAAAATTTATTTATCTAATAAGAGGTAATCACAATAAAAATAATCCAGTTTTAAACTTTAATTTATTTTTAATAATAATGATTATTACTCTGATAATTTTACTAAGCACTGGTTTTTATACCATTAAAGAGTCTGACCGAGCTGTAATAACTAGGTTTGGTAAATTTAGTCATATAGTTATGCCAGGTTTAAATTGGAAATTAACTTTTATTGATAGAGTATATCCTATAAATGTAGAAGCGATACGTGAAATAGTAGCTACAGGAAGAATCTTAACTTCTGATGAAAATATCGTTAAGGTAAGAATTAATGTACAATATCAGATTACTAATCCGATAAATTATCTTTTTTCCGTTACTAATCCAGATGATAGCTTACGGCAAGCTACTGAGAGTGCTTTGCGTGGTGTAATTGGAAAATTGAGTATGGATACTCTTCTTACTGAAGGACGTACTATTATTTGTCGAAAGATTAAACATGAATTAGAACAAATTATTGATCCATATCATATGGGAATTACATTAGTAGATATAAATTTGCAAGGATCTAGTCTGCTGCCTGAAGAAGTAGAATCTGCTTTTAATGATGCGATGGTTGCACGAGAAAATGAACAACAATATATTCGTGAAGCAGAAGCTTATGCTAATGCAGTAAAAAAACAAGCTAGTGGTAGAGCACAACGCATAATTGAAAATGCCCAGGCTTATAAAACACGTACTATATTAGAAGCTCAAGGAGAAGTAACAGAATTTGCGAAAGTTCTACTTGAATATAAAAGAGCTTCTGACTTTACTAAAGAACGATTATATATTCAGACTATGGAATATATGTTGAGTCATGTCCATAAGATACTGGTTGATTCTAATACTCATAATATTTTATTTATACCCTTGAACTTTAAAAATTTTTCTCCTAGAGAAAAAATAAAAAATTCTCGATCTAATAAAATTATAACAACTAATATGAATTCTGATGTAATGAGTAATAAAAAATCTAATAATATTAGTACTAACTATAAAAAACCCGATGATATTTTGAATAAACGTAAAGCTAATGCCATACGCACTAATCAGGAATAAAATTCATGCGTAAATATTTATCATTTTTATTAATAGTAATATTAATATTACTTTACTCATCCTTTTTTATTATCCAAGAAGGTCAACGAGGAATTTTATTACATTTTGGTAAGGTTTTACGAGATATTAATCATAATGTAGTAGTATTATCCCCCGGATTACATTTTAAAAAACCATTAATTGAAAAAGTAAAAGGTTTGGATATCCGTATTCAAACTCTAGAAAATAAAAGTGAGAAATTTGTAACCAAGGAAAAGAAAAATATAATTGTAGATTCATATATAAAATGGCGTATCACTGATCTTAATCGTTTGTATGTTAGTACAGGAGGAGAAATTTCTCAAGTAGAAAATTTTCTTAGAAAAACATTTAGTGATAAATTGAGTTCTGAAATAGGACATTTAAATCTAAAAGATATTGTAAATGATTCACAAGGAAAGTTAATTTCAATATTGCGTCAAAAATTAAATAAAAGTATTATTAATACATATGATACTGAACAACTAGCACAAAATATATTAGGAATTCAAGTAGTAGATGTACGTATCAAAAAAATAAATTTACCTAATGAAGTTTCAGATTCTATATATAATAGAATGCGTGCTGAACTGGATTCAGATGCTCTTCTTCATCGTTATCAAGGTAAAGAAAAAGCTGAAAAAATTCGTGCGGCTGCGGATTATGAAGTAATATATACTATAGCTGAAGCTAAAAAACAAGCACATGTTATACATGGAGAAGCTGATGCATTAGTAGCTAAACTATTTGCAACTTATTTTAATCACGATACTAATTTTTATCGTTTTGTTCGTACTTTGCAGGCTTATAAAAAAATATTTAAATATAATCAAGATTTAATTATATTAAATATTAATCTTCCTTTTTTACGTAATATAATTCCATATTATAATAAAAAACCTCATCCATCATCTTAAGTGTTAAAAACAATCATTGCTTAAATTTGACAAATCATCGACTTATTTTACACTTTAAAGAATAAGATTTATATCATTCATTGATCATATCCATATATGATGAAATAACTAAAAGGATAATCAATATGATAAAAGTATTATCAATACTATCAATTCTATTTTTTTCTGCTTATGTTTATGCAGGAGGACAAATAGAAAATAATTTAGATGTACAAATAATTATCGGTAATGGTTGTGAAGTGACACGAGGGACCTTAATGCATTTTGGTAATATAGATTTTGGAGAACATCCAAATCTTAATAATGTAATTGATGCTCAGTCAACGGGAACTGGAGGATCTATAGGATTAAATTGTACAAAAGGATTAAGTTATTATGTAAGTTTAAATGATGGATCACAACCAGATGGAAAACAAAGACGTATGAAAGGAGAACAAGGAGATTATATTAAATATGATTTGTACCAAAATGCTGCCCATACAAAACTCTGGGACAGTAAATTATCTCAAGCTGGAACCGGAAAAGAAACTGCTTTAACGATTTATGGACGCATCCCAAAACAACCATCAGTTAAAGCTGGGACTTATACCGATACAGTAACTGTTACAGTTAGTTGGTAAGGAAATGATATAAAATTATGACTACTTTATAATCATTATAGTTTTATGCTCATCAAATATTTAATTTTACTACTATTACGAATAGGTATGGTTATACTACTAGAGGTCTTCTTTGTCGTAAGTATTCAAGCAGATAACCAAACTTATTCTTCTAGTAATAGCCGAAATTTTCAGGTTCATGCAAATATAGTTAAAGGTTGTAAATTAAATCACAATTCCATTCATCTAAATACTATTAATTTTGGTAATGTTACTTCTATTCAACAACCTATAGATACTCTTTCTAGTTATGATTTAGGATCAATAGTATTAAAATGTACTCCAGGTGTTAATGTAAATTTAGCATTAGATAGTGGAATAAATCGAATGGGTAATATCAGTCAGGGACGCTTACTAAAGAAAAAATCTGGAAATAAAATGTTACGGTATCAATTATTTCAAGACGCTGCACATAGTATAATCTGGGGAAATGATATTAATGGTGGTAATAGTAAATCTATAATTATATTAGGAATAGTTAATAAATATTATATTTATGCACGTTTATTCAATTCTAATATTTTACCAGAAGCCGGTCAGTATGAGGATATAGTAACGATGACTATTAGTTATTAGGTATTAAAAAAAAAGATTATGCAGACAAAAAGAACAATATTTTCTTGGCTAGTGATATTAGCATCATATTTAATGATATGCAATACTTCACTTTTAGCTAATTCATCAATATTAATTTGGCCGCTTGATCCGGTAATTGAAGCGGATCAAAATGCGGCTGAATTATGGTTAGAAAACCATAATTCTAATTCTATTTTAGTACAAATTCGAGTTTTTAGTTGGAAACAAAAAAATTATGAGAATCAGCTTTCAGAACAACAGGAAATAATTGTTAGTCCACCCATGGTTGAAATTTTACCTAAAAATAAGCAATTAATTAGACTAGTAAAAATTTTAACTCCTCCTCAATACCACCAATGGAGTTATCGAATACTTATTGATGAAATTCCTAAAACTATAGAACCTACTAAAAATAAAATCGGTTTAAATTTTAAAATGCGTTATTCCATACCATTATTTATAGATGGTAAGAATATTTGGACTAAACCGGATTATCAACATCTAAACCATCTAAGGCCAGCCACTCATCCGATATTATATTATCGTATAATAACAAAAAATGGTAAAAAATTATTAATAATCCATAATAAAGGGTTAGTTCATGCTAAAGTTACTGATATTATGTTTTTAGATGGAAAAATCAAACATATCATTAATAATGGATTGTTTGCATATATTTTACCTCAAGCTGAAATTTTTTTGCCTTTATCCACGCCATTTATATTCTCTAAAGGATTTTTAGTAGCTAAAGTTAACGATAATTTGCAGTTTCAACAATTAATGCCAGAATTTTAATATTTGAATGGATATAAATTTATTAAACAAATTTTTTTTTTATTGATTATATTTTTACTTTCAATAAACTTTGCATTAGGTAATTACTTAGAAGTAATACCTGCTGCTAATCAGCTTTATCTAGAATTAGTTCTTAATGGAATAGATACAGGAAAAATTATTAGGGTTAATTTAAATAATGGTCATTATTATATTAGATTGAAAGAACTTAGATCTGCTGGACTTATTATTCCAAATAATATAAAGCTTTCCAATTTTATTGCTATAGATGAAATCAAAGATGTACATATTCAATATGAGATTAAATCGCAAAAATTAATCATCAACGTACCATTTTTTTGGTTTCCAAAGCAAAAAATATTTTTAAGTAATCAGAAAAGATTACTTGAAAAAAATATACCTAGTCAAAGTAACTTTGGATGGTTATTTAATTATAATTTTTATTTTCATAGACAATTTTATTCATATAAATATAACATTGGATTTTTAACGTTTTGGTCCGAATTACGTGTATTTAGTAAGTGGGGGGTTTTGTCAAATACAAGTAGTTGGAGTAATGAATTATCTAAACCCTTTATACGCTATGATACTCATTGGGATATAAACGATGAAAAACATCTAGTAAGTTATATAATAGGAGATAGTATTACTGATACATTATTTGGATCTATTCCTCTAAGGATAGGTGGCATTAAATTATTCCGTAATTTTTCATTATGTCCCGATCTAATTACATATCCATTACCTACTTTTTATAGTCAGACAGTTGAACCAAGTAAAGTTGATCTTTATATTAATAATTCTCAAATAATGTCTGCAAAGAAGATTAATCCTGGACCTTTCATTTTAATAGATGCAATTCCTAATTTACAAGGTGCTAGTAAAGCAAAAATAGTTATTTTTTCTCCAAATAAGAAGAAAATTAATCTAATACCCTTTTATGTTACTAGTGAACTATTAAAGAAAGGATTAACTAATTTTAGTCTCTCATTAGGACTATTGCGTGAAGATTACGGTATAAATTCAATGAATTATAGTCATCTAATTGCTAGTGGTATGATGCGTCATGGAATAAAATCTTGGTTGACTTTAGAAGGAAAAATGGAAGTAAATCGAGATTTACTAAATTATGGTGTGGGTGCCAATATCAAACCAATGATGTTAGGAGTTGTTAATATATCTTGGAGTAGAAGTGGTATCACTAATAATAATATTAAAAGTCATTTTTATAAATCATCATTAATTCCAAATAATCGGGGTCAAAAAATAAGTATTGGTTATAATTATAATAATACATACTTTAATTTAAGTGCTTTACATAGCTTCAGCAATTATAATTATAGTAATTTGTCTGATTATAAATTTTCAAAAGCCAAGAGGCATGTAAATAATCTTAGTGGAAGCATAAATTTTGGAAATTATGGAAATTTGAGTTTAGGATTAATAAATACATGGAATAATAAAGGTAAGACAAATCGATTTTTTAATCTCTCTTATAGTATTACATTGCCAAAAACTATAAATTTATTAGCTTCTATAAACAAAAAAACCAATCATCCTAATTTTAATGCCCAATTAATGTTAACTTTACCCTTGAATTTTTGGGGTAATGGTAATACTTCATTATCATCAACTGTAGATGACAATGAAAATATTAATTCAAGTCAAATCTGGAGTAATAAAATTACCACAAATAATAATGCAGAAATTGGTTGGAATTTAATGGTTTCTCAAAATGCAAAAGATAATAAATATCATGAAGCTAATTTTTTTTGGAAAAATCGATATTTTGAAAATAGATTTGGAATTTTTGGTGATTTTTATAATAATGAAAATAGCTGGATTGAATTTGAGGGATCGCTAGTTAATATAGCAGGACATATCTATGTCACTCAACCTATTTATGATGCTTTTGTATTAGTATCTACTAAGGGATATGGTAAAATCCCAGTATTTTATGAAAATCAGTTTGTAGGTAAAACAAACCGGTTGGGATATTTATTAATTCCAACAATTACTGGATGGTATAGATCAAAATTTGATATAAATCCTCTTAAATTACCAGTCGATGTAATTGCAACAGAAACCACCAAAAAAATACCTATCAAAGAACATAGTGGATATTTAATAGAGTTTGATATTCATAAATTTAATGCACTACTGTTTAGTATAGTCGATAAAAAAGGTAATTATTTACCCAATGGTAGTATAGTTAAAATAAAAGGAACATCGATAGTAACTTGGTTAGGTTGGCAGGGACAAGTTTGGATTGAAGGATTTAACCAAAAATATCCTAAACTCACAATTACTCGATCAGATAATGGAAAATCTTGTCATGTAAGATTACCAATAAAAACATTTAATGGAATATTGAATTTAGGGAAACAAGTTTGTCAGTAAATAGTTATATTTTAAAAAAAACCATTTTTATTATTACATTAGCATTGGTAATAATAAAATTATTTTTTTGTAATAGAGTAACAGCTAATTGTTGGTTATCAGATGGAAAAGTAGAATTAGGAGACTCGACTTCTTTTGCAGTTTTAAATGGCAGCATAAAAGCACAAGGTAACTCTGGACTAGCATGTTCTGGACTAAGCATGACCTTACTAACTAATAATAAAATTAAAGGTAAGATTATTGGAACATCTTATAACATGCAATTGAAAAATTTAGATGGTTCAGGAGATTCCATTCCTTATATGATTTATCCTGATAAAAATTATCAATATGCTTATAGAATCGGAGATTCTATTGACTATAAAAATCTTAATTTAATCTCTATGATTTTTTCCTCCACTAATTCTAGAGTTCCTATTTATATTAAAACTCTTCCTAATGCCAATGTACGAGCTGGAGTATATCAAGATATTATTCAAATTAATTGGGAATATTCTATATGTAGATTGGGTAGTTTAGTATGTTTATCATCTTGGAATGGAAAAGGTTCAACCTTCATAACCGTTCAATCCATCATAAAGAAAGATTGTGTAATTAATACTATTTCTGATATAAATTTTGGAAGTCATGCATTAGTAAGTCAATTTAAACCTCTAAAACTTAATATGAGTGTAAGTTGTACAAAAAAAGAAAATTATAAACTTTGGTTTACTGAAGGTAAAAATATTAATAATCTATGGCGTCGATTAAGTGATAATAATAATCATTATATTGAATATAATATTTATTATCCAGATAATAATTTTATTTGGAATGAAAATAGTAAAAAGAAATTAATTGGAACTGGAATTCCCCAATTTATATATTATAAAGCTATGATAAATCCAATCCAAAGAGATCTTCCATCTGGAATTTATTCCGATACGGTTTCTGTAGTTATAGAATATTAAATTTTTTATAGAGAAAATCTTAATGTCTTTAAATATTTCTTTTTCTATTATTAGTTAATAAATTTAATATTTCTACAAATATAGAAAAAAATAATGAAAAATAAATATATTCAATTGGAATGTGGATCGAAAATCCTTCCATAAACAAAGTTAATCCAACTAAAAATAAGAAGGCTAATGCTAATATTTTAAATGACAAGTGATGATTAATAAACTTAGAAATTTTTAATGTTGTATATATCATAATAATAACTGCTATTATTATAGCAGTAAACATAATAAAAATATTATTCGATAAACCAACAGCTGTAATTACCGAATCAAAACTAAAAAGAATATCTAAAAAAATTATTTGAAAAACTGTCTTTAAAAAACAATAATTTACAGTGGTTTTTATTTCATTTGTCTTTACTCTAAGTAAATAAAAAATTTCTATAATAGATTTTATTATTAAAAAAAATCCACCAACTAATAAAATAATGTTATGAATAGTAAAAACATAATCAAAGATTATAAATAGCGCTTTGTTAATTTTAATAAGCCGACCCATAAAATATAATAATATTAGACGTATTAACATTGCTGCTATTAAGCCGAAATAGCTAACTTTTTTTTGTTGATTTTTAGGTAATTTAGCAACTACTAATGAAATAAAAACCATATTATCAATACCTAATATTATTTCTAGAATAATTAAAGTAATTAAAGATAACCAGGCATTTGGAGTAATAAACATTTTTATGATTCTATAAAATATTTACAGTAAAAATTGACGAGCTAAGATAATAGCAGTGAAATTTTTTCTTAAATAAAAACTTAGAGGCCTAATTATAATTGAGTGACCATCTTTTCCAATTATTTTCGGGTATTTATTATTAATAATAGCTTTATGACGTATTTGTAATACTTCTCCATTTCTTGTACTTACATTTTCTATTTCTCCACATATAATTAATGTTATTAATTCTTCCCAATCACATCGGATAATATCTTCTTCATAAGAGTTTGGACTCCACAAAAAAGGAGTACCTACTCTTCTCAAAGGAAGAGGAACTTTTTTTTCACCTTCTATAGGTACCCATAAAATTCTAGATATTTTATGCCGAACATTAGATATTTTCCATGTAATACCTATATTTTTATTCATAGATAATGATACTGAGCAAATAAATGTTGATTGAAGTGGACACCCATAACTATTTATCGGTATAGTTTTTAGTTCAATTCCTAAATTGGAAAAATCAGGTTGGGGTTTACTTTTTGCATTCACCCCAAGACATTTTTCTATTAAATTACCTATCCAACCTTTATTAGATTTTAAATCTATTGGAATTTTTAATCCAACATGTGCAGCTAAATCACCTAAATTATAACCTGCAAGAGATTGAGAAAGTGCTAATAATGTTTTTTCATTATCTATAATTTCATATAAAAAATAATCTTGAACACTCTTCATAAGCATAAAAAATTTTATTTACTATTTTTTTACAATCTAATATAGATAAAAATCTAATATTAAGATAATGTATACAATTAAATTTGGTATCATATCAATAATTTTTTAAATTACCATAAAAACTATTACTTAATAATAGGAGATTGTATGAAAACAATCTGGCAGAATATAAAAAAAATTTTTAAAACTCTTTGGTGGGTTTTATATTTGGTTCGTGAGTCTATTGCTAATCTCTTTATAATTTTTTTATTTATTATGATGACTCTTTTTATATTATTTAAGTATCATCATCATAAAGATATTAATCTTAAAGAACCTAAGGATAATAGTTCCTCACGAGTTTTATTATTAGATATGCATAATAAAATAATAAAAGATATAAAAGATATACCATCTAGAACAACTTCTAGCCCAAGTAAAATATCCAATTTTTTTTATGGAAGCATAAAAAAAATAATAGGACCAGAAATGGAAGATAATCCTTCAATTTTCTTATTTGATCTGGTTGACGCCATTTATCAAGCAAAAAATGATCCTACTATATCTAGTATAGTTTTAGATTTATCTGATTTTTATGAATCAGATCTAGGAACATTGGATTACATAGGTAAAGCTTTAAAAGAATTTCGTAAGAGTGGTAAGCCTGTTTACTCTATAAATAATAATTTTTATTCCCAGACACAATATTATCTTGCGAGTTATGCCAACAAAATTTATCTATCTCCTAGCGGAGTGATATTCTTACATGGTTTTACATTACACCCTTTTTATTTTAAAGATTTATTAGACAAATTTAAATTAAATCCTCGTATATTCAGAGTCGGTGAATATAAATCTGCTAGTGAGATGTTTACACGTAATGATATGTCTTCACATGTTCGTGTAGAACAGGAGCATTTATTAAACGAGTTATGGAATCATTTTATAAAAGTCATAGCATACAATCGGCATATGACAGTACAACAAATTTTTCCAGCACCTCATGAAATATTGAAAAAGCTGAAAGAAGTTGAGCTTGATGCAGCAATGTATGCTTATCAAACTAAATTAGTCGATGGATTAAAAAGTGAATATGATTTTAATAATGAAATGATTGAAAAATTTGGAGGGAATAAAGATTATAACTATTATAATCACATTACTATTAAAGATTACATTTTAAAACAAAAAAACGATCAATCTAAATATACCAAATTAACCAACGATAATAATAATAAGATCGGTGTTTTCACCGTCCATGGACCAATTTGGAATAAAGATGGCTTTATAACTAAGAATGCTTATAATACGGCTTATGCGATGCAGAAAGCCAATCAACTTCCAGAGTACAAAGGTTTTTTATTATATGTTGATAGTCCGGGAGGAATGGAAGATCCCTCACAGGAGATACATGATATTATTAAGGAAATACGTAAATCAGGTAAGCCAGTAGTAGTTTATATGGGCCAATATGCAGCATCGGGTGGTTATTTAATTTCATCTGCAGCTAATTATATTATTGCCAATCCTTATACTATTACTGGATCAATCGGAGTATTGTCTATTGTGTATCCAAATCTAGCCAGAACATTAGCAAACATAGGAATACATATTAGAAATATATCAACTTCCTCTTTCTCAACTTCACCGGATGTTATTCCTCTCTTCGATGAGTTAACACCTATACATAAAGAGTATATGAAGATACGTATAGAAAAAGCGTATAATATTTTTGTTAATTTGGTAGCAAGTGACAGACATCTTTCTCCAGAATATGTGGATACAATTGCCCAAGGTAAAGTCTGGTCTGCTACTGACGCAAAAAAAATCGGATTAATTGATGCTATAGGAGATTTTGATGACGCGCTTTCAAAAGTTGCCGAATTAGCAAAATTAAAAAAATGGCAAATGGAATGGATTAATGATGATGAGAATAATAACCAATCATGGTTAGACAATTTCATAATGTCATTGATACCATTTAAACTTTCATCGCAACTTAATTTTAGTTATAATAACGATTTCTTAAATCAAGAAATCATGATGTTAAGTGAATCTCCAAGTTCTCTTAAAATTTATGCACAATGTATTACATGCTCTAACTATCAAATGGATTAAGATTATTAAATTAATTTGGAAAAAAAAATATGACTATCAAAATAGGAATTAATGGATTTGGTAGAATTGGCAGAATGATTTTTAGAGCTGCACAAAAACGTCAAAATATTAAGATTGTTGCTATAAATGATCTATTAGAAATAGATCATTTAGCTTACCTACTAAAATATGATTCTACGCATGGAAAATTTCCAAGTACTATAGAGGTAGACATAAAAAATGGTAATTTGATAGTAAATAAACAAATTATACGAGTAACTACAGAACCAAATCCTCTTAATTTAAGATGGAATGATATGGAAGTTGAAATGGTTACTGAATCTACTGGTAGGTTTTTAACTCAAGAATCGGCTTCAAAACATCTTATCGCAGGAGCAAAAAAAGTAGTACTTACTGCACCCCCTAAAGATAATAGTGATATTGATATGTTTGTTATGGGTGTAAATAATCATTCTTATAAAGGTCAAAAGATAGTTTCAAATGCATCTTGTACTACTAACTGTTTAGCTCCGATAGTAAAAATTCTTAATGATAATTTCCGAATTATAGAAGGGATGATGACAACTATACATGCTCTCACTGCAACACAAAAAACAGTAGATGGTATTTATAGTAAAGATTGGAGATTAGGAAGAAGTGGATTGCAGAATATCATTCCATGTTCTACGGGAGCTGCAACTTCAATAAGTAAAATCTTTCCTTCACTTGAAGGAAAGTTAACTGGAATGGCATTCCGTGTACCAGTATCAAATGTATCAGTGATAGATTTAACAGTAAGATTAAAAAAATCGGTTAATTATGATAAAATATGTACCATAATGAAAGAAGCCTCGGAAAACCATTTTAAAGGAATTTTAGGTTATAATAAAAATAAACTGGTTTCCAGTGATTTTTATGGTGAAAGTTTTATATCAATTTTTGATGCAGATGCCAGTTTTGCGTTGAACAATAATTTAGTAAAAATTATATCGTGGTATGATAATGAAATAGGATACTCGGAAAAAATATTAGATTTAATAACATTCATTAGTAATAATTAATTATATTTTAATAATTTTTGTTGATGTTCTAAGATTTTTTTTTCCTGCAAAAAAATCTGCAATTGTTCTTTATTTCTTAATACTACATGTGTAGGAGCATGTGATAAAAATGCTTCATTTGATAAGATAATTTCTATACGTTTAATTTTTATAGATAATTTAGTAAGTTGTTCAGTTAGTCTTTCTAGTTCTAGAGCTTTATTAACTAGTCCATCTAATGGAATAAATAATTCTATGCCAGAAATAATCTTATTCTTATAAAAAATATTATTCATCTTAAAATCATTTTTTAAAAATGAAATTGAACTTAAACACGCAATTAAAGATAAAAGTTCTATGTTATTATTGATAATTCGAATACTTTCAATATTATTAGTACACTGATTACTACTAATGGTACGAAATAATATTCTCAATGGTTTATTTAATTGCAAATTCATCTCAGCCCGAATATTACGTATAGCTATAACTATTTTTTGTATAAATTCCATTTCCATTATTGCAGTTTCATCATACTTTGATAAATCATAATTAGGAAAAGATTGCAACATAATAGTAGTATCATTATAATATTTTATACTTTTTATACGTTTCCAAAGTTTTTCTGTAATAAAAGGAATAATAGGATGTGCTAATAATAATATTGATTCTAAAGTTTCAACCATAGTACAGTATGTACTGTTTATAACTTTTGCACTATTATTTTTTATAGATAATTTTACTATTTCTAAATACCAATCACAATATTTATTCCAAATGAATTCATAAATT
Organism: Candidatus Dasytiphilus stammeri; assembly: GCA_041944835.1. Lineage (GTDB taxonomy): Bacteria > Pseudomonadota > Gammaproteobacteria > Enterobacterales > Enterobacteriaceae > Dasytiphilus > Dasytiphilus stammeri_K. Next base: position 280,000 of record CP145879.1, on the reverse strand, counting down.
ATATTTGATGCTAAATCAAAACGATAATTATCTAGTGCATTACGATAATTTTTGATAGTAATAGTTAATTCTGATTTAATCCAACGATCGGATAGTGTTAATAAATCCTTAGGTTTAGATATGTCATTGGCATCTACATATTGTAATACAAACCTAGCAGCATTCCATAATTTGTTACAAAAATTGCGATAGCCCTCTAATCGTTTTATATCCCAATGAATATCCCGAGAGTTAGAAGACAACGCGGCTAGTGTAAATCTTAATGCATCTGTCCCATATGGTTTTATTCCTAAGGGAAACTGTTTTTTAGTACGTTGAATAATTTTATTAGCTAACTTTGGTTGTATCATATTCTCTGTACGTTTTCTTAACAATGATTCTAGTGAAATTCCATCTATTATATCCAAAGGATCAATAACATTTCCTTGGGATTTAGACATTTTATGACCTTCTTCGTCTTTAATTAATCCGGTGATATATACTGTTTTAAACGGGATTTGTGGATTTCCTTTTTTATCTTTAATAAAATGCATAGTAAGCATTATCATACGTGCTATCCAAAAAAAAATAATATCAAATCCACTTACTAATATATTAGTAGGATGAAAAATTTCTAAAGATTCACTTTTATTTGGCCATCCTAAAGTAGAAAAGGTCCATAATGCAGATGAAAACCAGGTATCTAGTACATCATTATCTTGATTTAAATTAATATTTATATCCAAATTGTTCTCTAAACGTACTTCTTTTTCGCTTCTACCAACATAAATATTTCCATTTATATCATACCATGCAGGAATACGATGTCCCCACCATAAACTGCGAGATATACACCAATCTTGAATGTCATTCATCCAAGAAAAATAAAGATTTTCATACTTATTAGGAATAAATTGGATTTTTTTATCTTGAACCGCTTCTATAGCAATTTTTGCCATAGATTTTGTACGAAGAAACCACTGATCAGTTAAAAGAGGTTCAACAATTGCACCACTGCGCTCTGAATAAGGTATCATAAAATCATGATCTTGTATCTTTTCTAATAAATTTAAATTATTCAACTGAATAATTATTTTTTCTCTAGCAGTAGTACGTTGTAAATTATGAAATTCTTGGGGTATAGTTATAGAAGGAATATTTAATTTTTGGCCCTGATAATCAACTATTTCTGCATAATTTCTAATAGTTCCATTAAGGTTAAAAATATTAATTATTGGTAGACCATATTGAGAACCTATCTCATAATCTTTAAAATCATGAGCAGGTGTAATTTTCATACATCCTGTTCCTATAGACATATCAATTTTTTTATCAGTTATAATAGGAACACAACGTTTTTTTAACAAAGGAATATTAACAAATTCACCTATTAATTTTTTATAACGCTGATCGTTCGGATGAACGGCAACTGCTACATCACCAAAAATAGTTTCTGGCCTCGTAGTAGCTATTACCAAGTAATTTTTACTATCAAACGTTCTGACTTTTTGATTAGTTAATGGATAACGTATATACCACATTGATCCTTTATATATTCGATTATCAACTTCTAAATCAGAAATAGCGGTTTCTAATATTGGATCCCAATTTACAATACGTTTTCCACGATAAATTAAACCTTCCTTATATAAAAGTACAAATGCTTCTATTACTGAAAGAGAGAAGTCCGAATCCATGGTAAATCGTTCACGTTCCCAATCTGCAGAATTACCTAATCGTTTCATCTGACTGATAATGCTTGGTTTTAATTTTTTTGACCACTCCCAAACTTGATTTACAAAATTTCTTCTTCCAAAATTTTTTAGGGTTTTTCCAGTTTGCAAAGCTAATTTTCGCTCTATTATAATTTGTGTCGCAATTCCAGCATGATCTGTACCGACTTGCCATAAAGTATTTTTACCTTGCATACGATTATAACGAACTAGTATGTCCATAAGGGTTTGCTGAAAAGCGTGCCCCATATGCAAATTTCCCGTAATATTGGGTGGCGGAAGCATAATACAAAAACTCTCTTTACAAGTATTTCCATGCGGATGAAAGTATCCTTGTTGTTCCCAATATTTATAGATCTGTTGTTCTATTTCTTTCGGGTTATATTGTTTTTTCATATTATAGGATAGTTAGATTGTTGGTAATAATGTCCTTAAATCTTTTTTCAAATAAGAAGAAGACATTAATTTATTTAATAGAAATTGAGAGAGTAAAGCTACTGGTCTTCCTGTAGCACCGGTTTTTGGTTGCCATGCAGTACCTGCAATATCTAAATGTGCCCATTTATACTTAGTAGTAAAACGTGCTAAAAAACAAGCAGCTGTAATAGCTCCTCCATAACTCGAACCTCCACTAACATTTGTCATATCTGCACAATTTGACTTTAATTGATCTTGATATTTTTCAATCATTGGTAATTGCCATGCTAAATCACCAGATAATTCTGAAGCTTTTAGTAACTCGGAAGCTAAGGAATTATGATTAGATATCAAACCACTAATATCATTTCCTAATGCAATCACACATGCCCCAGTCAATGTAGCTATATCAATTACAACTTGAGGTTGAAACCTTTCAACATATGTTAGAACATCACATAATACTAATCTTCCTTCAGCATCTGTATTTAACACTTCAACAGTTTTTCCTGACAGAGTAGTTAAAATATCTCCAGGATGAAAACATTTTTCACTAATCATATTTTCACAAACCGCAAGAATTCCAATTATATTTAATGGTAATTCTAATTTCGCCACTATATGCATAATCCCATATACACAAGCTGCACCACACATATCATATTTCATTTCTTCCATTGCATTGGCAGGTTTGATAGATAACCCCCCAGCATCAAAAGTTAATCCTTTTCCTATTAATACAATTGGTTTATCATTTAAATTAGGTAGATATTCTATTATGCTCATAATAGATTCATTTTTAGATCCTTCTCCTACAGCTAGATATGCATTCATACCTAAATCTCTCATTTTAGATTCATTAACTGACGATACTTTTATATTTTTATATAACTTGGATAATTGATAAGCCTGTGCAGTCATATAGGATGAATTACAAATATTTGGTGGGAAGTTACTAAGGTCTTTTGCTATTTTTATACCATCAGCAATAGCTATTCCATGTTTAATAGCTAACTCTGCAAGAGGATAATCATAATTATGTGAAATATTAAAAATAATTTTTTGAATACGATGTTTAGATTTAGTTTTATTAGTTTTAAATTCCTCAAAAGAATATAATGCATTTTTTATAGTTTCAACTGCCTGACGTATCTTCCAATATATATTATATTTTTTAATATATAATTCAGGTAAAAATAAAACCGCCTCTTTAGATCCCGTTTTATTTAAAATATTTATCATGTTATTGATAATAGTATGATAGTGATCTTTATTAAGTTTCCGTTCCCTACCACAACCTATCAGTAAAAGCCTTTTTGAAGGAATATTAGGTACATTATATAAAAGTAAATATTGACCAATGTTACCATCCAGGTCTCCTTGAAGTAGCAAAGTACTGATATATAAATTGCTCATTTCATCAAAATATTTTCCAGAAATAGATAATTTTCGAGATTCAAATATTCCTATAACGATACAATCACTTTTTATAGTTGATGATATATCAGTTTTTTTAATACTGAAGTGCATAGAATCTCCTAAAAATTTTAGGTTTTAATTTATACTAAATTATATCAATGAATATAAAAATAATATATTATCTACATAATATGCCGAAGTGGCGAAATTGGTAGACGCAATTGACTCAAAATCAATCGCTATAATAAGGCATGCCGGTTCAAATCCGGCCTTCGGCACCAGATTATTGGATTATTATAAGTAAATTTTTATTTAATAAAAAATCCTCTTCTTATAACTTAAGAAGTGGCCCTTGCTGGATTTGAACCAGCGACCAAACGATTATGAGTCGTCTGCTCTAACCTCTGAGCTAAAGGGCCATGATAATAGTATTACTATCTATCATGTTTTTTTTAATTTTCAATAAAACTACGCAGTAATTCGGACCTACTAGGATGACGCAATTTACGTAAAGCTTTTGCTTCTATTTGACGAATACGTTCCCGTGTTACATCAAACTGTTTACCTACTTCTTCTAAAGTATGGTCTGTACTCATATCAATGCCAAAACGCATTCGTAATACCTTAGCTTCACGTGCAGTTAAACTAGACAAAACTTCATTAGTAGCTGCTTTAAGACTTTCGAAAGTAGCAGATTCTAAAGGCATGGCTACATTTGTATCTTCAATAAAATCTCCTAAATGTGAATCCTCATCATCACCAATAGGTGTTTCCATAGAGATAGGTTCTTTCGCAATTTTTAATATTTTTATAATTTTATCTTCAGGCATCATCATACGGGCTGCCAGTTCTTCGGGAGTGGGTTCCCGACCTATTTCTTGTAAGATTTTACGAGAAACTCGATTTAATTTATTGATAGTTTCTATCATATGTACAGGAATACGAATGGTCCTGGCTTGATCTGCGATAGAACGTGTAATAGCCTGACGAATCCACCATGTAGCATAAGTGGAAAATTTATATCCTCGCTTATATTCAAATTTGTCTACTGCCTTCATTAAACCAATATTGCCTTCCTGGATTAAATCAAGAAATTGTAATCCCCGGTTAGTATATTTTTTTGCAATCGAAATAACTAAACGTAAATTTGCTTCTACCATTTCTTTTTTTGCACGTCGTGCTTTTGCTTCTCCAATCGACATTCGACGATTAATATCTTTTATTTGTTCAATAGTAAGACCAGTTTCTTCTTCTATTTTTGATAGTTTTCGCATAATTATTGATAGGTGCTCAGCAACTTCATGTAGTTTTTTAGACCATGGCTGATCCATAATAATACCATTTTTAATCCAAGATTCATTAGATTCATTACCGATAAATAAAGAAAAAAATATTTTCTTAGGAATGTTACATTCTTTAATACACAATTTCATAATAAGACGTTCTTGAATACGTACCCGCTCCATCATACAATGCATATTACTAACTAGTTGATCGAATTGTTTAGGTACTAAACGAAATTGTTTAAAGATTTCAGAAAGTTTTTTAATTTCTATAGCAACATCAGGATTTTTACGACCCTTTACTTGAATAATATTTCTTGTTTTTTCATATTGCATACGTAATTCTGTAAATTTTTCTCGTGCCAAAACTGGATCAATGTGATTGAGATCATCAATCTCATCGTTTATTTCATCATGTTCATCATTAGATAATTCCGATCCAATATTCCTAGCAACAGTAGTACTAAAGCTCATGTCATCTTTCAGATTGAGATCGACAAAACCTAATATTAAATCCGACCATTTTAATTCATATAATTCCACTCGATCATATTGCTCTAAAAGATATGTAATTGCTTCCGGGTATTCAGCAACTGAACATTGTACTTGATTAATACCTTCTTCAATCCTTTTAGCAATCTCAATTTCACCTTCTCGTGTTAATAATTCTACTGTACCCATTTCACGCATATACATCCGTATAGGGTCAGTTGTACGACCTAATTCACTATCAACGTTAGATAATGCTTGATCTGCAGCTTCTTCAGCCGCCTCTTCATCATGAGATGTATTATTTAGCATCAAATCATCGGTATCAAGTGCGTTTTCTACAACCAGAATTCCCATATCATTAATCATCTGAATTAGATCTTCTATTTGATCCGGTTCAACAATGCCATCTGGAAGGTAATCATTCACTTGAGCATAAGTTAAATAACCCCGTTTTTTACCCTTGGTAATTAGAAGTTTAAGCTGTGACTGTGAATTATGCCCCATAATTTGATTTCCATACTTTGGTAAAAATTATATTTTATATTATTTTTGATTTTTTTGCTAATGCTTTATTTAAATCCCATAATTCTCGACGATCATCAATATTTAATCCTTTACTACGTTCTATTGCAATTAATTTATCTTGACGTTGTTTAAGTACTAAATTATATATATTAGTTAATGCATCTTTAAAAGTATTTTCCACTTCTCTATCTATAATCATATGATTCCATACTGAAAGTATTTGAAGATATTTTATTATTTTGGTATTTCGGTATAATTCCAATAATTGTCCCGTAGTTATTTGAGAATAACTTCTACAAGTTTTTACTAATTCAATAAAAATTGATAATCCATCAACGTTTTTTATATAAGTTAAAGTTTCCACGTCGGGAACAATAGTAGAAAGATATGGATTTTGAAGTAATAAAGTAATAAGAATCCGCATCGGAGTATATGTTAATTTTAATCCATATTTCAACAACGTTGCTCGGGGTTTATTTGCCAAATTAACTAATTTAGTATAATCAAAAATTCCTAATTTCTGACCTAATAACTGATATAAAGAAAGACGTAATGTATCACCTGGAATTTTCTTAATAAGTGGTAATACGATTGAACTTAGTTTAGCTTTTCCTTCAATACAGGAAAGATTAATTTTTTGAGTTAAAGTATAGAACATAAAATCATAAAAAGATTGTGCATATTGTATTCTCTGTTCAAAAATAATTTTTCCTTCCTTTCGAATTAAAGATTCTGGGTCTTCTCCATCAGGAAGAAAGATAAAACTTAATTCATAACCATCAAACATATATTCTAAAGTGGTTTCCAGTGCACTCCATGCAGCATTACGTCCCGCATAATCACCATCATAACAATAAATAATATGATTACTAATACGAAATAAATATTGAATCTGTTCTCTACTAGTAGAGGTACCTAATAACGCCACAGTATAATAAATACCAGCTTGTGCTAAAGCAATTACGTCCATATATCCCTCAACCACTAAAATACAAGAATTTTTTGAACATTTTTTATATAACTCATAAATCCCATATAATTGACGTGATTTATTAAAGAGAATAGTATGAGGAGAATTTAAATATTTGGGATAAGTATTATGATTTAGGCTCCTGCCACCAAATCCTAATACTCTTCCATATTGATCACGAATAGGAAAAATAATACGTTCACGAAAAAAATTATAATAAGTTTTATAAGATTTAGTAACTATTATTCCAACTTTAATGAGATTATTAAAATAATCTCGACCTAAATAATTTAGAATATTTACATTAGCTGGAGCATAACCAATACAATAATCTTCTATTATTCCTCTACGAATTCCACGTTGTATTAAATATTTTCTTGCACCTTTTGCAGTATTTCTCCAGAGAGAATTTTGATAAAATTTAGTGACTTCTTTCATAAGAAAATATAATTTTTGATGGTAAGACAATTTAATTTGGTAGGAACTATTATTTTCATATTCTACTTCAATACCATATATTTTTGCTAAATATTGAATAGTTTCAACAAAATTTAAACCATCAAAATTCATTATAAAATCAATTGCATTTCCATTTTTTCCACACCCAAAACAGTAGAAAAATTGTCTTTCTTTATTTACAATAAAAGAAGGAGTATGGTCATTATGAAATGGGCAACAAGTACGATAATATTTTCCAGATTTTTTTAAATGTAAACGATAATTGATAATTTCTACGATGTCTGTACGAGCCAGTAATGTTTGAATAAATTCATGTGGAATTCTACCAACCATAATATTTTATTATAAAATTCCAAAGTATTTTTTATAAAAATCTTATTTGTATAATAAATAGTTAATAATGACGTATACGACGACGTGCGCTTTCTCTAGCTAGCTTTTTAGATAAACGTTTTATTGCAGAAGCTTTAGCTTTTTTCCGTTCAGTAGTTGGTTTTTCATAATATTCCCGACGACGAATTTCCGTTAATATTCCTGCTTTTTCACAAGAACGTTTAAAACGTCGTAGTGCAATATCAAAAGGTTCATTTTCACGTACCTTAATTATTGGCATGCATTATTATCCTCAATTAATTGATTTAAATTAGGATAAATATTATAATGCAGTATAAGTTCTATTGTAAAGTGTAATAATAAATATAAATAAATGCGTATACTTGGAATTGAAACCTCTTGTGATGAAACAGGAGTTGCTATTTACGATAAGCAGAATGGTTTATTAGTCAATAAAATTTATAGCCAAATCACATTACATGCCGATTATGGTGGTGTAGTACCAGAGTTAGCAGCTCGAGATCATATAAGAAAATTAGCACCCTTAATTAGTTTAACATTAAAAGAATCTAAATTAAATATTAATGAGATTGATGCAGTAGCTTATACAGCTGGTCCTGGATTAATTAGCTCCTTATTAGTCGGAGCTAGTTTAGGACATGCGTTGGCATTTTCCTTAAAGATTCCAGCAATTCCAATTAACCACCTTGAAGGTCATATCTTCGCTCCCTTTTTAGAAAAAAAAAAACCCTCTTTTCCTTTTCTAGCTTTATTAATTTCTGGAAGCCATACGCAATTAATTAAAGTAATTAATGTAGGTATATATGAATTATTAGGTGATTCTTTAGATGATGCAGTAGGAGAATCATTTGATAAAATAGCAAAACTCTTGGGATTTGATTATCCTGGAGGAGCTATGCTTTCAAATTTAGCCTTACAAGGATTAAAAGGAAGATTTACTTTTCCTAGACCTATGACAGACCGTCCAGGACTAGATTTTAGTTTTTCGGGTTTAAAAACTTATGCAGCCAATATGATTAATAATCATAATAAGGATGATCAAAGTCGCGCTGATATTGCCTATGCTTTTGAAGATGCTATAATTGATACATTAATGATCAAATGTAAACGTGCTATCCAACAAACGAAAATTAAGCAACTTGTTGTGGTAGGTGGAGTTAGTGCAAATAATACTTTACGTTCTAGATTTCAAAAAATCACAAGAACTTTAGCAGTAGAAATATTTTATGCTCGTCCAGAATTTTGCACTGATAATGGAGCTATGATTGCCTATGCAGGAATGGTTAAGTTAGACCAGAATGATAAAAAGATCAGAACGGAAAATTCATTACTTAGTATAAATGTTAATCCTTACTGGTCCCTAACTGAATTATTATTCTCCGATAAGTAGAAGCTTCACTAAAAGTTTTTTTTCCATTCCGAGATTTCTTGACATCTAAGTTTAGACAATTCTTGATTTATTTTGATACCCTGAAAACCTTGTTCTATTATTTTTTTAACTGAAATTTTATTAGCTATTTTAAACATAGTACGTAAATATTCACCTTGTGGATAAAGTATCCTTTTGTTATCATAATAAGAAGCATAAGCACGTGCATCGGCTTCACTAACTAATGACAGTTGTTCAATGCGATATGGTTTACGCCATGCGTCTATATAATTAAATAATTTAATTACCCTGCAAGGTTTTAATGTTTCTATATTATGAATAAAATAATTAAATTTGTTGGCTAAAATAGCCAATTTTTCCAAATTCTTTGGGACACGTAATCGTTGACAAAAATCTTGTATTAGTTTGTCTTCAATTCTCAAAGCGGATGTATGATGAATGTTTATATTTGATGCATCTGAATCACCAGAAGTACTTAATAATTTTCCAAGATTATGACATAATGTTGCAAAACGAACTTCTATTTGCGTACTAAGTTGTGCTGCAATAGATAATGATTTGAAAGTATGAATTCCCATATTCATGAATTTTGAAATAGGAATTGTATATAATTTTTCTAATTCCGGAAAAATTTTTTCTAAAGCACCACACTCTTGTAGAACTTGAAAATAACATTGTGGATTACGGGATTGAAGAGCTAATTCAGTTTCTTTCCAAATTCTTTCTGCGGTCAATTCTATTAGTTCTCCACTTTCTGACATAGAACGCATTAACATAAGTGTTTCATGAGCAATAGTAAAATTAAGATGAGCATAACATGCTGCAAAACGTGCTACACGTAAAACACGCAAAGGATCATCACGAAAACTGCTAGAAATATGACGAAGAATACGATTGGCTAAATCTTTTATTCCATTAAAAGGGTCAAAATACCTTCCATTTTCATCACATGCAATAGCATTAATTGTAAGATCTCTACGTTGTAAATCTTGCTGTAAGCTCACATTTGGAGCAGTATAACAAGTAAAACCCGTATAACCTTTCCCGGATTTTCTTTCAGTACGTGCTAATGCATATTCTTCACCAGTTATTGGATGCAAAAAGACAGGAAAACCCTTTCCCACTGGTTTAAAACCTAGTTTTAGGATTTCTTGAGGTGTAGCACCAACAATTACCCAATCTTTATCCTTCACAGGTAAATTGAGGATTTTATCACGAATTGCACCTCCTACCAGATAAATATTCACTAATAGTTGATCTCATAAAAATAAACTTAATCTGCTTTTATTTTTATTTAAATAATTGATATTATCCAATAATAAAAATTATTTTAAATATAAAAAAGAATGAACAAAAAACATAATAAAAAAATTAAGTCGGAAGTTTTGATATTTATTGGTTTGATTATTTTATTGTTTTATATTTATTCATGTACATATAATCAAAAAATCAGTGTAGGTTTTTCTCCGGGTAATTCAGCATCTGATTTAATTTTAAATGTTATTTATAAAGCTCAACATACTATAGATATAGCAGCTTATTCTTTTACTAGTAAATCAATCAGTTTAGCATTATTAAAAGCACAAAAACATGGGGTAAAAATACGCATTATTGCTGATCATAAAGCTAATTATAATCATTATAGTGCTATTACTTATTTAGCTAATCATAAAATGTTAGTTAGATTAAATAAACACTATGCGATTATGCATAATAAGTTCATGATAATTGATTCACAAATTATTGAAACTGGATCTTATAATTATACAAGTGCTGCAGATAAACATAATGCAGAAAATATAATAATTTTATATCATTATCCCGAAATAGCTTATCAATATACGAAAGAATTTAATAGACTTTGGAAAGAATCCATTGTTGTTCCTCCTCAATATTAAAAATTTTATAAATAACTTTTATGAACGTATGTTCCTTATTTTTATAAAAAATTATAGAGATTGATTTTTATTTCTACGTATCAATTCAATAACTCGTAGTTTTGCAATTTCTTGTGCTAATTGAGATGTCATTTTTCTTAAATCATAATTATTATTGGGATTTTTTATTAGATATTTTTCTGCCTTACATTTAGCTTCTAAAGCTTTTTTCTCATCTAAATCTATACCACGAATAGCAGTATCAGCTAATACTGTAATTATATGAGGTTGTACCTCTAATATTCCTCCCGAAAGATAAATAATTTCTGGATTATCATCAGCAGTATTAAAAAATAAAAATTTTCCAGGATTAATGGTGGTTAAAAGTGGTGCGTGACCTGGATAAATTCCAAGTTCTCCTTCACTTCCGGTTACATGGATGCGGTATACTTTTCCTGAAAAAAGCAATTTTTCCGGACTAACAATAATTAAAGTACAATTTTTTTTCATAATTATTGTAATTTATCAGCATTTTTTTTTACAGCTTCTTCAATAGTTCCAATCATGTAAAAAGACTGCTCTGGTAAATAATCATACTCTCCCGATAAGATTCCTTGGAATCCAAGAATAGTGTCTTTGAGAGTGACATATTTTCCTTGTAATCCTGTAAATACCTCGGCTACAAAAAAAGGTTGCGATAAAAATCTTTGTATTTTACGTGCTCTTGCTACAAGCAGTTTATCTTCTTCTGATAATTCATCCATTCCAAGAATGGCAATAATATCTTTGAGTTCTTGATAACGTTGTAATATGGATTGTACTCCACGAGCAGTATTATAATGATCCTGGCCTATAATTAAAGGATCTAGTTGTCTGCTAGTTGAATCTAATGGGTCAACTGCAGGATAAATTCCTAGTGAAGCAATATTTCTACTCAAAACTACAGTTGCATCAAGATGAGCAAATGTCGTCGCTGGTGAGGGATCAGTTAAATCATCAGCTGGTACATATACTGCCTGAATCGAAGTTATCGAACCAGTTTTAGTTGAAGTAATACGCTCTTGTAACATTCCCATTTCTTCCGCTAATGTAGGTTGATAACCTACTGACGAGGGCATTCTTCCTAATAATGCCGATACTTCTGTACCCGCTAAAGTATATCGGTATATATTATCTATGAATAGTAAAACATCATGTCCTTCATCACGAAATTTTTCAGCTATAGTTAATCCGGTTAATGCTACACGTAACCGATTCCCTGGGGGCTCATTCATTTGACCATATACTAAAGATACTTTATCTAAAACATTAGAAACCTTCATTTCGCGATAAAAATCATTACCTTCCCGAGTTCTTTCACCTACTCCCGTAAAAACCGAATAACCAGAATGTTCTATTGCGATGTTACGAATTAATTCCATCATATTTACTGTTTTACCAACTCCTGCACCTCCAAATAATCCGACTTTTCCACCTTTTGCAAAAGGACACATTAAATCAATCACTTTTATTCCAGTTTCAAATAATTCTTGAGAACTAGCTAATTCTTCATAGGAGGGAGCAGATCGATGAATGTTCCAGTGCTCTCCGGTTTTTAAACCTATCTCACCCTTCATATCAATTGGTTCACCCAAAACATTCATAATTCTTCCTAAAGTAATTTTACCTACGGGAACTTGAATGGGGTGTTGAAGATCTATGACTTCTGTTCCTCGTTTTAAACCATCTGAAGAACCCATAGCAATAGTACGTACTACTCCTCCACCTATATGTTGTTGAACTTCAAGGATAAGATGAATCTTATAATTTTTAACCTCAAGTGCATGATAGATTTTTGGAATCGCATATTGAGGAAATTCAACATCAACAACTGCACCAATAACCTGAATAATTTTTCCTGTAATCATGCACTATAATCTCCTCTTACTTAATTAAACTGCAGATGCACCAGACACAATTTCAGTGATTTCTTGAGTAATATTCGCCTGACGCGCCTTATTGTATACTATTTGCATTTCATTAATTAAACTACTACCATTATCCGTTGCGGTTTTCATTGCAATCATCCGTGCTGCTTGTTCACTAGCCATATTTTCTACTAATCGCTGATAAACTTGCGCTTCTATATAACGTTGTAATAAAATATTTAAAATAAATTGAGCATCAGGTTCATATAAGTAATCCCCTTTATTTTTATTTAATATTGGATTATTTGTTAATGGTAATAATTGAATTATCTGTGGTAATTGAGAAATCAAATTTATTAATTTATTATTAACTAGATAAATTATATCTATTTTTTTTTGATCATAAGCATCTAATAAGACTTTTATTGGTCCAATTAATGCAGAAATAGATGCTCTTTCTCCTATTCCACCTAAATGAGCAATAACCATTTTTTTAGTCCAGGAATTTAAAAATGATAATCCTTTATAACCAATAATAGCTAAACTACAACTAATACCCTTATTAGACCATTTACTTATATTTACAAATAATTTTCTAAATAAATTACTATTCAAACTACCACATAGTCCCCGATCAGTAGAAAAAACCAAATAACCAATGTTTTTTACTGCACGTTGTTCTAAATAAGGATGTTTATATTCTAAATTACCTAAAAGAAGATGGTTAATTACTCTATGGATAGCTTCTGCATAAGGATAACTTGCTTCCATAAAAGATTGAGTTTTCTTCATTTTAGAAGCGGCAACCATTTCCATTGCTCTAGTTATTTTCTGCAAATTTTTAATTGAAGTAATTTGGTTACGTATTTCTTTTATAAAAGTCATAAAGTTGATCTTAATTACTTAAGTTACATAGTTGTGTTTTAAAATTTTCAATAATATTTTTTAATTGAAAGATGATTTCATCATCATAATTTCCAGTATTATTAATATATTGGATAACTTTAATATTTGTACGTTCCATATAATTGATTAAAGCTGATTCAAACTCACTAATTTGATCTAATTTCACATCTTCTAAAAAACCATATGAAGCAGCAAATAAAATAATTGCTTGTTGTGCCACACTCATTGGACAATATTGTCTTTGTTTTAATAATTCAGTTAATTTTTTACCATATTCAATTTGTTTACGTGTACTCGGATCAAGATCTGATGAAAATTGTGAAAATGCGGCTAATTCACGGTATTGAGCTAAAGCAGTACGTATTCCACTAGAGAGTTTTTTTAAAATATTCGTTTGTGCGCTACTACCAACACGAGAGACAGAAATCCCGGGATTTACAGCGGGACGAATTCCAATATTAAATAAATTAGATTCTAAAAAAATCTGACCATCTGTAATAGAAATTACATTGGTAGGAACAAATGCAGATACATCTCCTGCCTGAGTTTCAATAATTGGTAAAGCTGTTAAAGATCCGGTTTTATTATGAACTTTTCCTTTAGTACATAATGTAACATAATTTTCATTAACACGGGCTGATCTTTCAAGTAATCGAGCGTGAAGGTAAAATATATCTCCCGGATATGCTTCTCTACCAGGAGGTCTTCTTAATAATAAAGAAATTTGTCTATAAGCAATTGCTTGTTTTGATAAATCATCATAAATTATTAAGGCATCTTCTCCTCGATCACGAAAAAATTCACCCATTGTACATCCTGCATACGGTGCAAGATATTGTAATACAGCTGCATCTGACGCAAAAGCTACTACCACAATAGTATTATCTAAAGCATTATGTTCTTCTAATTTTCGTACTATATTTGCTACTGTACTAGCTTTTTGTGCTATTGCAACATATATACATTTAATTCCAGAATATCGTTGATTAATAATGGTATCAATTGCCAGAGTGGTTTTTCCAGTTTGACGATCTCCAATAATTAATTCTCTTTGTCCTCGACCAATAGGAATCATACTATCAATCACCTTATATCCGGTTTGAAGGGGTTGATCAACGGGTTGACGATCAATAACTCCAGGAGCTATTACTTCCACAGGAGAAAACCAATCATATTTTAATGATCCTTTTCCATCTTTCGTTTTTCCTAATGGATTAATAACTCTACCTAAGAGTCCTCTTCCAACTGGAACTTCCAATATACGTCCAGTACATTTTACTTTCATTCCTTCAACAATATCCATAAAAGGACCCATAACCACAGCACCTACGCTGTCCCGTTCTAAATTTAATGCAATAGCATAAGATTTAATATCAGGAATAAAAATCATTTCTCCTTGCATAACATTACTTAATCCAGAAATTCTGATAATTCCATCGCTTACAGAAAAAATAGTGCCTTCATTATAAGTTTCACTGGATAAATTTAAATTAGCAATACGTTGTTTAATTAGTTCGCTAATTTCTGCGGGATTAATTTGCATATATTCCATTTTCCTTAGTACTGTAAAATATCAGAGAGTTGATTAATACGATTACGTCCACTAGCATCAATTACAGTATCGCCGATACGGATAATCATTCCAAATAATATATTTTTATCAACTTTAAAATTAATTTTTACTTTACGTGATAAAAGATTTTCAAAAAATATTTTAATTTTAAAAAATTGTTTATTAGAAATGATATGGGCTGTAATCAATTCAATTTCCTCTGTTAGATCATAATAAACCATACGTAAATGTTTAAAAATTTCTAAAATTTTTGGAAATAATTTTAATTTCTGATTTTCTGCTATTATTACAATAAAATTTTGAAAATACTTATCTATATATGGATCACAAATAGTGATAAATAACTTACATAATCTTTGATAAGATAACGATCCGGAAAGAAGATTATTAATTCTCTTATCACAGGATACTAATGTACTTATTTCTAACATGCTTTGCCATTGTTCAATATTTTTTATTTCTCTCGCAAATTCAAAAGCAGCTATAGCATAAGGTCTAGCTATAGAAATAAGTTCGAATTGGTTATTCATCATAGTTTAGTAATAAGTTGATCTCTAATTTTACTATCAAGCTTTTCATCTACTGAATGCTCTATAATTTTTTCAGCGCCATCTATCACTAATTTTGCTACTTTTTTTTGCAAATCATTATATAAATTATAATGCATGACTTCAATTTCTGCTTTAGCCAATTGTATAATTCTTCTACGTTCTTTTTCTGATTCAATTTTTACGTTTTCTAATATACTAGCACTTTTATTTTTAGCTTGATTTAAAATCAATAATGCTTTTTCTTGAGCCTTTTTAAATTCTTCTGTTGCTTGGATTTGTGCATTTTTTAAAGTTTTTTTTGCTTGTTCTGCATAAACTATTCCATCGGCTATTTCTTTTTGACGCTTCTCTATAGCACTTATAATAGGAGGCCAAATATATTTCATACATAATCTAATAAAAATTAGGAAAGCAACCGCTTGACCTATGAGTGTGGCATTTAAGTTCATAGCATAATCTCGGCTTGGCTGATATTTACTTCTTTAAACAAAAAATTAATGTTTTACCATAGCAAACATTAAGTATAGAACTAATCCTACGGCAATCATAGGAATTGCATCTATTAGACCCATTACAATAAAAAATTGTGTTCGTAGCAAAGAGATCAAATCGGGTTGACGTGCTGCTCCCTCTAAAAATTTTCCGCCAAGTAGAGCAATTCCAATAGCTGCTCCAATTGCTGATAAACCCATCATTATAGCTGCTGCTATATATATGATATTAAAATTTTCCATGAAAATCTCCATTTAATTAATGGTAGTAAAATTTGAAATCAAGATTTCTCACAAGTCATTGATAAATAAACAATTGTTAAGACCATAAAGATAAATGCTTGTAATATAATAATCAAAATGTGAAGTATTGCCCAGGGGACACTTAATACCCATTGTGACCACCATGGTAATAAACCACTAATGAGAATAAAAATTAGTTCTCCAGCATATATATTACCAAATAAACGTAAACTTAATGAAATTGGTTTAGAAAATAAAGTTACAGTTTCAAGAATAAAATTAACCGGAATGCAATATATATAAGGAAATGGATGAAAGATTAATTCTTTAATGAATCCATTAATACCTTTATTTTTAATACTATAAAAAATAATCAAAATGAACACTACACTTGACATAGCAAGTGTTATATTGATATCTGCAGACGGAACCACTCTCAGTGCTGGTAAATGTAGCCAATATTCTGCAATATAAGGAAGTAAGTCAATAGGCAATAAATCCATAAAATTCATTAAAAATATCCAACTAAAAATAGTTAGAGCTAAAGGAGCTATAAAATCATCTTTTATCTGAAACATATCTCGAACTGTTTTATCGACAAATAAAAATACTATTTCTATAGCAGTTTGTAACTTACCCGGAATACCCTTTTTCATATTTTTTGCAATATAATAAAAAAATATTAAAAATGACATTCCAAGCAATAAAGAAAAAAACATAGAATCTATATTAATTATCAAAAATTTATTAGAGATGCGATGTACTAAATGCCAGGTACGTAAATCCCATTGAAGATGTTTAAGATGATTTGCAATATATCTTTCTGAAGTTAAATTTTCTCCTATCATCATTTGATTTTACCTTTATTATAATTATATTAATCAACTAAATATTATGTTTATTATAATATAAAGTAAACTAAAAAAAGTTAATATCCCGACTATTTATTTTATGATACCGCTAAAATAATTATGCTTTTTTAACCAAACCAGTAAAATAGAAATAGCTGTAGGGGTCATTCCCGATATACCAGCAGCTTGATCAATTGAAATAGGTTTATATTTATTAAGTTTGGTAATAACTTCATTAGACAGTCCTTTTATCTCATTATAATTTAATGTTAAAGGTAAAAGCAGATTTCTGTATCGTTGAGATTTTAAAATCTCTTTTTGTTGTCTAACAATATAACCTTCATATTTTATTTGAATTTCCAGTTGTTTAGAAGTAATAACATCATCTATACCTGGAGAAAAAGATTCAAGATTCATTAATGAATGATATGTAATTTCTGGACGCCTTAATAATTCTTCACCATTGATTTCTTTTGTTATTTTATTGTTTAATTGTATATTCACTTTCATTAAATCATTTTTTGAGATCCAAAGGTC
The DNA here is from genome assembly GCA_041944835.1 of Candidatus Dasytiphilus stammeri. Lineage (GTDB taxonomy): Bacteria > Pseudomonadota > Gammaproteobacteria > Enterobacterales > Enterobacteriaceae > Dasytiphilus > Dasytiphilus stammeri_K. Next base: position 262,043 of record CP145879.1, on the reverse strand, counting down.
ACGTAATCTTTGACGTTCTTTTTCAATTTCCTCAATTTTTTTATTAAATTTTATCCATCTTTTTTCATCTATTAATCCCATCTTATATCCTATTTCTGTTAACCTTATATCAGCATTATCTTCACGTAGATGCAAACGATATTCAGCCCGTGAAGTAAACATCCTATAAGGTTCTTGAACTCCCTGAGTACATAAATCATCTACTAATACTCCAATATATGCTTGATCTCTTCTGGGAACCCATCCTTCTTTATTTGAAGCGAATAAACTTGCATTTATACCTGCTAAAATTCCTTGAGCAGCTGCTTCTTCATATCCAGTGGTTCCATTTATTTGTCCTGCTAAAAATAAACCCTTTATATATTTGCTTTCTAAGGTAGGTTTAAGATTACAAGGATCTAAATAATCATATTCTATTGCGTAACCAGGACGAGTTATATAGGCATTCTCCATGCCTTTAATAGAACGTACTATTTGAATCTGTACATCAAAGGGTAAACTAGTTGATATTCCATTAGGATATATTTCTTTACTGGTAATTCCTTCAGGTTCTAAAAATACTTGATGTTCTTGGCGATTTTTAAACTGTATAACTTTATCTTCAATAGAAGGACAATATCTGGGACCGACACTTTTAATTAAACCATTATTTATAGCACTATAATTTAAATTATTCATAATAATATCGTGTGTCAATATATTAGTATGAGTAAGATAACAAGGAATTTGAGCAGGATGCTGAGAAATATTTCCCATAAATGAGAATACTGGCATAGGACTATCACTGTATTGAGCACTTAATATACTATAATTAATAGAATTAGCATGAATGCGTGGAGGTGTACCAGTTTTTAATCTTTTAACACCTAATGGCAGTTCTCTTAAAAACTGAGATAATGAAATTGAACTAGTTTCTCCATCACGTCCTCCTTCATAAGAATTTAAACCAACATGAATTTTACCATTAAGAAAAGTACCAACTGTCATAACTATGGATTTTGCATAAAATCTTATTCCTATTTCAGTGGTTACTCCTCTAATACATTGATTATTAATCAATAAGTTAACAACTGATTGTTGAAAAAGGTTGAGGTTAAGTTGATTTTCTAATTTAGTACGTATCATATGACGATATAATACACGATCTGATTGCGCACGAGTAGCACGTACTGCTGGTCCTTTACTAGAATTTAAAGTTTTAAATTGAATTCCAGCATGATCAATAGCTATTGCCATATAACCACCAAGAGCATCAATTTCTTTAACTAAATGTCCTTTTCCTATACCACCTATAGAAGGATTGCAAGACATTTGTCCTATAGTATCAATGCTATGAGTAATTAATAAAGTATGACATCCCATTCTAGCAGATGCTAAAGCGGCTTCGGTTCCAGCATGACCAGCACCTATTACGATAACATCAAAAAAATTTGAATAAGACATTAAATAATCCTATATTAAACAAAATAAGTAAAGTATAAAAATTACTAGATCTTTAGTTAATATTTTTTTTATCAAGTAATTTAATTATTGAAAATTAATCTAATGAAATGTGATCAACCTAGACAAAAATTAAAACCCTTTAATACTTTTAATATTGATGTAAATGCATTTCAAATTTGTATAGTCAATACTATTGCACACTTTATACAAGTATGGAATAAATCTCAAGAGGAAAATCTACCAATTATATGTATAGGACAAGGTAGTAATATTTTATTTCTAGAAGATTATATTGGTACGGTTATGATTAATCGTTTAAAAGGTATTAAAATTATTGAAAAATCCAATACCTGGCATTTGCATGTCGCTTCAGGCGAAGATTGGCATCTATTAGTAGAACATACCTTAAAAATGGGTTTATTTGGTTTAGAAAATTTAGCTTTTATACCTGGATCAGTAGGATCTGCAGCAGTTCAAAATATTGGAGCATATGGTGTAGAATTTAAAGATTTTTGTGAATATGTAGATTTATTGAATTTTAAAGAAAAAAAAATCATACGTATATCAGCTTCTGAATGTGGATTTAAATATAGAGAAAGCATATTTCAGCATGACTATAATAAAAATTATGTTATTATTGGAGTAGGAATATTGATTAAAAAAAAATGGTATCCAAAAAAAAAATTTTTAAGGTGTTTCAATCCTATGACTATAATTACCGCACAATATATTTTTGATAAAATTTCTTACATCAGAAGGAAAAAATTACCAAATCCGATTTTATTTGGAAATGCGGGAAGTTTTTTTAAAAATCCCATTATCAATTTAGAACAAGCAGCTAAACTAATAGCTAATTATCCCGAAATTAAATTTTATCCTCAATCCACTACAAAGATAAAAATTTCTGCTGGTTGGTTAATTAACCAGTGTAATATGAAAAAAGATAAAAAAGGAGGAGCAGGGATATATAAAAAAAATCCACTGGTTTTAATAAATGAAGGAAATGCTAGTGGTTGGGATATAGCAATGCTAGCGTATAAAATACGGCAACATGTAGCTAAAAAATTTGATATTTTGCTTGAACCAGAAGTAGATTTTTTCTGTTCCCATAGAGAAATTAATCCTATTGAAGTAATAGGATGAATTATTTTTTTTTATACGTATTTCATATATACTTAACTTAACTATTTTTTGGTTGCATAAATATGCTGATCCTCATAAAATGCAGTTCATTATCTTATGAAGAAAAATTCTATAGAGCCGGCTTAGCTCAGTAGGGAGAGCAACTGACTTGTAATCAGTAGGTCGCCAGTTCAATTCCGGCAGCCGGCATTATTAAAAATAAATAGGTGGGGTTCCCGAGTGGTTAAAGGGAGCAGACTGTAAATTTGCCGTCATTGACTTCGAAGGTTCGAATCCTTCCCCCACCATATGCAGATAACGCGGATATCGTATAAGGGTTATTACCTCAGCCTTCCAAGCTGATGATGCGGGTTCGATTCCCGCTATTCGCTCCAAAAACCAATTAAATAAAATTAGCTGATATAGCTCAGTTGGTAGAGTACACCTTTGGTAAGGGTGAGGTCGGCAGTTCGATTCTGCCTATCAGCATCAAATTGATGATACCATTAATTTTACGTGCTATAAAAAATCAAAAATTTTTATTAGTTTAATTATATTAGTTTTAATTTTAAGGAGCACTCATAGTTTGGATGTTTTAAAATGGCTAGCTGTTATTATTATTTTTTTTATGATAGCAATATTAGGTTATGCCAAGATGAAATTCTATATAAGAATACTTACTCTCTTTCTTCTTATAGGAATTGCAATCAGTATGGCTATACTAACCAATCAAGGTAAATGGATATTAGAAATTTTTAATGAAGCAAAAAATGAAGCTCGTAAAGTAATATGGCCTTCTCATCAGGAAACTTTATACACAACTTTCATGGTGATTGGAATAACTGCTGTTATTTCAATCATATTATGGGTATTAGATGGAATCTTATTTCATTTAGTAAGGTTCCTAACGAGTTTGAGGTTATGAAATGGAAGCATCCAATATGCGTTGGTATGTAGTTCAGTCTTTATCTGGTTGTGAAAAAGATGCAGCTAAATTATTACAGGATTATATAAAATTACATAATATGGATAAATTTTTTGGAAGAATTATGATTCCAGTTGAAGAATTAGTTGAAATTAAACAAGGCCAACGTCGTAAAATTGAACGAAAATTTTTTCCAGGTTATGTCTTAGTACAAATGATTATGAATGAAGATAGTTGGCATCTAGTACGTAAGGTTCCACGAATTATGGGATTTATAGGCGGAACAGCTGATCATCCAATTCCATTAACCGAACAAGAATTGAAAGCAATATTTAAACGTATGAAAAAAGCTGAAGAACAACCAAAACCTAAACTATTCTTTGAAGCTGGAGAAATTGTTCGTGTAAATGAAGGACCTTTTACAGATTTTCATGGCTTAATTGAACAAATAGATTACGAAAGAAATTGTTTAACGGTTTCAGTATCAATTTTTGGACGTTCTACTCCAGTAGAATTAAATTTTAACCAAGTTGATAAAGGTTAATTTTTACTACTTTACTTATTTTGATTTAAGGAAATAAAATGGCTAAAAAAGTACAAGCTTATGTAAAATTGCAAATTGCTGCTGGCATGGCTAATCCCACTCCTCCTGTTGGACCAGCTTTAGGTCAAAAAGGAGTAAATATTATGGAATTTTGTAAGTCTTTTAATAGTGAAACTGAAAGTTATGAAAAAGGGTTACCACTTCCTGTAATTATTACAGTTTATTCCGATCGTTCTTTTACATTTGTCATAAAAACTCCTCCTGCTGTTGCTTTATTAAAAAAAGCTGCTGGAATTGCATTAGGATCTAGTAAACCAAAGAAAGAAAAAATTGGTGATATAACTTATAAACAACTTCGTGAAATAGCAGAAGCTAAATCTGCTGATTTAACTGGAGCTAATATTGAAGCTATGATTCGATGTATTGAAGGTACAGCTATTTCAATGGGGTTGAATATAATAAAGGATTAAATATGTCTAAATTGTTTAAGCGCCAGATGGTTATTCGTGATAAAATAAATAAAAATAAGCAGTATTCCTTTGAAGAAGCGGTGATTCTTTTAAAAGAATTAGCCAGTGCTAATTTTATTGAAAGCGTTGATGTTGCTATCAATTTGGAAATTGATGTACGTAAAAGTCATCAGGGTATTCGTGGAAATGTACTTTTACCACATGGTATTGGTAAAGTCCCAAGAGTAGCTGTATTTACTCAAGGAGAAAATGTAATTACTGCAAAAGAAGCAGGGGCTGAATTAGTGGGAATGAATGAATTAGCTAACATAATTAAAGCCGGAAAAATAAATTTTGACGTTATTATTGCATCACCTGATGCAATGCCCTTAGTGAGTCAATTAGGTTCAATTTTAGGACCAAGAGGATTAATGCCGAATCCTAAAATGGGAACGGTTACTACTAATATTAGTGAAACCGTGAAAAAAGTTAAGAAGGGACAAATTCATTATCGAAATGACAAGTACGGTATTATTCATACTTCTATAGGAAAAATAGATTTTTCATCTGTTCATCTTAAAGAAAATTTAGAATGTTTATTGGAAGCCCTTATAAAAGTTAAACCGTCTCAGACAAAGAGTTTATATATTAAAAAAGTTCACTTATCTAGTACTATGGGAGGAGGTATAACTATAGATCAATCTAGTTTAAGTTTAAGAGTTTGAATAAAAACCTCAGATATTATGCCTAGCGACAAAATCGTCGTACCGTAACTTCATTTTAAGTTAACATTATTACTGGAGTAAAAATAATAATGGCATTAAAATTAAAAGCAAAACAAGCTATTGTAAAAGAATTAAATGAAAAAGCAAAAAAAGCTGTCTCCGTAGTATTAGCAGAAAATAGTGGAATAATAGTAAATAAAATGAATATTTTGCGGAAAGCAGGTCGTGAAATTAGTGTAACTATGCATGTGGTACGCAATACTTTATTGCGCCTTATTGTGAAGGGAACATCTTTTGAAAATTTAGAAGAATTGTTTAGTGGTCCTACACTAATTGCTTTTGCTTATAAACATCCAGGAGCTGCAGCTCGATTATTAAAGGAATTTGCTAAAAATAATCTAACATTCAAAGTTAAAGCTGCATTGTTTGAAGGAAAATTAATGCTAACCGAAAAAGAAATAGACTATTTAGCAAAACTTCCAACTTACGAAGAAGCATTAGTAAGTTTTATAAGAGCTCTACAAGAAGCAGCTATTGGTAAATTAATTAGAACTCTTATATTATATCGGAATAAAAAAAATATGGATGTAGCGACTGATGTAACATAGATAATAAATGATCATTTTATTTATTATTTATTATTTTGGGCTAATTTATAAATTATTACTGACTATTAGGAATAATAATTATTATGTCTATTATCACTAAAGAAGATATTATACAAACTATTGCAAAAATGTCTGTAATGGAAATTACAGATTTGGTTTCTGCTATAGAAGAAAAGTTTGGGGTTTCAGCTACTTTATCCGTTCCTTCTATTACTTCACAAGGATCAACCACTGAGGAAATTGAAGAAAAAACCGAATTTGATGTTGTTTTAACTGCAATTGGTAAGAATAAAATTGCTGTAATTAAAGCAGTAAGAGCAATAACAGCCTTAGGATTAAAGGATGCTAAAGATTTGGTTGAATCTGCACCAGTTGTAATTAAAGAAGGTATCAGTAAAGATAACGCTAATACTATCAAAAAATCTTTGGAAGAAGCTGGTGCTTCTATTGAACTTAAATAAGTAATTTAATTAATATCTATCTAATGTATGGTATAACATTAGCGCGGGGAAAACAATAATATACCCCGCCTATTTCTACCTTATGGTTTATTGTCAAAACAATTAGCTAAGGAACTCCAAAATTTATGGCTGAATTTTATTCCCATACAGAAAAAAAACGTATTCGTAAGGATTTTGGTAAACGTTCACTCTTATTAGATGTTCCCTATCTTCTTTCTATCCAGCTCGATTCGTTTCAAAAATTTGTATCTCAAGATCATAAAAATCATTCGGGTTTAGAAGCGGCATTTCGTTCTATTTTTCCTATTAAAAGTCATAATTGTAATTATGAATTGCAATATGTTAATTATCGATTAGGTAATCCGATTTTTAATGTAAAAGATTGTCAAATGCGAGGATTAACTTTTTCAGCTTCTTTACGTGTTGTAGTACGTTTAGTAAGATATGATAAAGAATCTACTAGTTCGGAAAAGATTGATATTAAGTCAATCAAAGAACAGGAAGTATATATGGGAGAAATTCCTCTTATGACAAAAAATGGTACTTTTGTTATTAATGGAATTGAAAGAGTAGTAGTTTCGCAATTACATCGAAGTCCAGGAGTTTTTTTTGATAGTGATAAAGGAAAAACTCATTCTTCAGGAAAAGTTTTATATAATGCACGTATTATCCCATATCGAGGATCATGGTTAGATTTTGAATTTGATCCTAGAGATCATCTGTTTCTTCGAATAGATAGACGCCGTAAATTACCAGTTACTGTCATTTTACGTGCTATGAATTATACTACTGAAGATATTCTTGATATTTTTTTTGATAAAACACTATTTAAAATTAAAAATAATCAATTTAAAATGGAATTAATTCCGGAGAGGTTACTGGGAGAAACTCTTCCTTTTAATATTGAATCCAATGGTATTATCTATGTTGAAAAAGGTAGACGTGTTACGTCTAAACATATTCGTCTTTTAAAAAAAGATAATTTAAAAGAAATTGATGTTCCCAGAGAATATCTGATAGGTAAAGTAGTGGCTAAAGATTACTTTAATCCTCTAAATGGAGAATTAATTTGTAGTGCAAATACTAAATTATCATTAGAATTATTAGATAAAATTAGTAAAATGGAATATAAGTTTATTTATACGATATTTACTAATGATCTGGATCATGGATCTTATATTTCAGAAACTATAAGGATTGATTCTTCTATTGATAAATCGAGTGCTTTAACAGAAATTTATCGTGTAATGCGTCCTGGAGAACCTCCAACTGGAGATAATGCTGATATTTTATTCAAAAATCTATTTTTTTCCGAAGAAAAATATGATTTATCAGCAGTAGGACGTATGAAATTAAATGTTTCAGTAAATAACGAAGATATTCAACGTTCATTAATTTTAACCCCGCAGGATATTATAAATGTTATAAAAAAACTAATTAGTATTCGTAATGGTAAAGGATCAATAGATGATATAGATCATTTAGGAAATCGTAGAATTCGTTCAGTCGGTGAAATGATTGAAAATCAATTTCGTATGGGTTTGATTCGTTTAGAACGAGCAGTAAAAGAGAGATTATCTGCAGCCACCGTAGAAAACGATAATCTAACGCCGCAAGATTTGGTCAATGCAAAACCTATTTCCGCTGCTATAAAAGAGTTTTTTATTTCAAGTCAGTTGTCTCAATTCATGGATCAAACAAATCCTTTATCCGAAGTAACTCATAAACGTCGCATTTCAGCTTTAGGACCCGGAGGATTAACCAGAGAAAGAGCTGGATTTGAAGTGAGAGATGTTCATCCAAGTCATTATGGTAGACTATGTCCTATAGAAACTCCAGAAGGACCAAATATTGGTTTAATTAATTCTTTATCAGTATATGCTCAAACAAATGAATATGGTTTTCTGGAAACTCCATATCGAGTAGTACAGAAAGGAAAAGTAATGGATGAAATTCATTATCTCTCGGCAATGCAAGAAGCTAATTATATTATTGCCCCTGCAAATGCTCCTGTAGACGAAAATTCTTTTTTTAAAGAAGAGGTTTTAGCTTGTCGTGTGAAAGGGGAATCGGCTTTATGCAATCGTAAACTAATTAATTATGTTGATATTGCTCCTCAGCAATTAGTATCGGTAGGAGCATCGCTTATACCATTTCTAGAACATGATGATGCTAATCGTGCTTTAATGGGAGCAAATATGCAACGTCAAGCAGTACCCACATTACGAGCAGAAAAACCTTTAGTAGGTACAGGGATGGAAAGAACTGTAGCTATTGATTCCGGAGTTTCAGTAACTGCTCAACGTGGTGGAAAAATAGAATATGTGGATGCATCTAAAATTATAGTTAAAGTCAAATACGAGGAAATAACTGAAGGTACAACAGGAATTGATATCTATAATTTAATGAAATATGCTCGTTCAAATCAAAATACATGTATTAATCATAAGCCTTGTGTATCAGTAGGTGAATTAGTAAATCAGGGAGATATTTTAGCGGATGGACCATCTATTGATCTAGGAGAACTTGCACTGGGTCACAATATGCGAGTAGCATTTATGCCATGGCATGGTTATAATTTTGAAGATTCAATTCTTATTTCTGAACGTCTAGTGCATGAAGATTTTTTTACTAGCATTCATATTCAGGAATTATCTTGTATTTGTCGTGATACTAAATTAGGTGCAGAAGAAATTACATCAGATATACCAAATGTTAGTGAAACAGCATTATCAAAATTAGATGAATCGGGAATGGTTTATATTGGAGCTGAGGTTTCGGGCGGTGATATTTTGGTAGGAAAAGTTACACCTAAAGGTGAAACTCAATTAACACCTGAAGAAAAACTATTAAGAGCGATTTTCGGAGAAAAAGCTTCAGATGTTAAAGATTCTTCTCTACGTGTTCCCAATGGGGTATCAGGTTCAGTAATTGATGTACAAATATTTAGTCGTGAGGGTTTAGAAAAAGACAAGAGAAGTATTGAAATAGAACAAATGTTAATTAGTCAAGCAAAAAAGGATTATTCAGAGCAATTAAAATTTTTACAAAAACAGTTCGAATCCACTATAAAAGATTTATTATTATCATCGGGAATGTTCAAGGAAAAGTTGAATTTTTTAAAAATGGAAAATTTATCAAATATTTATTTAGAGAATGAAAAGAAACAAAAAGAATTAAATTACCTAGTGACACAATTTAGTCAGATAACAAATAACTTAAAATCTGAGTATGAAGATAAATATAATAAAATTACTGAGGGTGATGATTTAGCTCCAGGAGTATTAAAAGTAGTGAAAGTTTACTTAGCAGTAAAACGTCCAATTCAACTGGGAGATAAGATTGCTGGTCGACATGGTAATAAAGGAGTAATATCTAAAATCAATCCTATCGAAGATATGCCTTATGATGAAAATGGTGTTCCAGTAGATATCATCTTAAATCCTTTAGGTGTTCCATCGAGAATGAACATTGGTCAAATTCTAGAAACTCATTTAGGAATGGCAGCTAAAGGAATTGGAGAAAAAATTAATATTTTATTAAAACAAAACACATCAGCAGCCATTTACCGTGAGTTTATTAAAAAAGTGTATAATATAGGGACCAATTTAAGAAAGAAAGTAGATTTCAATACTTTTTCGGATTCAGAAATCCTACAATTAACCAAAAATTTTAGAAAAGGGCTACCTGTTGCCACACCGGTTTTTGATGGAGCTACTGAAGCAGAAATTAAAGAAATGCTGCAGTTAGCAGATCTACCTATATCTGGTCAAATTACTTTATTTGATGGACGTACGGGAGAAAAGTTTGAACGTCCTGTTACAGTTGGATATATGTATATGTTGAAATTAAATCATTTAGTTGATGATAAAATGCATGCTCGTTCTACTGGTTCTTATAGTTTAGTTACACAACAACCTTTAGGTGGTAAAGCACAATTTGGTGGACAACGTTTTGGTGAGATGGAAGTTTGGGCTTTAGAAGCATATGGAGCAGCTTACACTCTGCAAGAAATGCTTACTATTAAATCTGATGATGTTAATGGTAGAACCAAAATGTATAAAAATATTGTAAATGCTAATCATGAAATGGAGCCAGGTATGCCTGAATCGTTTAACGTTCTGCTAAAAGAAATTAAATCATTAGGAATAAATATAGAATTAGAAGATAAGCAATAAATGTTCAATAATAAATTATTGAAAAAGCTATATTATTTATACAGTAGGAGTTGATTTGTGAAAGACTTGCTAAAACTTATAAAGTCGCAACAAGGTAAAACTCAAGAATTTGACACAATAAAAATTTCTTTAGCATCGCCAGAGATTATTCGTTCTTGGTCGTTTGGCGAAGTTAAAAAACCAGAAACAATTAATTATCGTACGTTTAAACCAGAACGTGATGGTTTATTCTGTGCACGCATTTTTGGGCCAATCAAAGATTATGAATGTTTATGTGGAAAATATAAACGTCTAAAACATAGAGGTGTAATCTGTGAAAAATGTGGTGTTGAAGTGACACAAACTAAAGTACGTAGGGAACGAATGGGGCATATAGAACTTGCTTCTCCTATAGCACATATTTGGTTTTTAAAATCTTTGCCATCACGAATAGGTTTATTATTAGATATGCAGCTTCGTGATATAGAACGTATTTTATATTTTGAATCATATGTAATTGTAGAGGAAGGAATCAGCAATTTAGAACGGGGTCAAATTTTAACTGAAAAGCAATATTTTGAAGCTGTAGAAAATTTTGGTGATGAATTTGAAGCAAAAATGGGGGCTGAAGCCATTCAGCATTTATTAAGAAATATGAATATCCCCAGTGAGTGTAAACAACTTCGTGAAGAAATTGAAATTAGTACGTCTGAAAATAAGCGTAAAAAATTAGCTAAGCGTATTAAGATATTAGAATCTTTTATACAATCTGGTAATAAACCGGAATGGATGATTTTAAGTGTTTTACCAGTTTTACCTCCCGATTTACGTCCCTTAGTCCCTTTAGATGGAGGTCGTTTTGCAACTTCAGACTTAAACGATCTATATCGTCGTGTTATTAATCGTAATAATAGATTGAAAAGATTATTAGAATTAGCAGCTCCAGATATCATTGTGCGAAATGAAAAGAGAATGTTACAAGAAGCCGTTGATGCTCTTCTAGATAATGGTCGACGTACTCGTGCTATTACAGGTTCTAATAAACGTGCTTTAAAATCTCTAGCAGATATGATTAAAGGCAAACAGGGAAGATTTAGACAGAATTTATTAGGTAAACGTGTTGATTATTCAGGTCGTTCAGTTATTACAGTCGGCCCTTATTTACGTTTGCATCAATGTGGTTTACCCAAAAAAATGGCATTAGAATTATTTAAACCTTTTATTTATGGGAGATTAGAATTTGAAGGATTAGCGACTACTATAAAAGCTGCAAAAAAAATGGTCGAAAAAGAAGAAGCAATAGTATGGGATATCCTGGAAGATGTAATTAGTCAACATCCTGTATTATTAAATAGAGCTCCAACCTTACATAGACTAGGAATTCAAGCTTTTGAACCGGTTTTAATTGAAGGAAAAGCAATTCAACTTCATCCACTAGTTTGTGCTGCATATAATGCAGATTTTGACGGAGATCAAATGGCAGTTCATGTTCCATTAACATTAGAAGCACAGTTGGAAGCTCGCGCTTTGATGATGTCTACTAATAATATTCTTTCTCCTGCTAACGGAGAACCCATTATCGTTCCATCTCAAGATGTAGTTTTAGGTTTATATTATATGACTAGAGATAAAGTGAATGCTAAGGGAGAAGGTATGATATTAACAGGTCCTAAAGAAGCTGAGCATATTTATCAATCCGGTTTAGCAGAACTACATGCTCGTGTAAAAGTGAGAATTACAGAATCTATTATAGATAACGAAGGATCTTTCTTAGAAAAAACCAATTTAGTAGATACTACTATTGGTAGAGCTATTTTTTGGATAATTGTACCTAAAGGTCTACCATACCATCTAGTTAATCAAACTTTGGAAAAAAAATCTATCTCTAATTTATTAAATGCATGTTATCGCCTTTTAGGATTAAAACAAACGGTTTTATTTGCTGATCAAATTATGTACCGCGGTTTTGCTTATGCTACTCGTTCTGGAGCATCAGTTGGAATTGATGATATGGTTATTCCAAATAATAAAGGAGAAATCGTCAAAGAAGCCGAAAAAGAAGTAGCAGCTATTCAAGATCAATTTAATTCAGGTTTAGTAACGGCAGGAGAACGCTATAATAAAGTAATAGATATTTGGGCAACTGCAAATGAACGTATTGCTAAATCGATGATGGAAAATCTTTCCATAGAAAAAGTCAAAAATAGTATAGGTAAAGAAGAAATACAAACATCTTTTAACAGTATTTTTATGATGGCCGATTCAGGTGCTCGAGGTTCAGCGGCACAAATACGTCAGTTAGCTGGAATACGTGGTTTGATGGCAAAACCAGATGGTTCTATTATTGAAACTCCAATTACCGTTAATTTTCGTGAAGGTCTTAATGTACTTCAATATTTCATTTCTACCCATGGAGCTCGTAAAGGATTAGCAGATACTGCTTTAAAAACTGCAAATTCGGGATATTTAACTCGTAGATTAGTTGATGTAGCACAGGATTTAGTTGTAACTGAAGATGATTGTAATACCCTTGAGGGTATTGTAATGAATCCAGTAATTGAAGGAGGTGAAATTAAGGAATCTCTTCGAGAAAGAGTATTAGGTCGTGTAACTGCAGAAGACATATTGAAAACCAATAGTAATAATATATTAGTTTCACGTAATACATTATTGAATGAAAAATTATGTGAGTTATTAGAAAATAATTTCATAGATCATGTAAAAGTTCGTTCGGTAGTAACTTGTAACACTAATTTTGGAGTATGTGCTTACTGTTATGGTAGAGATCTAGCACGAGGACATTTGATTAATAAAGGTGAAGCTGTAGGAGTTATAGCAGCTCAATCGATTGGGGAACCGGGTACACAATTAACTATGCGTACCTTTCATATAGGAGGTGCTGCTTCACGTTCGGCAGCAGAATCAAGTATTGAAGTCAAAAATAATGGACGGTTAAAATTAATTAATGCGAAATTTGTCAAAAATTCTCAGGGTAAATTAGTTATTACATCTAGAAATGTAGAATTAAAAATAATTGATGAATTAGGTCGTACTAAAGAAAATTATAAAGTACCTTATGGAGCTATTCTAAGTAAAGAAAGTGAAGAAATGGTTAATTCTGGTGAAATAATCTCTAATTGGGACCCACATACCATGCCTATCATAACTGAGGTCAGTGGTTTAATTAATTTTACAGATATGATTGATGGGCAAACGATTATTCGTCAAACTGATGAGTTAACAGGTTTATCTTCTATCGTAGTTTTAGATACAGCAGAACGTCCTTCTGGAAGCAAAGATTTGAGGCCAGCATTAAAGATTTTAAATAAAGACGGTCAAGAAGTGCTTTTACCTGGTACCGACATGCCAGCACAATATTTTCTTCCTGGCAAAGCAATTGTTCAGCTTGAAGATAATATATGGGTAAATGCGGGAGATACTCTAGCAAGAGTACCTCAAGAATCAGTAGTAACCAAAGATATTACTGGAGGATTACCTCGTGTGGCAGATCTTTTTGAAGCTCGTCGTCCAAAAGAACCTGCGATACTAGCTGAAACTCAAGGAATAGTTTCTTTTGGAAAAGAAACTAAAGGTAAACGTCGATTAATAATAACTCCATTAGATAATAGTGATGATAAACCATATGAAGAAATGATTCCTAAATGGAGACAATTAAATGTTCTTGAAGGAGAATATGTGCAACGCGGTGATGTAATTTCTGAAGGTCCAGAATCTCCTCACGATATTTTGCGATTACGAGGAATACATGCTGTAACTGAATATATTACAAATGAAGTACAGGAAGTGTATCGTTTACAAGGAGTAAAGATTAATGATAAACATATTGAAGTTATTGTGCGTCAAATGTTACGTAAAGTAACTATTAAAAATGCTGGAGACTCTATCTTTTTAGATGGAGAGCAAGTGGAATATTCTCGAGTGAAAATAATAAATAGTGAATTGGAAAAAAAAGGTAAAATTAAAGCTAGTTATCAACGTGATTTATTAGGAATTACCAAAGCATCTTTAGCCACCGAATCTTTTATTTCAGCAGCTTCATTTCAGGAAACTACACGTGTTTTAACAGAAGCAGCAGTAGCCGGAAAAAATGATGAACTGCGAGGATTAAAAGAAAACGTAATAGTAGGTAGGTTAATTCCTGCAGGTACGGGTTATTCTCATCATCAAGAAAGATTACGCATACGTAAAAAAATTAGACCCTCAATCAGTAGTGCTGAAGAAGCTTCGGAAAAATTAGCAGCATTATTAAAATCAAATTAAATTCGTTTGTGCTTTCACTGAGAAAAATTAATTTATATGCGTACTACTGAATATATTCTCTTTACATTAAAAGAAAAACCTAAGAATACCGAAAATATTAGCCATCAGTTGATGCTGCGTGCGGGATTAATTCGTCAAATAGCATCTGGTTTATATACTTGGTTACCTACAGGAATGCGTATATTAAGAAAAATAGAACAAATAGTACGTGAAGAAATGAATAAAATAGGTGGTTTAGAAATTTATATGCCATTGGTTCAACCGGCTGAATTATGGAAAGAAAGTGGTCGGTGGAACCAATATGGTGCAGAGTTATTACGTTTTGTTGATCGTAATAATCGCAATTATGTCTTAGGTCCTACGCATGAAGAAATTATTACAGCTTTAATGCGTACTGAACTGAATTCATATAAACAATTACCATTGAATTTTTATCAAATTCAAACTAAGTTTCGTGATGAAACTCGACCACGTTTTGGTATAATGCGAGCACGAGAATTTATTATGAAAGATGCTTATTCATTCCATATTAGCCAAGAATCTCTAGAACAGATGTATACTCTAATGTCTAGTACTTATACAAGAATACTTAATAAATTAAAATTACATTATCGTGTAGTACCAGCAGATACTGGTAGTATTGGAGGAACTATATCTCATGAATTCCAAGTTTTTAGCAAAAATTATGAAAATATAAAAAAAACTAATCAAACAAGTGAAGAACCTTCTAAAGGTTTAATTGAAGTAGCACATATTTTTCAATTAGGGACAAAATATTCTAGCAGTATGCATAGTACAGTAAAAGATAAATATGGAAATTACCAAATTATTTCAATGGGGTGTTATGGAATAGGTATTTCTCGTCTAATAGCTGCTGTTATTGAACAACATCATGATGATAATGGTATTATATGGCCCACAATATTAGCACCATTTCAAGTAGCTATTTTGCCTATAAATTTTTATAAGTCTAGGCAGGTTAAAACTAGCGCAGAAAAAATATATTATTTGCTCTCTGCAAAAGGTATTGAAAGTATTCTTTATGATCGATCTGATCATATTGGTGTAATGCTAGCTGATATAGATTTAATAGGTGTTCCACATCTAATTATTATTAGTGATCGACATTTAAAGTACCAAAAAGTAGAATATAAAAAAAGGGATAAAAAAAACGAAGAGATGATTCTTATCAGTACTAAAAATATAGTGGATTTTATTACTAATAAAATCCAATAGGGTGATTATTTTATTTATTATCCTTATCCCATTTTAAATACCAAAAATTTTGGTTTGGTGTATATCCTTCCTGAGTAATAAAAATATTCATTGCAGCTATTAATTTTTCATTATAAAAAATCAATGGAATACGTTCGCGTAACCATGAAGGAATAGCAAATCTTTGCCAGATTTTTTTTATCGAACGACGTCCTTTTGAACATCCTAATAGTGAAAAGGTTCCTTTTGCTTGAAAACGTATACTAACTTCTTCTCCTACATTTGGGCAACGTATTAACATACCGTGACTATGATGCAATTTTATAATACCTAAATTATTAGGTAACATTAATGGTAGCCATGGAGATCTCCAATGTAGTATATGTTCTTTGATTGAAGGAATTATCGAAGAAAGTAAATAGATAGCATTCCGATAACGTCGAATTTCATTTGTTCCTATTTTTATACATGGTAATGCGTCTTTACGACTACATATTATTTCATGCCAAATACATTGGATTATTTTAAATGATGGTGTAAGAATATTATGGTTAATTAACCATTGTCTAATAATTGCATAAACCATTATTTCACTATAATTGTATAAAAGATCTATTATTAAACTTCCATCAGATTTTGTTAATTTTTGTAGATATTCTTTTAATAAATCACGTAATAATTGTTCTTGATATGCACAAAGTGCAGCACTACGAGTGACAGTTTTGCAAAAATGAGGCCATTTATTTTTTAAAATAGATAATACTTTAATGCGTAAAAAATTACGATCAAAAGAGGTATCATAATTACTATTATCAGTAATCCAACATAACTTATATTGATAAGCCCATTTTTCAATAGTTTTCCGATCTTGATTTAAAAAAGGTCGAAAGAGTATTTTTCCTTCAATATTTTTTTTTATTAAAGGCATAGAGGATAAACCAGCCGGTCCACTTCCTCGTTTTAATGCTAAAAGAAATGTTTCACATTGATCATCCATATTATGTGCAGTTAATAATACTTCTTCTGGTAAAAGAGCCTGAAAAAGAACATTATAACGTGCTATACGACTAGCTGCTTCAATTCCCTTATCTTTTTTATGTTTAGAATCCAATATAATATTAATGGTTGAAAAAGGAACTTTCCATTTTAAACATTGGTTTTTACAATGTAGCATCCAGGAATTTGCTGAAGGATTAATACCATGGTTAATATGAATGGCACGTAGTTTAAATTGTGAATGGTATTGACACAACAATGTTAATTGATGCAGTAAAACCGTAGAATCTATACCACCACTATAAGCAATTAATAATTTTAAAAACCCATTTAACTCTAACTGTTTTTTTAATTGATTAATAATAACATCCATAAAATAATTATAAATTATTTAAAAACTCTAGCTTTACATATTCATATCCTAATAATGTACGTAGATCATTAATTAAATTATTAGTAGGTGAGACTGTAAAAATCGGTTCTAGATTTAATCTAACTTTTGCTACTGTACTTTGATAAAAAATATGTATTGGTATAATTCCTGAATTATATTTTTCTAAACAATCACGGATATTTTTTAAAAATTCTTTATTAATTTGATTACTCTTTAAGAATATAGAAATTCGACTCAGAGATTTATTACGTGCTTCCTCAAGATCGATAATCTTACTAGCTATAATTTTTCGTTTCCTAAAAGTATCAATACTTACTTTACCATTAATAATCAAAATATTTTCTTTTTTCAATAAATGTTGATATTTTTCTAATAAATCATTAAATAATATTACTTCTATACAACTGGAACCATCATCTAAAGTCAAAATTCCCATACGATTACCATTTTTTATAGTAACACTTTTATTTTTAACTAATAAACCCACTACTTTGATAAAATGTCCGTGTTGATAAGAATCAATCTCTTTTAAATTAAGATTAGTATATTTTTTAATTTCATTCTTGTATGGATTTATAGGATGACCAGTAAAATATCGTCCTAAAGTTTCACGTTCTCCTGATAACAATGATGTATATTCGGAAAACGATAATCGTGGTTTATATTTTTCTAGATATTTATTTTCTTTTATATATCCAAACATATCTTTCTGACCACTATTTTTTACTTTAGTATATTGAGAGGCGGTTTTTAAAGTATTATCTAAAATGTTTAACATATGTTCTCTACTTTGCCCTAATGAATCTAAAGCCCCAGATTTAATTAAAATTGTTAATAATCGACGATTAATTTTTTTAATATCTATATTAACGCAAAAATCAAATAAATTTTTAAAAATTCCTAATAGTTTTCTAGCTTTAATAATTTCTTGTATGGCTGCTCTTCCTATTCCTTTAATAGCTCCAAGACCATAAACTATTTCATTATTATCATTAACATAAAAATGATATTTTCCACTATTAATATTTGGTGGAAGAATCTTTTTTCCTATTCGTAAAACTTCATCACTTAATGTCATAAGCTTGTCTAGATTATCCATCTCGGAGGTCATGACTGCAGCCATAAATTCTTCATAGTAGTGCGTTTTTAACCAAAGAGTTTGATAAGATAATAAAGCGTACGCAACAGAATGTGATTTATTAAATCCATATCCTGCAAATTTTTCTAGTAAATCAAATATTCTCATTGCCAGTTCACCATTAATACCTTTTTTTTCAGCTCCTCTCTTAAATCTTAATCGTTGTTGAGCCATTTCTTCTAAGTTCTTTTTGCTCATTGCTTGTCGTAAGATATCAGCTTCACCAAGGGTATAATCGGCTAAAACTTGAGCAATTTGCATTACTTGTTCTTGATAAAGAACGATTCCATATGTTGGATCTAAAATTTTTTTTAAAGATGAATGTTGCCATTTCCTATCTGGATAGGAAATTTTCTCAATTCCATGTTTACGTTTTATAAAATTATCTACCATACCAGACTGCAAAGGTCCTGGACGAAACAGTGCTATTAATGCAATTAAATCTTCAAAACAATCCGGTTTCAATCTTTTAATAAGATCTTTCATTCCTTTTGATTCTAGTTGAAAAACCGCTGTAGTTTCTGCTTTTCTTAGTAACGAAAAACTTTCATTATCATTTAATGATATTTGTACGATAGATAAAGGATCTTTATTTTTTTTTCTTCTTTTAAAATTAATCATTTCTAATGCTCTAGAAATAATGCTTAAGGTGCGTAGCCCGAGAAAATCAAATTTTACTAATCCTATAGTTTCCACATCATTTTTATCAAATTGTGTGACTGGTTTATGACCATTTCCATCACAGTAAATAGGTACGAAATCCGTAATTTTTGTAGGTGCTATAACAACACCACCAGCATGTTTACTAGCATTACGTATTACACCTTCTAATTTCGAAGCCATATCAATTAAGATTTTTACTTCTTCATTAGAATTATATAATTGCATTAATTGAATTTCAATTTTTAAAGCATGTTTTAAAGTAATTCCAATATGAGAAGGAATTAATTTAGTTATACGATTTACAAAAGTGTAAGAATAACTTAATACTCGCCCTACATCTCTAATAGAAGCTTTAGCTGCCATAGTACCAAAAGTAATAATTTGTGAAACCGCTTCTTTTCCATAAGTCTCTGCTACATGATCTATTACTAAATCACGTTTTTCCATACAAAAATCAACATCCAAATCTGGCATAGAAATACGTTCAGGGTTTAAAAAACGTTCAAATAATAAATCAAATTGTAATGGATCAACATCGGTAATATTTAATGAATAAGCGACTAACGATCCTGCACCAGATCCACGACCGGGACCCACCGAAATATTATGTTCTTTTGACCATTGAATAAATTCCATAACTATTAAAAAATAACCCGCAAAACCCATTTGATTAATGACATTTAATTCCATTTCTAAACGATGATCATATTTAGATCTTTTTTGTAACCGTAGATTATTATTAGCAAATAAAAATAGGATACGTTTTTCTAATCCCTCACGTGCTTTATTAATAAGGTATTTGTCAGTACTTATACCTCCACTATTAAATGGAGGAAGAAAATATTTTCTTCCTAGATTAAGAATGACATTACAACGTTTTGAGATTTCTACTGTATTTTCTAATGCTTCAGGAAGATCTGCAAATAAATCACACATTTCTTCTTCATTTCTAAAATATTGTTGGATACTATAATTGATAGGACGTTTAGGATCTAGCAAAGTATAACCATCATGTATTGCAACCCTAATTTCATGCGCTTGAAAATCTGAAGATGCTAGAAAACAAACTTCATTCGTAGCAACAACTGGAATATTTTTTTTTCTCGCTAAATCTACTGCTGCATGTAAATAAGTTTCTTCATTAGGTCTATTAGTACGAGTTAACTCTAAATAATATCTATCCGGGAAAAATGTCTGATAAAAATTTAGAAAATGTAAAATTAAGGATTTATTACCTTTTAATAAATTTTTTCCAATATCACCATTGCGACCACCAGATAATAAGATAATTCCATCAGAATAATCAGCTAACCATTCTTGTTTTATAATTGCTCCTTGTAAACCATAACCATCTTGATAAGCATGTGACATAAGTTTAATAATATTGTGATATCCTATATTATTAATAGCAATTGTAGTAAGCTGACATAATTCATTTTTCATAATCGGATGATACATTTGAAAATCAGCGCCTATGATTGGTTTTATACCATTTTTCCATGCCTGATGATAAAATTTAATTAAACCAAAAAGGTTGTTAAAATCAGTAATAGCCATGGCCGGCATATTTAATTCCACTGCCTTTTTGATCAGCATATCAATTTTAGCTAAACCATCTTTAATAGAATAATCACTATGAATCCGTAGATGAATAAAACGAGGTTTTATCATATTTTATTAATGAATAAAAATTAAGGGTTTTAAAAGTTATTCTTCTACTTCAAATAGAAGTTTTTACTATTTCTGATTTGTAATTATCTTTTTTCTTCGAATACACTTTATTAATGCTGTACAAGCCAGCTCATTCTTTATTTTGGCAAAACATTGAAAAAAAGTGAAACCTTGACGTTCTTTAACCAATTCTATTTCTAATATTATTTGATCTCCTGGAAAAACCATACGTTTAAATCTTGCTTTATCAATACCGATTAAATAATAAAAAGTATCCGTATTTAATTTTCCGAAGCTCTTTACAGCAAGAATCCATGAAGCTTGTGCGAAGGATTCAATTATGAGCGTGCCTGGTAGAATTGGATATTCAGGAAAATGCATATATAAAAAGGGATCATTAATCGAAACATTTTTTATGGCACATAAAGAATGTCCTTTTTTAAAATTTATAATACGATCAATTAATAAAAAAGGAAACCTATGTGGTAAAATTTTAATAATTTCTTCAATATGCATTTTTGCCTAAATTTTCAATATTTATATAGTAGATAAATTCTATTTACTTGATATTATCGATATAAATCTTATTTGGATGTAATATTTTTTATAACTTTTTCAGTTATATCTTTTAAATTGTGATTATAAACAATAGCATCTGCATCAAATACAATTTCATAATTTTCATTAATAGCTATTTTTCTTACTATATCTCTAATAATTACTAGAAGTTTATTTTGTTCTTCAATTTGACGATGTTGTTTATCATTTTCGAATGATTGTATTTCATTGGCTAATTTTTGACGCTGAAATATTATTTCATGTTCTAATTTAGTATGTTCAATATTATTCATTACCGAAACCTCATATTGAAACTGTTGCATTTTTTTTTGTAAATTTAATTCCATATTTTGAATAGTATTAGCTCTGTCTTTAAATTCATCTTCTAGTTTTTTACTAATTACTTTTACTTGGGGAAGTTGTAGGAAAATTTTTTCCATATTTACAACTGCAAAATCATTATTTGTAATGGTATGAGCAGTAGTTGAAGTTAAATAACCAATGGTACATATAATTATAAACGATATAACATATAAAAATTTTTTCATTCTAAAACTCCTTAATAATTGATTTGATTAACAATCAAGTGTTCTTACCACTTGGTTACCAATTAGTTCCAAAACTAAATTGGAATGAATCAACTTTATCTGCATGATCTTTTTTTATAGGTTTAGAATATACTGCTATTACTGGTCCAAATGGTGAGATCCATTGTAAATTTATTCCCGTAGAAATACGAATATTATTTGAATTTATATAATTATTGGTCATCTCATTATTTTTTTTTGTAAAGGGATTTTTCCAATCACTCTTAACCAAGATAACTGTACCCATATCAAAAAATATTGATGCTCTCATAGTTCCTAAAGAACTATGATGAATAATTGGATTAATTATAGGAGCAAGAAGTTCGATACTGGCGACAGTGATAAGATTTCCTCCGATTCCATCTTGAGAAAGACAAATAGGTTGAGTTTTTTTTTTACAAAAATACCTGATTGAATTGTAATAAATAGCTCTTGTACCTATACTATTAATACTGAAACCACGTAAATAATTAATACCTCCTCCAAAAAAACTTTCAAAAAAAGGACTAGATTTTTTAATAAAAGTACTCGTATATCCAATATGTCCATGGCCTAAAATAGCCCATTTATTATGATTAATAATTGGTATGGTGATATATCCCATAGAATCTAATGTAATGAGATAGTAAATCTTATTATTAATCTTCCAAAAAGATATTGGAAATGGGAAATATATTGTGCTTAATATTTTGTTCTTAATTCCATAAGTAGGAAATAATTTTTGATTAAGACTGTTGTAAGTCCAACCAGTTTTTAAATTAAAATTACTTTCGGTATATTTTATTTTTGAAAGTAAATCGGGACTTATTCCCTGATAACGTAGATAATTCCATACATTAATCTGGGGTTGTATATTTGAAATATCATTATTAGCATAACCTATACCTATATTAATAAAATTATATTGACTGATTGGAATTGCTATATCATCATTAAATCCATAACTTTTATGTTGATATTTTGAAATCTCATAATTATATAAATTTTTTAAAAAAATATCTTTACTAATCCTAAAACCTTTAATAGAAAAATGCGGATTTATTATCGTCAAATGACTTTGACTACTATCATTACTTTTTTTTATTCCGAAAGCCATTGTATCAGCAGTACCTAGCCAATTAGAGTGTAATATTTTAATATGGTAACTTAAATGCTTTGCACCATCCCATCCTAGTCCAAGATTTATATTTCCTTTATATTCTTGTTCTTTTAATTGGTAGATGATATCAACACTATTCAATATAGTTGGTACACGCTGAACATTTATACTTACTGTTTTAAAAAAACCGGTTTTATATAGTCTATTTTTACCTTTTTCGACTAAATCTTCATTAAACCATTTTCCTTCTCTTTGAGCTATTTCACGTCGTAATACTGGATCTTGTGTGATATGATTGCCCCTAAAATAAATTCTATGAACATAATAACGTTGTCCCGTATTAATATTAACAATAATATTAATTGTATTATCCTTATTAATTATCTCGTTAATATATATAGATGGCCAAATATATCCATAAGTTTGCAGAAGATTTCGAAGGCATTTTTCTAAAATTTGTACTTTCTTTAGGTTATACCATTCTTCATTTTTAAGAAAGAATAATTTTCTTTTTTCTTTTTTATTAATGAAAAAATTCCCTTTAAAAATTACTTTTTTAATTTTATAACGTAGACCTTCACGAATATTTATAGTAATAAAAATTTTTTCTTTATTTGGTGTTAAATTAACTTCAGCATAAAAAATTTTAAAATTTGCATAACCATGAGAGAAATAGAACTCTCTCAATTTTTCTAAATCTTGATATAAAATTTTTTTTTGATATTGGTGTCTGTTATTATTAATAACTCTATCATACAAGGATAATTGTAATTTATCACGTAGCATGAAATTATGAGATAATTCTCTATAAGAAAATGCTTTATGACCTAAAATACGAATTTTTTCAATTTGGGCTGGTTTTCCTTCTTTAAAAGATATTATTATCCCAACCATATGGTTGGGTAGTGAAATTATTCTCATTTTTACACTTACATTATAGTATCCAATGGAGTAATAGTAACTTTGGATTTTTTGTTCAATTAAATATAATTTGGTTCGATTAAATATCTGACCAGGATAAATATCTAACTCGGAGAAAAATCTCAGAAGAGTGTTTTTATTAATAATATGATTATCTAAAACTTTCATAAATGAAATAATAGGACGTTCTTTTAATTGAACAATTAAAGTATTGGCATCACGTAATATTTGTACATTATCAAAATTATTAGTACTAAACAAAGCTCGAATACTATTATTAATATCTTCTATATAAATATTATCTCCAACACGAATAGGAAAATTTATTAATGCGGTAATTATTGAAATTCGGTGTAATCCATGAATACAAATATTTTGTACATAAAATTTATGTTCCGCGTAAATTGGAGTATAAAATAACAGCAATATTATTAATATTTTTTTAAAGGGAATTTGATATTTTATCACTTGACTAGATTTTTTATCTCATTTATTTAGTAAATAAGACTAACTAAAATCCGTGAAAAATCATTGAAAATGGTAATAATCATAAGTAATATCAGTAAAATTATACTAATATTGAAACTAATTTCTTTAAATTTTACCGAAATTGAGTCTCCTTTAACTATTTCAAATAAAATAAATAAAAGATGCCCACCATCTAAAATAGGTAAAGGTAACAAATTCATAATACCTAGATTAATACTAATTAAAGCTAAAAACATTAGATATGGTAAAAACCCCTGTTTTACCGAGATTATTGCACCTTGTGCAATCGAAATTGGACCACTAAGAATATTAAGTGATAATTTTCCCATGATAATTTTTTTCAAAATACGAAAGGTTAATTTAGATAATTGCCAAGTTTTTCTTTCAGCCATTAAAAAAGCAGTAATAGGATTATACTTTTGCTGGTTTTTAAATTTATTATCTAGCGATATATGATGGATAATACCACCAAAAAAACATTTTTCTTTTTTCCCATTAGGAGTGAAATAAACGGATAATATTTTTGATTTTCGTTTTATCATTAATTGAATAGTGTGATTAAAATTATTACATAATGAGATCATTAGATCGGACCAATTTTTCAAGGGCTGACCATTTACTTTTAAAATTTTATCTCCCGAATGTAAACCGATTTTACTAGCAATCGAATCTGAAGAGATTCTCTCTAAAATAAATTCATTGGGTAATGGATAAGGATGTATCCCAAATACCATTATAGGATCTTGTTGTATATAAGGATCAAGATGCCAATGATGTAAATCAATTGATTTTACAATTTTTTGATTAGATAGTTGATTAAAAGGTACTAGAGTAACAGGAATGTTTCTATTACCTATTTGTGTGAGTAATGCCATACGTACATCGTTCCAGTTATAAGTGTTTACATCAGCAATAGATTTTAATTCCATATTTTTTTTAATTCCAGATTGAAATGCTATTGATCCTTTTCTTACTTCATAGATAATGGGTTTGATATTAGTTATACCGTAAATAAAAATTACCCAGTAACAAATTATAGCTAAAATAAAATTAGCCATAGGACCTGCACTTATAATAGCTGCTCGATGTAGTAAACTTTGATCATTAAAACTTTTTAGTGATTGTAGATTAGTTTTAATGTTACTATCACTGGTTGTATTTAGCATTTTAACATATCCACCCAATGGAAATATACATATCATATAATGGGTTCCATAACTGTCATACCAGGACATCAAAGTTTTACCAAATCCAATTGAAAAAGATTCAATAAATACTCCACAACTTCTAGCCACAATAAAATGTCCGTACTCATGAACTATGATTAAAATACTCAGGGATATAATAGATACTATTATAGTTTGGAATATATCTAACATAATGTTCTCTAATGACAATTAATGTCCTAATAAAAAATATCTTTAAAAAAGATTGGTTTTATCTTCGGAAAAAATCTTTTTAGACTTTTTCAGTCTAACTTCATATTTAAACCTAAATCACCAAAAACCAATCTATGAATGTTATTCATACTGATGCAATAGTATGAAAGATAGGATTATAATTTTATTAAATAAGGTTAACTGAAGTTTTACTAAACCACAATTCAAAGATAACCCAAAAAATCTGAAAAATTTTTTAAAAAACTGTATCGTTAAAGTAACGGATCCCTACGAATTATATACTACCAAATCTACGTTCTCGTTTGTTAAAAAGTGTTATTGCTTGTTTAAAAATCTGTTCATTAAAATCCGGCCAAAGTACATCAGTAAAATATAATTCAGTATAAGCTATCTGCCAAAGTAAAAAATTACTCAGTCGATATTCCCCTCCGGTTCTTATGAGAAAATCAACAGGAGCTAAATTATTAAGACACAAATATTTTGATATAAAATCTTCATTTATTTCTATTAAATTAGGATCTATTAATTTTTTTTTTACTAAATTGATGATCTGCTTAATTGCATTAATAATATCCCATCGACCACCATAATTGGCAGCAATAGTAAGTACTAATCCTGTATTGTTGCGGGTAACAGATTGTGCATAACGAATACATTGTTGTAATTTTATATTAAAACCACTTATATTACCAATAATGTGTAATTTTATATTATATTTATTTAATTGGCTTAAATTAGCATTTAGTGCCCATTCAAATAAATCCATTAATGCTATTACTTCGGATTTTGGTCGATTCCAATTTTCGCTACTAAAAGCATAAAGAGTAAGTGCTTCTAATTGATGAGAAACCGCAAATTTCACTACCTTTTTTAAAGATTGGACTCCTGCTTTATGTCCAAAAATACGTAGTTTTCCTTGACGATTTGCCCACCGTCCATTACCATCCATAATAATAGCTATATGACGAATACTAAGTTCGTTATTTTTTTTTATCAAATTATAATAATACATAACAATTTTAGATCTAATGATAGAATGTAGTGATTAAATTATAGTAGTAAAACTAAATAATATTAATTATTAGATCTTATCTTATGAATTACTTATGCATAATAAGATGGCAATAGTTCAGTTATTTTAATACGTACTAATCTATCCACTTGAATGACTTCGTCTATATTTTTAGGTTCTTGACAAGAAATTTTTTGTAAAGCACAGCTATTTATAGCTGCAATTGCAGTAAATGGTATCTGTTTAGTAAGAAATGCGTTAACAGCAATTTCATTTGCTGCATTTAATATAATTGAAGCCAGTTGTCCTTTTTTGCATGCTTCTATTGCTAATTTTAAACATGGATAACGATTAAAATCCGGTTGGAAAAAAGTTAAGTGGTGAGATTTTGTTAAATCTAATTGCATCACCGTATTTGGTATACGATTTGGCCATGCCATAGCATATGCTATTGGTATTTTCATATCTGGGCATCCCAGTTGAGCTAATAAGCTACCATCCATATAGCGTACCATAGAATGAATTATTGATTGAGGATGAATTATAACTTCTAATTGCTCATTAGAAGCATTAAATAACCAATGAGCTTCAATATACTCTAATCCTTTATTCATCATGGTCGCTGAATCAACCGAAATTTTTTTACCCATTTTCCAATTAGGATGTAAACAAGCTTGTTCTGGAGTAATTTTATTAAATTCTGAAAGAGATAAATTTAGAAAAGGCCCTCCCGAACCGGTTAGTATAAGGCTTTTAATTCCATTTTTTATTAAACATACATTACCTAATTGTGTTTGAATTGTTAGAGGTAAACTCTGAAAAATTGCATTATGTTCACTATCTACTGGCAATAATTTTACTTTGGCAGCACATATAGCTTCCATAAAAAAACGACCAGATGTTACTAAAGATTCTTTATTTGCCAATAATACTTGCTTCCCTGCTTTTATCGCAGCCATTGTAGGTCGTAAACCAACTGCACCTACTAATGCAGACATTACTTGATCTACTTCATCCAAACTAGCTAATTCACATGCTGCTTCTTCCCCTGCAAGTACTTGGGTAGAAAGTTTCATATCTTGTAAAGTATTTTGTAACAACTTTGCAGCTTTTTTATCAAATAGAGCCGCCCAATCGGGTTTGAATAACCTACATTGTTTAGCCATTATATCAACATTACAACCTGCCACTAGTGCTTTAACTTTAAAAAGATGTGGATGTTCAGATACTATTTTTAATGTATTTGTACCTATAGATCCTGTAGAACCAAGTATTGTTAATCTTTTCATGGTTTTTACATTACATTTTAGTCTAGAATTTTTCTAGAAGTCAAAAATCTCTTTTATTTTTTTATTTTGAATAATATCTATTTTTTTTATGTAATCATTGGTAACTTTTTGAAGTTCTTCTTCTCTTCTATGCTGTTCATCTTCACTAAGATTTTTTGTTTTAAGCTGTATCTTTAAATCACGTCGTATATTTCGTACACATATCTTTCCATATTCCGCTTCTTTTTTTACTAATTTACTCAATTCAATCCGACGTTCTTCGCTTAATATAGGAAACATCAATCTAATTCTTGTTCCTATAGTATTTGGTGTAACTCCCAGCTCAGATGAAAAAATAGCTTTTTCAATAGCCGGAATTAATTTACTATCAAAAACAGTTAAAGTTAGTGTTCGTGAGTCTTCAGTTACAATATTAACTAATTGACGTAATGGAGTGGCCATTCCATAATATTCTACTGTAATTGAATTAATTAAATTAGGAGTTACTCGTCCTGTGTTAATTTTTTTGATATGATCAAAAAAGATGTCGATACATTGTTCCATACGCATAACAATATCATTTTTAATAGTATTAATCATTTTGATCCTACTTTTTTTATTATCAATTATGAATTATATTTAACATGTAATTAATGTACCTTCAATATGTCCAAAAATTATCCTACGTAAGGCCCCAGGTTTAGTAACATTAAAAACTTGAATAGGTATGAGATGATCTCTTGCTAATGTAAAAGCTGTATAATCCATTACTTTTAGTTTTTTATCTAAAACTTCTTTATAAGTTAATTTTTTATAAAGTGTTGCACTTGGATTGATCAAAGGATCACTAGAAAAGATTCCATCTACTTGGGTTGCTTTGAGTACGATATCTGCGTTTATTTCTATACCGCGTAAACAAGCTGCAGAATCAGTTGTAAAAAAAGGATTTCCAATTCCAGCGGAAAAAATTACTACATACTGATTGTTTAGTAAAGAAATAGCTTTGGCCCAATTATAAATATCACAGATTCCATCCAGTGCTATAGCTGACATCAAATGAGTTTTTACATACGATCGATGAAGTGCATCTTGTATAGCTAGACCATTTATAATAGTTGATAACATACCTATCTGATCAGCAATAACTTTATTTATACCTACTTTAATTAAATCAGATCCACGAAAAATATTTCCCCCACCAATAACCACAGCTATTTGCACTGATAAATTTATTATATCTTTAATCTCTTTAACAATATGATTAATAAAATTGGGATCAATTCCAAACTTTTTCATACCTTGCAGAGATTCTCCACTTATTTTTAATAAAATACGCTGATACTTTTTTATTGCTAAATTATTCAAGATATAATCTTATTATCAATTTTTGAGAAAAATATGTTAATATTTTTTATTCGCTTTCACCGAGTGAAAAACGAGTAAAGGTTATCACTTGGGTATTATTTTCTTTTAATACTTGTGCTACTGTTTTAGTAGGTTCAAAAATAAATTTTTGACAAACTAATGTCAATTCATCAAAATATTTTTTTATACGTCCATCGATGATTTTTTCCAAAATATTTGGTGATTTTCCGGATTTTATTGCAATAGCTTTTTGAATTTCACGTTCACGTTCAACAATATTTATAGGAATTAACTCGGTTTTAATATATTCCGGTTTACTAGCGGCAATATGCATTGCAATATGTTTACCCAATTCCTTATTCCTACTTTGACAAGTAGTCGTTACGATAACTCCAATACGACTTCTATGTAAGTAATAACTAATTTCATTTTTATCTTCTACTTCTATTACTGAAATTCGACGAATATAAATATTTTCACCTACAGCATTCATTAATGCTAATTGTTCCTCTTTAAATTTAGATCGGATAATTTCTATATCTTTAATACGGTCATAAACCGCACTGCTAATAATACGATCAGCAAAATTTTTAAATGTTGCATTTTGACTAACAAAATCCGTTTCACAGTTAATCTCAATCATTGCAGCACAATTTTCATCAATCTTTATCATTATAATGCCTTCAGAAGCAGGATAATCTAATCTTTTAGCAGCAGATTGAGTATCACCTTTTTTACGCATATAATCAATAGCTACATCTATATTTCCATTAGCTTCAATTAATGCCTTTTTACAATTCATCATTCCTGCTCCGGTCCTTTTTCTTAATTTTTTTACCATCTCTATCGTAACATTTACCATATTTATTTTACTCCATTTACTTCTTCACACGTCAAAGAATTTGTATCTAGTTCCGGTTCAGGATTAAGAACACTAGTAACACTGTTTAAATATAGTTTAATCGCGCGTCTAGCATCATCATTACCTGGAATAACAAAATTAATTCCATCAGGATCGGAATTAGTATCAACAATAGAAAATATAGTAATTCCAATTTTCCTTGCCTCTTTAATGGCAATACTTTCGTAATTGGCATCAATTATAAACAAAGCATCTGGTAAACCTCCCATATTTTTAATGCCTCCTATACTGTTCTCAAGATTCTTTAACTTTCGAGAACGTATTAGTACTTCTTTTTTAGTCAATTTTTCAAAAGTCCCATCTTGAGCTTGTATTTCTAAATCTTTTAATTTTTTTATAGATTGTCTAACAGTTTTCCAATTAGTTAACATTCCACCTAACCAACGATGATTAATAAAGTATTGATTACAATTTTCTGCAGTTTTTTTAATAGGCTCACTAGCAGCTCGTTTAGTTCCAACAAATAATATTCTTCCTTTTTGATATGCTATTTTTTGTAACTCAGTTAAAGCTTCTTTGAAAAGCAAAATTGTCTTTTCAAGATCGATGATATGAATTTTATTACGTACTCCAAAGATGTAAGATTTCATTTTTGGATTCCAGTATTGCGTCTGATGTCCAAAATGCACTCCCGCTTTTATCATGTCGCGCATAGAAAGAGTTATCATATTTATATTCCTTATTATACCTCTATATTAGAAATAATATACATTCATTTATTTATAACACAAATTATACATAGAGACTACTAACTCTCAATAATATTGAGAGTTATCTCATATACTTTTTTTGTAGTGTCCAAAATATAAATTAATAATTTTATGTTACTATAACTGAATTTAATTCATTGTAATTATAGATAATGAACGTAATTATAAAAAAACCCGAAGAAATTGAAAAAATTCGTATAGCTAGCCATTTGGCTGCTGAAGTATTAGAAATGATTACACCATATGTAAAACCTGGAATAACCACCAGCCAATTAGATTCTATCTGTCATGATTATATTATTAATACACAACATGCTATATCCGCTTGCCTAGGCTATCGGGGATTCCCTAAATCAGTTTGTATTTCCGTGAATGATGTGGTTTGTCACGGTATTCCTAATGATCGACAAGTGCTTAAATCTGGAGATATTGTGAATATAGATGTAACCGTTCTTAAAGATAACTATCATGGTGATACATCTAAAATGTTTATTGTTGGTGGTAATACTACTCTTAATGCAAAAAAATTATGTCAAGTTACACAGAAGAGTCTATATTTAGCTTTACAAATTATAAAACCCGGGATCCGATTGAGAATGTTAGGTCGAGAAATACAAAAATATGTTGAGTCTCAGAATTTTTCGGTTGTACGTGATTATTGTGGTCATGGAATTGGGAAAAATTTTCATGAAGAACCTCAAGTATTGCATTATGATGCATTTGATAATGGTATTATTTTCCAACCCGGTATGATTTTTACTATAGAACCGATGGTTAACGCAGGAAGTTATAAAGTTCGTAACATGAAAGATGGTTGGACAGTTAAAACTAAAGATCATAGTCTTTCTGCACAATATGAACATACAGTTCTAGTAACAGAGAATGGTTGTGAAATCTTAACGTTAAGAAAGGATGAAAATATCCCCCGTTACATTAGACATATCTAATGTAACTTATCTAATTTAAGGCAGTAAAAAATTTTAAATAGTCCAACCCTAAAATGGTATTTTATAAGATAATCATTCGAAGTGAAGTTAATTAATCTTTTATTCTCAATTAAAGTTTTAAAAAAATATATTTAAAGCTTTCATTGTACCTTTAGGCAAAATAGCTGAAATAAAATCGCGTTTTATTATAATTTCTGTCGTAGAATTAAGTGCAATAACGATATAATTTTCTTTTATTTTACTAACTCGTCCTATTATACCACTTGTAGTCAGGATTTCATCCCCTTGAATAATTGATTCAATCATTTTTTTATGCTCTTTAGCACGCTTTATTTGTGGTCGTAAGATAATTACATATAAAATTAAAGCAAAAATTATGATCATGGAGATCATTGAATATGAATTAGTCTGTACAGATGTATTATCTTTAGCTATTGCCTGATATATAGAAAAAAACATTAAATCCCCTTTATTTATTTCTCAATAAATTAGTTGCTAGTTTTTTTAGATATCCACCATCTATTGCATGGCGTATACTTATCATCAATCGCTGATAATAACGTAAATTATGAATCGTATTTAAACGTATTCCTAAAGTTTCATTACAATTATCTAGATGATGTAGATATGCACGACTATAATTATTACAAGTATAACAATCACATTGATCATCAAGTTTTGATATATCATATTTATATTTAGAATTGCGAATTTTTACTATTCCATTAGTTACAAATAAATAACCATTTCTTGCATTCCGAGTCGGAATAACACAATCAAACATATCTATACCACTACATACCGCATTAATAATGTCCTCCGGTTTTCCTACTCCCATAAGATATCTTGGTTTATCAGGTGGAATCTTTACAGAAAGATCCTCAAGAATTTTACTCATATCTTTTTTCGATTCTCCAACTGCTAAACCACCAATCGCATAACCATCAAATCCTATTTCCATTAATTCTTTTAGAGATTTTTCTCTTAGGTCGGGATAAATACTACCTTGAATAATACCAAATAGAGAGTTTTTATTTCCTAATTTTTTGAAATGATTCTTACTTCGTTCAGCCCAACGTAGAGACAATTCCATTGAATCCTTCGCATTATTCCAACTCACTGGATAGTGTGTGCATTCATCAAATATAGTTACTATATCGGATCCTAAATTAGATTGAATTTCTATTGATTTTTCAGGGTCTAAAAAAACTTTTTCCCCATTTATAGGATTATTAAAATATACTCCTTTTTCTATAATTCTACGGATTTTACTAAGACTGAAAACTTGAAATCCTCCTGAGTCAGTAATTATTGGACCATTCCATTTCATAAAATTATGTAAGTCCCCATGCAAATTTATAATATCTATTCCCGGACGAAGCCAAAGATGAAAAGTATTACTTAAAATTATTTGAACCTCTAGCTGTATAAGTTCTTCTGAACTAATACTTTTAACAGTACCATAAGTACCAACAGGTATAAAGGTTGGGGTTTCTACAATACCACGATCAAAAATCAAACTACCGCGACGTGCTAATCCATCTTTTTTATAAATTTTAAATTTCATTTTTAAACTCTGTTATAACTAATAATCATCTTCAAATAGTTTATAATTATAAGCCGAATAATATTCATGTCATTCAGCAATTACTATTTAAAAAAAAATAATATGATAATATAATGAAATTAGTTAGAATAGTAATTCTTACTTTTATAGAAAAAATTCGAATCTATCTAATAGGAGAAAAATATGATACTGGTATCTAGATTAGCACCAAATTTCACTAGTAATGCTATTTTAGGTAATGGGGAAATCATTAAGGATTTTCATTTTAAAAAATATATTAATGGAACAGTTGCAATAATTTTCTTTTGGCCTATGGATTTTACTTTTGTTTGTCCTTCAGAAATAATTGCTTTCGATAAACGCTATGATGAATTTAAAAAACGTGAAGTAAAAATAATAGGTGTTTCGGTTGATTCAGTATTTGTTCATCAAGCATGGCGTAAAACTCCAGTTTCTAATGGAGGGATTGGAAATATTAAATATCCAATGGTAGCAGATGTAAAACATGAAATTCAAAAAGCTTATGGAATTGAACATCCTGAATTGGGTATTGCTCTACGAGCTTCTTTTTTAATTGATAAAAGCGGTATCATTCGTCATCAAGTCGTAAATGACTTACCATTAGGTCGTAATATTGATGAAATGCTACGTATGGTTGATGCTCTTCAATTTCATGAAGAACATGATGGAGAAGTATGTCCGGCACAATGGCAATTAGGGAAACCGAGTATGAGGGCAAATAGAGAGGGAGTAGCTAATTTTTTAAAAAACTATGTCGATAATTTATAATCTTCAATATATTAGAAGAGGATAGCTAACCGATAAGCCGGGTTCTGTCGAGGACAATCATTCATCTAGGCTAGTAATCACTTACTAGCTCAAGCAGCCTACCCAAACTCAGTATGGGCCATACTTATTTTATTGAGTCTTATTTAGCCTTGCTCCAAATGGAGTTTACCTTGCCACTAACTGTTACCAGTAGTGCGGTGTGCTCTTACCACACCATTTCACCCTTACCTTTTATTTATTATGGCGGTTTTTTTTCTGTGGCACTAGTCATAGATTTTCATCTTCCAGGTGTTACCTGGCACTCTGCCCGTAGGAGCCCGGACTTTCCTCCCCTAACTTTCTGTTATAACTAGGCTAGGAGCGATTGTCTAGTTAGCTAACCTTTAATATCATTATATCATCATATTTTTTATAATAAAATATATATATGTAACTATGTACATTATATATAATTTAGACAGTGTTAAATAAGAGTAATTGTGTACTTATTGAGTAAGTATGTGGATGCTACTTGAATAAAAAGTAGCATCCTATTAAGTGTTTTTTTTTATTTTTTTATACTAACTAATGAGAATATTTACGTAATAATTGGCACATTTTCCAAATAGCCATAGCACGTTTTGACCAACGTATTAATCTTCGAGGATGATGTGCTAAAAAAAGAGTTATTATACTTAATATACTAATAATAATAATTATTCGATTTCGTATAATCAGTAATTTACGTTGGTAATTAGATAATATTTTCTTCCACTCCTTATATTCACTAGTTAAATTGATTCTTTGTTCTTGAACTAGATCTAATAGTCTATGCTTAGGTTGATTATAATCATAATGATTCATGCAATATTATTCCTAATTTTTATTTAAAAAATAATTCTTATCATTTTTGAGCACTTTACAAGTGGAGGAAAATAAATTTATTTTTTTGATTTTATATAAAGTCCATACACCTGAACCCAATGCTAAAAAAAATAAAATTCCAGTAATAGTAATCATTACAATTAAACGATAGTTTGAACTAACTAGCAAGATAGAGAGCATTAATAAACTGTTTAAAAAAACCATCATTAAAAGTAGTGTTACTCCTATCAGGATTAATATTTGTAATATATAATTTTTACCTTCATCTAATTCTGTAATAATTAAAGATATACGGGTTTTTATTATGTCAATGAGAGTCTTAATAATCCTCCCAGCAATATTAATAATTCCATCTTTATTGCACTGAATGATTCTAGATTCTTTCATAAAATCAACGACGCATTAATAAAAAACCTAAAATTAAACCTAGAGTAGCACCAATTACTACTCCTGCCCATGGTTTTTCATGCAAATAATTGTTGGCTAAATTGGCTACTTGACGAGTTTGTTGCATGATATGTTCTTTAGAATCTCCAAGAGATTTTCTTGCTTCATCTAAGATATGTCTAACTTTTTGACGTAAATTATCCAGATCTGAAGGATTTTTATCCGTACAATTATTCAACATATTCTCAATAGAACTAACTAAAATTTTTAGATCCTTTTGCAAGTTTGAAAAAGTAGTATCTTGTGACATAAATAATTCCTTTATACAAATGTAAAAAATGTTTTTTGTATAAGCATAGTAGTAAAATAATGAAATCTCAAAAAAATAAATAAAGAAATGCAATAATTAATTGATGGAAGTATAAGTAATTCTTTAAAAGAAAAAAAATAGGGACCTGGTGCGGAGGAGGAGAGATTCGAACTCTCGAACAGTTTCCTATTGCCGGTTTTCAAGACCGGTGCCTTCAACCACTCGGCCACTCCTCCAAGAAATAAAATAACATATGGAATAAATTTGTAAATACAATCTTGTATTGTTCATTAAATAATTTAGAGGAATAACACATGTTAACTATTGATCGAGATTCAGAAGGATATTTAATAAATAGTTGTGATTGGAACGAAAGGATTGCTGAAAAATTAGCTTTTGAAGAAAATTTAAATCTGAATGAAGAGCATTGGAGAATTATTTTTCTTGTACGTACTTTTTATTTAAATTTTAATATGGTACCAACCATACGTATGTTAGTAAAAACCATAGCAAAAAAATATGGGACAGAAAAAGGAAATAGTCGTTATCTTTTAAAATTATTTCCTAAAGGTCCTGCAAAACAGGCAGCAAAATTAGCTGGAATACCTAAACCAGTCAAATGTCTTTAAGATTAAAGATGAAACGGTTTAATTTTATACAAATGTATAAAATTACTACAACGATTTCAAAATTACCATTAGTTAGTGTTAAGAGTTTTTTATGAAGTATTCAACTTCATCAACCATTTCTCTATTTCCTATAAATAAGGGGCAACATTGATGCAATGTAATTGGCTTAATATCTAGTATACGATAGACTCCATTACTTGCTTTTCCTCCGGCTTGTTCGGCAATAAAAGCCATAGGATTACATTCATATAGTAATCGAAGTTTACCTTGTGGATGTTTAGTATTGTTAGGATATATATAAATACCACCTTGTAATAAATTACGATGGAAATCTGCTACCAGTGAACCTGTATAACGCAAAGTATAAGGAAGTTTAGTAGTGGTTTTATTTATCTGATGACAAAAATCAATATATTTCCTGATCCCTAAAGGAAAATAACCATGATTTCCATCATTAATGGAGTATATATAACCTTTTTCCGGAAACTTATGATCTTTTTTATTTAAATACCAAATATTATTTAATGGATTATAAACATATATATATACTCCCCAACCAAAAGTTAGAACCAATATAGTTGAAAAACCATATATTATATACCCTGCAGCTATTTGATGCTTACCTGGTTGTAAAAAATCACATTTTGTAATTCTACTTCCTATAGTACTAATACGCTGATAGATAGAAAAAATCGTACCTATAGAAATATTATTTTTTATATTTGAAGATCCATCTATAGGATCTAGGAGCATTATGTATTTACCTTTTTTACCTTCATGTAATACTATAAATTCTTCATCTTCTTCTGTAAGAATTGCAGCTATACATTTAGTAGATAGCTGCTTCATAGCAGTTTTAATTATATCATTAGCAAATATATCAAACTTAATTTGAATTTCACCATGAATATTTTTGTTTTGTGTGATTTCACCTAAATCAAATAATTTGCCTTGACTAAGATAATAGGAAATATTTTTGGCACTATCTTTAATGCCCAATATTAGATCAATTAGTTCTTCTCTTTTTATTGGTAAAATAAATTTTTCTTTTTCGAGAAATAACTCTTCAATTGATTTCATCAATTCATATTCCGCCTCATCTAATTTAGATTAGATTTCTCATTACATCAGAATTCATATAAATAACGAATAGTAGCTTCATCCCAGTTAATTATATTCCAAAATGCTTTAATATAATCCAAACGTCTATTTTGATATTTCAAATAATAAGCATGTTCCCATATATCTAACCCAATAATTGGATAACCAAATATACCAAGGATTTTTTCGCCCATTAAAGGATTATCTTGATTAGCTGTAGAGACTATATTTAATTTTTTTCCTTTTTTTATTAACCAAACCCAACCGGATCCAAAATGATTTACAGCAACTGTTTCAAATAATTCTTTAAAACTCTTAATGCTATTAAATTCTCTTTCTATAGCACATTTAAATTCTCCTTGTAAAACCGTCCCTTTTTTTAGTCCTTTCCAAAACATGCTATGATTTGCATGACCTCCCGCATTATTACGTAATATCATTCTTTTATCAGTTGGTATATCTTGCAATTGCATAATTAATTCATCAATTGATAGCTTTGAGTATTCATTAGGTAATGAGGTTAAAATTACATTAGTATTGTTAACGTAATTTTGATGATGTTTAGTATGATGAATTTTCATGGTTTCTTGATCAATATATGGTTCTAATGCATCGTAAGAATATGGTAAATTTGGTAATAAATAGCTCATAATTTAATTATATCTCCACTAATAAAAAATTATTTTAATAATATAATATTATTATTTATTTTATATAAGAAAATATATATTTTCTTATATAAAATATCTATAAATTTAGAGAGTAATTATATTGTTTCCTAAAAATGCTCAAAAATTAAATCCTACTACCATTCCCCTATATGGTTCAATACTCATTGAAGCTTCTGCAGGAACCGGTAAAACACATACTATTAGTATACTTTACCTGCGTCTATTATTAGGATTACGTCAGGGAAAAAAAATACCACTTAAAGTAGAAGAAATACTTGTAGTAACCTTTACAGAAGCGGCTACTTTAGAATTAAAAAATAGAATTTACAGCCATATTCATGAATTACGTATTGCTTGTATGCGGGGAATAACGAATAACCCCGAATTAATGCTCTTATTAAGTCAAATTGATGATTTAAAACAAGCAGCAAATATATTATTAACTGCTGAACTACACTTAGATACAGCGGCAATTTTTACCATTCATAGTTTTTGTCAAAGAATGTTATATATTAATATGATAGAATGTGGAATGATGTTTAAACATCAGATTATAGAAGATGATTATTTTTTGTATCATGAAATAGTTGTGGATTTTTGGAAACATCATTTTTCTCAACTTCCTATTAATATAGCTCAATTACTATTACAAGAATGGTCATCTCCCACCTCTCTTTTAAAAAATTTATTACCTTGGTTAAAAGGTGAATTACCTAAATTAAAATATCCATTATCTAATGCTTTAACTCTAGAACAACATCACCAAAACATGCTTGATCGTATTCGATCCTTTAAAAAACAATGGTCTTTAGTAGCTTCAAAGTTAAAAGATTTAATTCACTCCTATTGTGGTAGTAGTCGTTACCATACTATATTACACGGGATTAATAAAATTACAATTTGGTCACAACAAGAAACTGAAACATATTTTTTTCCAAAAGAAATAAAAAATTTTAGAAAAGAAATATTACAACCAATCATTTCTTCCAATGGAAGATTTATACTCAATCTTCCTATTTTTGAAGAGATCGAATTGTTTTTATCCAATCCTCCATCATTACGCGCATGGGTGCTCAGTAAAGCTTTATTAGAAATTTATACTGCTGTAAGAAATAAAAATCGTACAGTCTTAGGATTTGATGATTTAATTCATCTATTAGATGAAGCTCTACAACAACCATCTATAGGACCTTCTATTGCTCAACGTATTAGATATCGTTATCCAATAGCATTAATTGATGAATTTCAAGATACCGATTCAATACAATATCGGATTTATAAAAAAATTTACATTGGTCATTGTGATAGTGCTCTTATTCTTATTGGAGATCCTAAACAAGCTATTTATTCTTTTAGAGGAGCGGATATTTTTAGTTATATGGATGCTAAATCGACCATGGATAATTATTATACGTTAAATACTAATTGGCGTTCTTCATCTAAGATGGTTTCTAGTATTAATCAACTTTTTTCTCGTAATAAAAATCCCTTTATATTTACTGAAATTCCTTTTATTCCAGTAAAAGCTTCCTGTAAAAATTCAAAATTATTTTTTAAAATTAATAATCAATCACAAACCGCATTACGTTTTTGTTTACAACCCGGAGAAAATGTAAGTTTTAGTGAGTATCAACAATTTATGGGTCGTTATTGTGCTATGCAGATAAAAAAGTGGATTATAGCGGGACAAAACGACAATGCACATTTAATAAATGGTAATAACATACGTAAAATTACACCAGCGGATATTGTTGTCTTAGTACGAAATCAAAATGAGGCAACAGTTATACAAAATGCACTTAATGATTTGAAAATTGCATCTATTTATCATTCTAGCCGTGAGAGTATTTATTCTACGCTAGAAGCACGTGATATATTATATCTACTAAAAGCTATATTATTAATAACTAATAATTCTCAAATGTTACGTACTGCTTTAGCTACCAGCTTATTTGGATTCGATGCTCAAACAATAGATAAAATTCTTAATCAAGAGGATTATTGTGATGATTTTTATCAAAAATTTATTCATTATAAAAAAATTTGGTTTCAACATGGTGTAATGCCAATGTTACATGAATTAATAATATCTAATAAAATTTATGAAAAATTATTAAAAAATAATGAAGAAAGGCGTTTAATAGATATTTTACATCTTATGGAACTTTTACAAAAAGCTTCTTTTCAACTCGATAATCAATATGCATTAATACGATGGTTAGAGTTACAAATTCTTCAACCTAATAATTACATAATAAATCAGCGACCAAATTTAGAATATAATAAGAACATTATTCATATTATTTCTATTCATAAATCTAAAGGATTACAATATCCATTAGTTTGGTTACCTTTTATTTCACTGTTTAGGCAATCAACCGATATTTTATATCATGATCGAATCACGTTACATAAAATCCTTGATTTACATTATAACAATATAAATAGTAAAAAACTTGCAGACGAAGAACGTTTGGCCGAGGATTTACGCATACTTTATGTAGCTTTAACTAGATCTATTTGGCACTGTAGTATAGGAATTGCACCTTTAATTAAAGGCAAAGCCAAGAAAAATCAAGAAGAAAAAAACGATCTGCATCTCAGTGCTATCGGTTATTTAATACAAAACGGTAAATCACATAATACCAAAGAATTAGTTAAGAGTTTAAAAGAAATACAAAGTGACGATATTGAAATAGTATATACAGATAATAAATCAGAAAATATGAAAATTATTGGATCTCCCTATCCAATAATAAAAGAAAAAACTACTTCAGTTATCAATTCACTTGGATTACATTCCAATTTTAATAATACCATTTACACTCAAGATAATATTAATAATTATAGTAGTAAGATAATAGAAGAATTATTTCCCTATATTGATCTAGATGCAGTTTTTGATAAGAACTTCAATTCTTCTACTACTCTTAGAACCATGTCTCCACATACTTTTCCTTGTGGAATTACTTCATGTATGTTTTTACATGATTTATTTAAAATCATTGATTTTTCGCAACCTAAAAAAGGCAATATTTTAGAAAAAATCATGAATAAATATGGATTAGATTTGGCTTGGATACCTGTCTTAAATGAGTGGATTAATAATATTTTACAAGTTGATATAGATAATTTACACAATATAAGCTTGAGTAAAATAGAAAACCATCATAAAAAAAATCAATGGATGTTTAGTTTTAAACTAGATCGGGATTTTAACATTCATAACTTACATGAAGTAGTTAGACTTTATTATCCTCTTACTCATTCTTCTATGGTATTGAAGAAGTTTAGAAAAAATTGCTTAAAGGGTTGCATTGATTTAGTATTTAAAATGGGAAAAAAATATTATTTAGTAGATTATAAATCTATTTGGTTAGGTAAAAATACTTTGGCATATAATTATCAAAATTTAGACAAATTTATCCGAGATAATAATTATGATTGGCAATATATTTTATATACTTTAGCATTTCATCGTTATCTACAATATTATTCATCAGATTATGATTATGAAATTAATTTTGGTGGGGTATATTGTCTTTTTTTACGTGGTCTTACTCTATCTAAAGGAGAAGGTATTTGGAAAATACGTCCGAATAAAAAACTAATTACAACTTTAGATAAGATTATTTAAAATAATAAGGAATGAAATATGAAAAATAAAGTTGCAGAACGTTGTGAAAATGATTCCATGGGTAGTATTAAAGTTCCTAATAATAAATTGTGGGGAGCTCAAACACAACGTTCGTTAAAATATTTTCAAATTTCTACTGAAAAAATTCCATTAGAATTAATCACCGCTTTAGCATTAATTAAAAAAGTTACAGCTAAAATTAATAATAAATTAGGATTGATTTCAAAGGATTTAGCAAATGCTATTATGCTTGCTGCGGATGAAGTAATCGAAAATAAACATATTAATGAATTTCCTTTAGTAATTTGGCAAACCGGATCGGGAACTCAGACCAATATGAATATTAATGAAGTATTAGCTAATCGTGCAAGTGAAATTCTAGGAGGAAAGCGTGGAATAACACGTTTAGTACATGCTAATGATGATGTTAATAAAAGCCAAAGTTCTAAT
This sequence comes from Candidatus Dasytiphilus stammeri, assembly GCA_041944835.1. Lineage (GTDB taxonomy): Bacteria > Pseudomonadota > Gammaproteobacteria > Enterobacterales > Enterobacteriaceae > Dasytiphilus > Dasytiphilus stammeri_K. The sequence goes on along the minus strand of CP145879.1, from coordinate 219,568 downwards.
GATGTTTTTCCTACAGCAATGCATATTGCTGCAGTTATAGCTATACATAATAAGTTATTTCCACAATTAACTTTATTCTATAATACTTTAAAAGAAAAATCTTCAGAGTATAAAAACGTCGTGAAAGTGGGTCGTACTCATTTACAAGATGCTACTCCATTAACATTGGGTCAAGAAATTTCGGGGTGGGCAACAATGCTTGTTCATAACTTTCAACATATTAAGCAAAGCTTGTCAAGTATTTATGAACTAGCTTTAGGTGGAACAGCAGTTGGTACCGGTTTAAATACTCATCCGGAGTATGCAGAACTTGTAGCTCAAGAAATAGCTAAAATAACTAATCAGCCATTTATGACGGCAAAAAATAAATTTGAAGCATTAGCAACTTGTGATGCACTTGTATATGTACATAGTACTTTAAAAGGATTAGCTGTTTCATTGATGAAAATTGCTAATGATATACGTTGGCTAGCGTCAGGACCTAGATGTGGCATTGGTGAAATTTTTATTCCCGAAAATGAACCCGGTAGCTCTATCATGCCCGGTAAAATTAATCCTACTCAGTGTGAAGCTATAACTATGTTATGTTGTCAAATTATGGGTAATGATGTAGCTATAAATATAGGAGGTGCATCAGGAAATTTCCAATTAAATGTATATAGACCTATGATTATTTATAATGTTTTACAATCTGTAAGATTATTAGCAGATGGTATAGCAAGTTTTAATAAAAATTGTGTAATGGGTATTAAGCCGAACTATAAAAGAATAAAAAAAATGTTAAATGAATCTTTAATGTTGGTCACAGCATTAACTCCCTATATTGGTTATGAGAAATGTGCAAATATAGCTAAAAAAGCTTATAAAGAAGAGTTAAGTTTAAAAGATTCTGCTATTAAATTAGGATATTTGAATGCTGAAGAATTTGATAGATGGATACAACCAGAAAATATGATTTAAATTAAATAGGACAAGCAATGATTTGATGAGTATCCTGATTTATATCATAAATATAAACGTTTATGATATCGCCAATCTTAAAAATATCTCGATGATTTATTTTAACTGTACCTATTTCGTGATGAAAAATTAATTCATGACGTATGGAATGAATAAATATACCAGGAATAAATGCTTTTGCTCCATTTTTGATAATCATTATACATAATCCACTCTTTACAACACGTTTAATCTCAGCACTAAATTTTATCTTAGTATTAAGATATTTTTTAAAAAAAAGTGAATAAAGCCAATTTTTAACTTCATTTTGTGCTAATCGATTTAAACGACGACGTTCTTTCATAATATGAATAGTTTCATGAGTTGGACAATGTATAATAGTTTGTCCAATGATAATTGATTTTATCAAACGATGATTAATTATATCACCATATTTACGGAGAGGGGAAGTCCAAGTAGCATAGCATTCTAAACCTAATCCAAAATGAGGTTGTGGTCTATTCGTTATTTTAGTAAAGGTTTGAAATTTATTAATAATATTATTCAAATATGGTACAGATAACGATTCTATTAAACGACGTAACTTACAATATCCGTTTAAAGTAGTAATAAAGTTACAATCAAAAATCAATCCATATTTTGATAGTATATCAACTACTAGTTGAACATAACTTCTATTAAATCCGATATGGACATTATATATTCCAAATCCTAATTTATTTTGCAGCAGTGTACTTGCACAAATGTTTGCTGATATCATCATTTCTTCTACTATAAAGTTTGCAATACGTCTGGATTCAGATTGTATATCTGATACACAGCCGGCTGCATTAAATATGAAGTGATATTCAGGTTGGTGTTTATTTAAAACTAAAGCATTTTGTTTCCTAAAATTATAACGTAGTAGATAAATACGATATAATAACCTGAGCTGATAAGCTATGTTTTCGGTTTCAGGTTGCCATTTTCCCGTATTTTCTAACCAATCCGAAACGTTTTTATATATTAGTTTGGCTTGGGATACAATCCATGCGGAGAAAAATTTCATTTCCGAAAATATAATACTGCCATCACTTTTAATTACTATTTGACAAATTAAAGTGGACCTACGTACTCCAGGACGTAATGAACAAAAATTTTTCGAAAATTGTCTAGGAAACATTGGAATATTTAAGTTTGGTAAATAAGTACTAAAAGAGCGATTAGCTGCTAATTGATCTAATTCACTTTTTGGCATGATCCATGCAGTTGGATCTGCAATAGCAATTGTAATACGAAAAAAATCTTTTGATATTTTTTCTGCATATAAAGCATCATCCATATCTTCTGTACTATCATTATCAATAGTAATAAAAGGCAATTGGGTTAGATCTTTACGATTAAATTTTTCTATTTCAAGAAGAGCATTCGGCATGACTGGAGGATGACGTTCAAGATTATGTTTTTCTAAAGTAACCCACCACGGAACTAAATTATCGGTTCCAGATGATATAACTTGTATTAAGTCGGCATAAAAATCTTTATAATCTAGATTTATTAAAGGATGTTTACATATTTCGGCTACAGCCCAATCGCCAATGTTAAATTGATATGAAGTATTTTGAGTTGTACTACATAAGATCGGAGATTTTATAGGTGGAAAATATGGAAGTATAGATAATAAGTTCCTATTATTTTTTTGAATGCGTCCAATAAAACGCTTAAGAGCTGGTTTTAAGAGTTTTTCGGGTTTGGCTATTTCTTGATTGTCATCAATTTGTAATATTGCTGCAATGCGATCTCCATGCATAACTTTTTTAATATCAACTTTAGAAATTAAATAATTTTTTGATGTATTGGTTTCTAACCAACCCACTCCTTTTTGACTCTTTTTAACTACTCCTTCAATATATGATAATTTTTGAAATTGTTTTTTTAGTTGTCTAAGTAATAGATTATCTTGTAGCATAAAAAATATTTGAAAAATTAGTCTTACATAGGTAACACAATATTAAAACCACTATCAACATAAATTACTTGTCCAGTTATTCCTGAAGATAAATCGGAACACAGAAAAGATGCTACATTACCTATTTCTTCTATAGAAACTGTACGCCTCATAGGAGAATGATCTTCGATATATGATAATATTTTTTTAAAATTTTTAATACCATATGCTGCAAGCGTCTTAATGGGACCACTAGAAATCGCATTAACACGTATTCCTTTTGGACCCATAGAATTAGCCATATAACGAACATTAGCTTCTAATGAAGCTTTAGCAAGACCCATAACATTATAATTAGGAATAGTTCTTTGTGCCCCTAAAAAAGATAACGTTATAAACGTACCATTATCATTAATCATATGACGAGATGCTTTTGCTAAAGCTACAAAACTATAAGAAGTAATGTCATGTGACATTTTGAATCCTTGACGACTTATATTTTCAATATAATCATCCATAAGTTCATTTTTTGGTGCATATCCTATGGAGTGAACTAATCCATCAAATTTTGGCCAGTGGTTTTTAAGATTATCAAACATTTTTTGTATGTTTTGATCGTTACTAACATCACAAGGTAAAACAATTTGAGAATTTAATTCTCTTGCAAGTAATTGAACTTTATTTTTTAATTTATTGTTTTTATAAGTGAATGCTAACTTTGCACCATGATGATGCATAGCTCTTGCTATACCATAAGCTATTGAATAGCTGTTAGCCACTCCCATTATTAAGATAGACTTTCCACTTAGAAATCCCATAAAAATTTTTAATTCAGAGTAATTAAACTAGTATTTCCTCCTACAGCTGTAGTATTAATACTTAAAGTTCTTTCTAATATCAATCTTTCTAAAAATAACTTTGTCTCTCCTTGAGAAAATCCATATACCGGGATTATTTCTCCATCTCTATTAGCTATTTTTATACATATTTCACCCATTTTAGAACTATCTCCATGATATAATACTGTATCAAAACCGGTATTTTTACTTATTATAATATCTTGATTATTTACAAAAATAATAATATTTTTAATTTCTATCGGAAGAAAATTATATATCTTACGATTGAATTCTTGTTCAACCAATAAAACCTTACTACCCACACTTGCTACAGCTGCTAATTGAATTAATAAATCTGATTCATTATCTGCAAAACATAATATACCTTTACGAGGTAATAAAGAATAAGTGTTCTTTTCTCCCGTGGGTCCTGGAAGGATATAATTGGTATTAGTAATAGATAAATCTTGAAAGTATTTACAAAGGTTAGCAAAATTATGCTTTTTATTCTGTTTTGCCCAGGAGATTAAAAAATTAAGTGGTTGTAATAATTCCCTACGATCTGTATTATTGTTGTCTGAATTTATTTTTTCATATTTCGATAGTGTTGCATGTATAGATTTTTCGGGATAGTTAGAAAGCAATTTATACAGATAAAGAGGCCCTCCTGCTTTAGGACCAGTTCCAGATAATCCTTGTCCACCAAAGGGCTGCACTCCAACTACAGCACCAACTATATTTTTATTAACGTATAAATTGCCGACTTGAGCTTTTTTAATTATTTTATTAACTGTTTCATCAATCCTGCTATGAATACCCATAGTTAAACCATATCCAGAAGCATTAATATCATTTATTATATTAGATAGATTTTTTCTAGAAAAACGAACTATATGTAATATAGGACCAAAAACTTCGGTTTGCAATTCACTAATTTTATTAATTTCAATTAATGTTGGTAACACAAAATTGCTATTTGGATGAATGGAATCATTGAATATTTTTGGTTGATAAATTTTAAATCCTTTCGATTGCATAGCTTGAATATGCAATTCGATATTTTTTTTAGATTGCATATTTATCACTGGTCCAATATCAGTAGTAAGTCTATCCGGATTACCAATCCTATATTCAGCAATTGCTCCTCTTAACATATTTAAGGTTTGATCCGCCACTTCTTCTTGGATACATAATAGACGTAACGCAGAACAACGTTGACCTGCACTGTCAAAAGCAGAGCTAATAATGTCTAAAACTACTTGCTCGGTTAATGCAGAAGAATCAACAATCATTGCATTTATGCCTCCAGTTTCCGCAATAAAAGGAATGGTTTTTTTTTCATTATTAACACGTGCAGCTAGAATTTTTTGAATGGATGTAGCGACTGATGTAGATCCAGTAAAAATAACACCTTTCACTCGATCATTTTTAATTAATATAGATCCTATAGTACTACCTTTACCAATAATGAGTTGCAAAACATCATTAGGTACTCCTGCATCGTACAAAATCTTGACGGCTTGAGTAGCTATTAAGGGAGTTTGTTCGGCAGGTTTTGCTATAACACTATTACCTGCTGCTAATGCAGCAGCAATTTGTCCTATAAAAATAGCTAGTGGAAAATTCCAAGGACTGATACAAACTACTGGACCTAATGGTATAAATTTTTGAGCATCGAAATCATGTATATTACTTGAGTAATAACGTAAAAAATCTATTGCTTCGCGTACTTCAGAAATTGCATTATTCAATGTTTTTCCTGCTTCACGAACTAAAAGACTTATTAAGATATTTATACGATTTTGCATTAATGTAGCTGCATTGTCTAGTATGGATGTTCTTTTTTTTATTTCTAATACTGACCATATCTTCCATGATTTTTCTGCACTTATAATTGCTAAATTTACTTCATTTTCAGTTGAATCACGAGCATAACCTACAATATCCTTTTCTTCTGCAGGATTTATAATTTTACGATTACATCCTTCATCTACTTTTCCTTGAAAAAAAGAACTTGCATACCATTTTTTTGTACTGCTGTTTAATAATGCATTAGATAATAAAGATAGATCTTTTTCATTATTTAAATCTATTCCAATAGAATTAATTCTTTGAGCTCCATATAAATTGATAGGTAATGGAATTTTAGGATTTGGTAATCCTATAGTTCCTTCTGTAGCTGACATTTTATCCACTATTTTTACTGGATTACCAATTAGTTCTTCAATTGAAACTGCTTTATTTGTCAAACGGTTAACAAAAGAAGTATTAGCTCCATTTTCTAATAAACGTCTAACTAAATAGGAAAGTAATTTTTCATAATTACCAATAGGTGCATAAATACGACATGGTCTATTCATTTTTCCTTTTGATATTGAACCAACTATTTGGTTGTATAAATTTTCTCCCATTCCATGTAAACATTGAAATTCATATTGTCCGGAATAATAATTATTCCCAGCTAAATAGTAGATAGTAGCTAAAGTATGAGCATTATGGGTAGCAAATTGAGGATAAATGAACTTCGGTACAGCAAGTAATTTTTCTGCACATGCAAGATAAGAAATATCCGTATATATTTTACGAGTATATACTGGATAATCTTCTAATCCTTCTATTTGAGCTCGTTTAATTTCTGTATCCCAATAAGCCCCTTTAACTAATCTAATCATTAAACGATGATTACTACGTTGAGCTAAATCAATAATTGAATCTATCACGAAAGGACAACGTTTTTGATAAGATTGAATAACAAAACCAATTCCATTCCATTCCGACAACTCCGGTTCAAAACAAAGTTTTTCTAAAAGATCTAGCGAGATTTCTAATCGATCGGATTCTTCTGCATCAATATTAATTGCTATATCATATTGTCGTGCTAATAATGTTAATTCTTTTAGTATTGGGTAGAGTTCATTTATAATACGATCATATTGGCTACGATTATAGCGAGGATGTAAAGCAGAAAGTTTTATAGAAATTCCTGGTCCTTCATAAATTCCTCTACCATTTGAAGCTTTTCCTATAGCATGAATAGCTTCTTTATAAGAAATAAAATAATCTTTTGCATTTTTATATGTTAATGCTGCCTCTCCAAGCATATCATAAGAATAGCGAAATCCCTGAAGTTCTAATTTTTGTGAACGATATAATGCTTCGGAAAGATTTTCACCAATTATAAAATTTTTTCCCATTGTTCGGATTGCTATATCCATACTTTTACGGATAATTGGTTCTCCGCTCTTAAGGATAATTCTATTTAATAAATATGATAATTTACTAGGATTATAATTTAAAATACGTCCTGTAATTAATAATCCCCAAGTTGTAGCATTTACAAATAGTGAATCACTGGCACCTAAATGAGTTTGCCAATTTCCTTTTCCTATTTTATCTTTAATCAGTGCATCACGTGTGGGTTTATCAGGAATTCGTAATAGAGCTTCGGCTAAACACATTAAAGAAATGCCTTCAGGAGAAGATAAAGAAAATTCATGTAATATTTTCTGGACTGTATCTATGCGACTAAAGCTTTTATTACGTAAATTAGTAACTAAAATGAAAGCTAGTTTTCTTATTTTATCTTCTAATTCCGTTGTAGATTGACGTACTTGTTCTAGTAACTTGGGTACAATTTTAGTTTCTGATATTCTCCATGCGGAAGTGATTAAAGCTCTTTTTTGATCGTATTGTTTTATAATTTGTTTACATAAATCATAAAAAGGTCGATAAATGGTTTTTTCTGATGATTTTAACAATGTAACTTCTTCCAGATGATCGGATGAGTCTACTAAGTGATATAATTTAGGTAAATTATTATTTTCAATTTGAAACTTTTCTAAGTAGTTTAATATTGCCTTGTTTATAAACTCGTCTGGAGTAAGATTAACATGCTGCGCAGCTCTATTAATTCTATCATGTAGAATTTTATTTAGCTTCACGCATAATGTAATCATATTTACTATCCTTATGTAATTGGACTCAAACAACTAATTTTATTATTATTATCTATTTTAACATAGAGACTATTAGATTCAATGGTTATTTATAGATATAAATTATATCTTTTTATGTATAGAACTAAAAAGTAATTCAACTGTTTATTGAAAATTTATTTAATAAATAGTTTTAATAAGCATTTATCTATTTTAAATACAAATCAACTAATAATTTTAACCATTATCTTAATTTCAAGATCAACAATAAGCAGATTACCAATCTAATAAATAATCCAGTTTATTACATTTACACGTAACTATTATTACTCTTCTATATTAAAATTAGTAGTTTTATAGAATGTATAGTAAAATTCAAAAATGATTTTAAAAACTAAATATAATATCGAAAAATTATTACGGTGAGAGAGGGATTTGAACCCTCGATACGTTTTTAAATTCGTATACATGCTTTCCAAGCATGCTCCTTCAGCCTCTCGGACACCTCACCTTATAAATAATTTTTACATTCTATCTATAGTTTGAATTCCTAAAGTTTTTAATCCTAATTCTAGGGTTTTAATAAACAATTTTACTAGTTTTAAACGACTTTTTCGTATTATAGGATGTGATATTTTTATAATGGAATTATTTTCATAGAAATTAGAAAATAAAGTAGCTAGATTATATATATAAGCACACATTATATGTGGTGTTCCCTTCCTAGCTACTTTATTTATAATTTCTTCAAATTGAAGTAGACGTACAGCGAATAATCTTTCTAATTCGTTGGAAAACTCTATTTTTTCATTACCTATAAGTTCTTTTTCGTTAATTAATGCTTTTTTAAAAATAGAAATTGCACGAGTATATGCATATTGTATATAAGGTGCTGTATTTCCATCAAAGGATAACATCTGATCCCAATCAAATACATAATTTGTAAGACGATTTTTAGATAAATCAGCATATTTTATTGCACCAATCCCAACAACATCTGCCACCATTTTTAATTCGTGTAAAGATAAATTGGGATTTTTAGAGGAAATTAAATTTCTTGCTCTAAATACAGCTTCGTTTAATAAATCCAATAACTTAATTGTATCACCTGTACGAGTTTTGAATGGTTTTTGATCTTTACCTAACATCATACCAAACATGTGATGTTCCAGAGAAACTGATTTAGGTATATAACCGGCTTTACGTACAATAGTCCAAACCTGTGTTAAATGTTGGTGTTGACGAGAATCAATGTAATAAATAATTCGATCAGCATTAAATTTTTCATAACGATATTTTATACATGCTATATCAGTGGTAGTATATAAATAAGCACCATTTTTTTTTTGAATAATGACTCCCATGGGATTACCTTTTTTATTTTTAAATTCATCTAAGAAAACCACTATAGCACCTTCACTTTCTACAGCTAATCCCTTAGATTTTAAATCACTAACAATATTTGGTAACATTTTATTATAAATACTTTCTCCCATTACATCATTACTAGTGAGAGTTACGTTGAGCCGCTTATATATCGTTTGATTTTTTTTCATACTAATATCTACTAAAATTTTCCATAATTTAAGACATTGAATATCTCCTTGTTGTAATTTCATAACATAATGACTTGCTTTTTGAGCAAAAATAGTATCAGTTTCATAAAACTTTTTAGCTTCACGATATAAATGTTCTAAGTCACTAAGAGCTGTGTTTTTATCAAAAGGATGATTTTTATTTTCTATAAGAGCAATTAACATCCCAAATGGCATTCCCCAATCTCCTATATGATTGGCACGAATTACATAATGACCTAAAAATTCTAAGGTTCTAGCAATAGCATCTCCAATAATAGTAGATCTAAGATGACCCACATGCATTTCTTTCGCTACATTAGGACCTGAATAATCAATAACAATTTTTTGTGGATTAACTTTTTTAATACCTAATTTAGGACAAATTAATGCTTTTTCTATTTCGTTAGCTAACCAAGTACCATTTAAAAAGATATTAATATAAGCTGCATTAGCAATCTCAACCTTATAAGCAATATCATTAATATGTAAATTTTGTATAATTTTTTCTGCTAGATATTGAGGGGAAACACCTATTTTTTTAGCTAATCCCTTAATTCCATTAACTTGATAATCACCAAAAATCTGTTTGGTAGATTGACGCACATTTATATCACTATAATTATGTATTCCTATTTTAATTATTGCTTCTCTTATTTTTTCATTAATAATAGCTTTAATATTCATTTATATCCGAATTATTTTTGAGCAATAATAATTGCTCGTAATGGTGCTGGGTATCCTTCAATTGTTTGATCTGAATTTTTCATATCTAAGAAATCAGATAACGAATCAACCTTTGCCCAACTAGTAGAACGTTGTTCTAATGAAGTAGTTTTTGTATAATCAACTATACGAATATCTTTAAAACCACATCTATCTAACCATATTTTTATTGCAGTAGCTGAAGGAATAAACCAAATATTACGCATATTAGCATAACGTTTGCTAGGCATAAATATTTTTGATTCTTCTCCTCTTAAAATAAGAGTCTCAAGAATTAATTCCCCTCCCGAAACTAATTGATTTTTTAGCTGTATCAAATGATCTAAAGGTGATCTTTTATGATAAATTACTCCCATAGAAAAAACCGTATCAAACTTTTCGCATGAGGGAAGTTGTTCTAAAGAAATAGGTAATAAATATGCTGGCAATTTATTACCTAATAATTTTTTTATAGTTTCAAATTGAAAAAAGGATAAAAGATTTGGATCAATACCAATGGTTAATTTCGCATCGGCACCAAGCATGCGTAATAGATAATAACCATTTCCACAGCCTACATCTAACACCAGGCGACCACTTAATGAAGATATGTTTTTAAAAACTCTTTCCCATTTTAAATTAGAACACCATTCACCATCAATTTTTATTCCGTAAAGTAAAAATGGTCCTTTACGCCAAGGTACCAATTTTTGCAATAATTGTTCAATCATTATAATCTGATTTTTAGGAATGGTTTGATTTCTAGCAGTAATACTATTTTTTAAATCTAGCCATTCTGGTATAATAAGGGGTATTTTAAGGGTAATTTTATACCACTTATTCAATAATCCTATGAATTGTGTGGTTTTAAATTTATTTAATTGAGCAGGTAAAGTTTCTAACCATTTTATTATACGTTCTTGAATAAGAACTTCATAAAAACTTTCAAAGTTCATAATATTAATTTTTAATTGCGATTACAGATCCAAAATTCAAATATTGAAACCATAAATCAACATGTGTAAATCCAATTTTATGAAGATTTTTTTTATGGTTATCAACGCTTTCATTTTTCATAACTTTTTTCAATAAATTCTCTTTTTGAATAATTTCTAACTCACTATATCCATTTTTTTTTTTAAAATCATAATGTAAATTTGTCATTAGTTCATTAATACGACGATTATTAAATTTAAATTTTTCAGAGAGAATTAGAACTCCTTCCGAATTAAGACCAGCATAGATAGATTCCAGAAGAGGTTGTCTTTGTTCAAGTTTTATAAATTGTAAGGTGAAATTCAATACTACCATAGAAGCATTTCTAATAACAATTTTATTTATGTCAGCTTCAATAATCTTAATTAAAGTACTATAGCTAGGTAATTTTTTTTTTATTTTATTCTTAAATCTTGTAATCATAGATGGAGAATTATCAATAGCAATTATTTTACAACCAGTAGCATGTATATTTTTTTGAATTAATATTGATAAATCACCTAAGGAACATCCAAGATCATAAATATGAGTATGGTTCTTTACAAATTTTTGTGATAATTTTCCAATCATATTATTTATAATTGAATAGCCTGGAATTGAACGATTAATCATATCTGAAAAAACTTGTGTTACATTTTCATCAAAAGTCCATTTACTTTTTTTTACAGGCAAAGAAAACAATTTATCACGATTATTCATATTTTTTTTTGATAGATCTTACCCTTACTTACTTTATAAGTATAATATTAAAAAAAAAATTAAGGAAAAAAATTATGCGTACTAAATATTGTGGTGAGCTGACACCAAAAGATATTGGTCAAGATGTTATTTTATGTGGTTGGGTACATCATTATCGTAATATACGTAAAATACTCTTTATTGAATTACGAGATTGTAAAGGAACGGTTCAAGTATTTTTTGAATCTAAATTTCCCGAACTTTTTAACCAAGCTACTAAATTACGAAATGAATATTGTATCCAAATCAAAGGGATAGTACGTCTACGAAATTATAAAAATATAAACCACGAAAAAGAAACGGGTACTATAGAGGTTTGTGCTAATGAACTTTTTATTATCAATCCATCTGATTCTTTACCAATAGATATTAACAAAGTTAATAATGAAGAAACGCGTTTAAAATATCGTTATTTAGATTTACGTCGTTTTGATATAGCAAAAAGATTAAGAATACGAGCACAAATGGTTTCTTTTATACGAAACTTTCTAGAATCACATGAATTTCTAGAAATTGAAACTCCTATTTTGACTCGTGCAACTCCTGAAGGAGCACGAGATTACCTGGTTCCAAGTCGTATACATAAAGATAAATATTATGCTTTACCTCAGTCACCACAACTATTCAAGCAGTTGTTGATGATTTCAGGTTTTGATCGGTATTATCAGATAGTTAAATGTTTTCGTGATGAAGATCTAAGAACTGATCGTCAACCAGAATTTACTCAGATAGATATAGAAGTTTCTTTTTTATCCTCTTCAAGTATACGTAAAATATTAGAAAAAATGGTACGTGGTTTATGCAAAAAAATTAATAAAATCGAATTAGGAATTTTTCCAGTTATTACCTTTAATGAGGCTATGCAACGTTATGGATCTGATAAGCCAGATTTACGTAATCCTTTAGAATTAGTAAATATAAAGGATTTAGCACTGGTTTTTTCTTTACCAAATAATTTAATTCAAGAAAGATTTGCTGTACTTCGTATTCCTGGTGGAATTAAATTATTAAAATTAATAGAAGAATTTATAGTAAATTTTTGTTCTAAAGTAGATGTACAATTTATAGACTGGATCTCTGTTAATGAGTTTTTCAATAAAAAAGAACTTTCACCGAAAATAAGTTTCTTACCAAGAGATTTTATCTCTGCAGTTATACATCGTATAAATGCTATTCATGATGATATTATTTTTTTAGCTTCAGGTAGTTTTGAAAATATTTCATATATATTAGGAAATTTGCGTGTTAAAATAGGAAAAGAATTAGAATTAATTAATAAAAATTCTTGGTCTCCTTTATGGGTAATAAATTTTCCTCTTTTTTACGCGGATGAAAACGGAAACCTAAATTCTATGCACCATCCTTTTACATCTCCATCTCCATTTATAACATTAAAAGAGCTTGTAAATGAACCTAATAAAATATTATCTGATACATATGATCTTATAATAAATGGTTATGAAATTGGTAGTGGTTCAGTTCGTATCAACACCGTTGATATGCAACAAGCCGTATTTTCTATTTTAGGAATGAGTAAAAAAGAGCAAAATGATAAGTTTGGATTTTTTCTGAATGCATTAAAATATGGTACTCCTCCGCATGCTGGAATAGCTTTAGGATTAGATCGATTGGTAATGTTATTAACCAAAACTACTAATATTCGTGATGTGATTGCTTTTCCAAAAACGACTACAGCTACTTGTTTAATGACAAATGCTCCTAGTTTTATAAATTAATTTTTTTTGGAAAAAACCATGTCAGGACATAGTAAATGGTCAAATACCAAACATAGAAAAGCAGCACAAGATACCAAACGTGGAAATATTTTTACGAAAATTATTCGAGATATTGTAACTGCTGTAAGACTTGGAGGAACTGATCCTACTATTAATGCACGCTTACGTGCGGTTTTAAATAAAGCATGGGCTAATAATATGAATAGTGATACTATTCATCGTACTATTATGCGGGCAACTCTTAATAATCAAGATAATTTAGATTTAGAAAAAATTACATATGAAGCCTATGGACCCGGTGGGACGGCTATAATAATGAAGTGCATAAGTGATAATCGTAAACGTACGGTTTCTAATTTAAAATCTATATTTACTAAATATGGTGGTAATTTAGCTGTTAATGGATCCGTTTCATACTTGTTTAAAAAAACAACTATTATTTCAGTAATAGCAGAAATACAAGATGAAGAAAAATTAATAAATATTGCTTTAGATACGGGAGCAGAAGATATTCAATCATTAGAAAATGGAAAATATTATATTTTTATAAAACCTGAATTGCTAATTGAAATTCAAGATATTTTAACTAATTTCGGTTTTCAAAATGAACCATCTAAATTTTCGATGATTCCCATTATCAAAATTGAATTAAATGAAAAAAATCTTTTTCAATTATTAAATTTGATTAAGAAACTGCAATCTTGTGAAGATATAAAAGAAATTTATCATAATGCAAATATATAAATACTACTAAAGAACCGATGACAAATTAATAATGAGCTAATATAATTATGGTTACAATTTTGGGAATAGATCCAGGATCCCGGATTACTGGATATGGGGTTATTTGTCAAACCGGAAAAATTATTGATTATTTAGATAGTGGTTGTATTAATACCAATAGGAAAAACAGTTTTTATTTACGTTTAAAAGATATTTATTGGAGTATAAATAAAATTATTAATCAATATAATCCAAAAATTTTGGCTATTGAGCAAATTTTTTTTGCTAAGAATGCTAAATCCGCATTGAAATTAGGACAGGCTCAAGGAGTCGCAATAGTATCCGCAGTAAATTGCAATTTACAAGTATTTGAATACGCAGCGAAACAAGTAAAGCAAGCTGTAGTTGGAAATGGCGGAGCTGGAAAAAATCAAGTTCAATCTATGGTACGTATTTTACTGAACTTATCTTCTAATCCTCCTGAAGATGCTGCTGATGCTTTAGCTGTTGCAATTACACATTGTCATATGTATAAAATATCATCATTATTATTGAATAATAAATTCAAATAAGGATATAATTCTGTATACCTTTTTTTTTAAAACTTTTTTAAGGAACGTTAAGTGATAGGATGTTTAAAAGGTATTATTATCGAAAAATGTCCTCCTAAAATTTTATTAGATGTTAATGGTATCGGTTATGAAGTAAATATGCCAATGACTTGTTTTTATCTTCTGCCTAAATTGAATTGTGAGATAATTATTTTCACACATTTTATCGTTCGACAAGATGCTCAACTGTTATTTGGTTTTAATAATAAACAAGAAAGAACATTATTTCGTGAATTAATTAAAGTTAATGGAATTGGACCTAAATTAGCATTAACTATTTTATCAGGAATGTCTGCTAGCCAGTTAATTTCAGCTATTCAAGGTGATGAAATAGATATTTTAGTAAAATTACCAGGTGTTGGTAAAAAAACTGCTGAACGATTAGTTATAGAAATGAGAGATCGTATACATAATACCTATTCAAAGCTTGAAAATCAAAAAATTAAGACTGAACAGATATTAGATAAAAAACATACACAGGTAGAAAGTGACGCTATATCAGCTCTAATAGTATTAGGATATAAAATTCAAGAAGCTAAACGCATGATTGATAAAGTAAAGAATGCTAATGCGGATGCTGATTGTGAATCATTGATACGTGAAGCTCTTCGTACAGTCCTATAATTGATTTTAGGTAATGATAAAATGAAAATAAGTTCTCGATCAATCTCACCTAATTTAAGTAAAATTGATATAAGTGAAAAAAAAATATCTGAACGTGCTCTGCGTCCTAAGACCCTGAGTGAATATATTGGACAAAAAACTGTAAAAGAGCAAATGAATATATTTATTAAAGCTGCTAAAATTAGAAAAAATGTATTGGATCATATCCTAATTTTTGGGCCTCCAGGATTAGGTAAAACTACACTTGCTAATATTATTGCTAATGAAATGGGTGTAGTGTTACGTAGTACTTCTGGGCCAGTATTAGAGAAAGCTGGAGACTTAGCAGCAATTATGACTAACTTAGAATATCAGGACATATTGTTTATTGATGAGATTCATCGATTATCTCCTATAGTAGAAGAAGTATTATATCCTGCCATGGAAGATTATCAATTAGATATTTTAATTGGAAATGGTGCTAGTGCACGTTCAATTAAACTTGATTTACCTCCATTTACTTTAATTGGAGCTACTACAAAAGCTGGTGCATTAACATCTCCTCTACGAGATCGTTTTGGTATAATACAACGTCTAGAATTCTATTCTATCTCAGATCTTAAAAAAATTGTAAATCGTAGTGCAGTATGTTTAGGCTTACAAATTAGTGATGATGGAATATTAGAGATTGCACGAAGAGCACGAGGTACCCCGCGTATTGCTAATCGATTATTACGTCGTGTACGTGATTTTGCTGATGTACATACGTCCAGTAATTTAAATGGTGAAGTAGCTACTAAAGCATTAAATATGCTTAATGTAGATAATAAAGGACTAGATCATATGGATCGTAAATTTTTACTCACTATAATTAATCAATTTAGTGGAGGACCTGTGGGATTAGATAATATTTCTGCTGCGATTGGTGAAGAAAAAGATACTATAGAAGATATATTAGAACCATTCTTAATCCAACAAGGATATATTAAACGTACAGCGAGAGGTCGTATAGCTACTTCTCAAGCCTATCAACATTTTGCCATTGATCAAAAATAGATTAGATTTATGGAGCAATAATCTTAATTGAATTAAGACAAACATTTCTAAATTTTTATTAATTCAGGTTCTAATTTAAGTAGATAACTTCTGGATAAAGTAATTATTCTAGAAAGAAATAAATAGCCCGAAGACTTGTTAGTTAGATAATTGATTAAATGAAGATTGAAGTAAAGAAAAATCAGCTATCCTAAACCACATTTTTTCTAATTTTATTAATAATTTCAATCTATTAATTTTTAAATTATTATCATTAATATTTATTGGTACAAATTTAAAAAAATTATTAATAGGATCATATAATTTAATCAATTCTTTTAGAATTACTTCGTAATTCTGCTCATTAAAATAATGCTGTAGTTTTTTAGTTAAATCCATCATACAATCATTAAGTTTTTTTTCTTCAGTTTGTATAAGTAATGATACGTCAATTTCTTGATTTAACTTTAAAAGTACTTTAGAATTTTTTCTTAAAAAATTAGAGATTCGTTTGTTAATTAGGCTAATTTTATAAGATTCTTTGAAAGAAGAAAGAGCTTTTATACGTGCATCCAAATCACATAGTAAATAAGGATCACGTGCAGATACAGCTTTGATAATATCCTTTCTATATCCTTTTTCGTTATACCATGATAGCAAACGTTTTAATAAAAACTCCATAACATCTTTAGCTACACTAAAGTTGGTTAATTTATTTTTATAAAATTTAATAGATTTTTCTATAAGATTTTGTAAATTTAATGAAAGTTTTTTTTCTATTATTATACGTAATATACCTAATGCATTACGTCTTAATCCAAAAGGATCTTTATCTCCTGTAGAACAGATTCCAATTCCCATAATACCAGTTAAATTATCAATTTTATCTGCTATAGCTATTATGCAACCTATAATATTAGAAGGTAATATATCCTTTTTATAAGCTGGGTGATAATGTTCTTTTATGGAAATGGCGATATCTTTTTTTTCACCATCAAGAAGTGCATAATGCATACCAATGATACCTTGACTATTTGGAAATTCAAATACCATATTTGTAGATAAATCACATTTTGCTAATAATGCTGCTCGTTGAATATCATTTATATTATTAACATTGATTGTTTCAGCTATATAAACAGCTAATTTTTTAATGCGTTGTACTTTATCAAACAAAGTCCCCAACTGATGTTGAAAGATTATTTTTTCTAAAAATGGACAATATTCCTCTAGATGCTTTTTACGATCTTCATTTATAAAAAATTTTGCATCATATAAGCGAGAATGTAAAACTTTTTCATTATCTTCAATAATTCTTTTAGAATCTTGAGATTCAATATTAGCTATAAAAATAAACTTAGGTATTAGTTGATAATCAGAGTTATAAACTATAAATGATTTATGATGATATTGGATAATATGTGTCAAAATTGGAATAGATAGAAATTGTTCATCGAAAGATCCAATTAAAACTACAGGCCATTCAACTAAGGAAGTTAATTCTTCTAAAAGAAGATTATTTATTTTTACTTTTCCGCCAATTTGAGAAGCAGCTCTCTCTACTTCAAAAGCAATTTTGCGTTTACGTTCTTCATAACAAGCTATTACTTTTCCACGTGAAAGTAAAATTTCTGGATATTCATCTGCACAATTAATATTGAAATTTAATTCTCCCATAAATCTATGACCAAAAATTTTTCGAGAAGATTGTATTCCAAGTAACTTTATTGAAATTAATTCATCCCCCAATAATAATAATATGCTATGAACAGGTCGTATAAACATTATCTTCCCCTCTCCCCAACGCATAGACGCAAAGTCTTTTTTCAAAAGTTGAAATAAAGCATTATTTACTATTTTTGGTAAAATATTTTTAGTAAGAGTAATATCTGAACCTGAAATAGGTTTAGTTATGGTTGTTGGATTGTTGAGGATAAAATCATTTAATCCCTCAACTTTAATTGCAAGACGACGTGGAGATGCAAACCAATGAATTTCATCATACTTTAAATTCACACTATCTAATTGTTGGATAACATTAGTAGTAAATGTTAGAGCAATATTACGTAAATTTTTTGATGGTAATTCTTCAGTACCTATTTCTACTAAAAAGTTTTTTTTGTTGGGATTCATAATTTTAAACTATTTTCGGATTATAGATTTTACATCTAGGAAAACCTAATGATTGACGATAATTATAATATTTGGTCACAACACTTTTAGTAAGTGTTCTAAGACGTAGAATATATCGTTGACGTTCAGTTACGGAAATAGCTTTTCTTGCTTCAAGTACATTAAAAATATGCATAGCTTTTAGAATTAATTCATAAGCTGGAATGGATAATGGTTCTTCTAACTCAACTAATTTTTTTGCTTCTTGTTCATATTGGTCAAAACAAAGGAATAGATAATTAATATTAGCATATTTAAAATTATAATAAGAATGTTCAAGTTCGTTCTGCATAAAAAGATCACCATAAGTAATTATAGTTTTGTTTTTATCCCTATACCAAATAATATTACTAATATTATTTATTCCTTGTAAATGCATAGCTACTCTTTCTAAACCATATGTTATTTCTACCATAATAGGTAAACATTCTAGTCCTCCCATTTGTTGAAAATAAGTAAATTGAGTGATTTCCAGGCTATTAAGCCATATTTCCCAACCATATCCCCAGGCTCCTAGTGAAGGATTTTGCCAATCATCTGGAATAAAACGAATATCATGAATGGATGTATTAATTCCTAATTCCTGTAATGAATTAAGATATAAATCTTGTATATTATCCGGGGATGGTTTAAGAATAACTTGAAATTGATAAAAATGTTGAAGTCTATTAGAATTTTTTGCATAACGTCCGTCGGCTGGACGACGAGATGCTTGAACATAAGCAGCTTTAATAGGTTCAGGACCTATAGCACCAAAACAAGTTATAGGATGTGAAGTACCCGCCCCTACTTCTAAATCCAAAGGTTGAACTAAAATACATCCTTTGGATTGCCAATAATTTTGAAGATTTAAAATTATTCTCTGAAAAGAATTCAGGTTCATTTATAATAATGATGATTATATAAAAAATTATAAGTATAAATATACTTAACAAAATATAGAAAAACCCTTGCTATTACTACTAACAAGGGTTTTTTTAAAATTGTTATTTATTAGATTGTATTGGGGAGAGGTTTTTACATCATACCACCCATACCACCCATACCACCAGAACCAGCTGCCGGATTAAGATCAGATTTCTCATTTTTAGGAGTTTCGGTTATCATGCATTCAGTAGTTATCATCAAACCAGCCACTGAAGCCGCATATTGTAATGCAGAACGAGTTACTTTAGTAGGATCTAAAATACCCATTTTTAACATGTCTCCATAAATTTCTGTTGCCGCATTATAACCATAATTACCCTTACCTGCTTTTACTTTATTAGCAATTACAGAGGGTTCTTCACCAGAATTTTCAACTATTTGACGAAGTGGAGATTCCATTGCTCTTTGTGCAACACGAATTCCCATCTTCTGATCTTCATTTTCACCTTTTAGTGAAGAAATATTTTCTGCAGCACGTATTAAAGCTACTCCACCACCTGCTACAACTCCTTCCTCTACAGCTGCACGTGTTGCATGCAATGCATCTTCAACGCGTGCTTTTTTCTCTTTCATTTCAACTTCAGTAGCTGCACCAACTTTTATTACTGCAACACCACCGGCTAGTTTCGCTACACGTTCTTGTAATTTTTCTTTATCATAATCAGATGTTGCTTCTTCAATTTGTTGACGAATTTGTGTTATACGTCCTTTAATAGCTGATTGTTGACCAATGCCATCAATTATAGTTGTAGTATCTTTATTGATTACAACACGTTTTGCTTGTCCCAAATCTTCTAGAGTACTTTTTTCTAATTCTAATCCAATTTCTTCCGAAATTACTGTACCTTTAGTTAATATAGCAATATCTTGCATCATTGCTTTTCTACGATCTCCAAAACCTGGAGCCTTAACTGCAGCTACTTTTACAATACCACGCATGTTATTAACTACTAACGTTGCTAAAGCCTCACCTTCTACATCTTCAGCAATTAAAAGTAAAGGTTTATTAGATTTAGCTACTGCTTCTAAAATAGGAAGCATTTCACGAATATTAGATATTTTCTTATCTACAAGTAAAATAAATGGATGTTCTAATTCTATTGTACCAGTCTCCGATTTGTTTATGAAATACGGTGAAAGATAACCACGATCAAATTGCATTCCTTCTACTACATCTAATTCATCTTGTAAACCAGTACCTTCCTCAACTGTGATAACTCCTTCTTTTCCCACTTTTTCCATAGCTTGAGCTATTAAATTACCTACGCTTTCATCCGAGTTAGCGGAAATAGTACCTACTTGAGCTATTGATTTGGAATCTGAACAAGGAACCGAAATTTTTTTTAGCTCTTCAACAGCTGCTGTAACAGCCTTATCAATTCCTCGTTTTAAATCCATTGGATTCATACCTGCCGCAACAGCTTTTAATCCTTCATTAACAATTGACTGAGCTAACACAGTCGCAGTAGTAGTTCCATCACCAGCTGCATCATTGGCTTTTGATGCTACTTCTTTGACCATTTGTGCACCCATATTTTCGAACTTATCTTCTAATTCTATTTCTCGTGCGACAGTAACGCCATCTTTAGTAATAGCAGGTGAGCCAAATGATTTATCCAATACCACATTACGTCCTTTAGGACCTAAAGTAACTTTTACTGCATCTGCCAATATATTTACGCCACGCATCATTTTAATACGTGCGTCATTACCAAATTTTACGTCTTTAGCTGCCATTGTTTTTTCCTTAGATTTGTTTCATCTATAAGTTTTAGACTTCAAGAATCGCCAAAATATCGCTTTCAGATAAAATTAAAACTTCTTCATTATCTATTTTTTCGGTTTTTACACCATAACCATCATTAAAAATAACCAGATCGCCAACTTTTACATCTAGTGGTTTGGTTTGACCATTATCTAGAATACGACCATTACCTACCGCTAAAACTTCACCCCTAGTTGATTTACCTGCTGCAGATCCGGTTAGTACAATACCTCCAGCTGATTTAGATTCAACCTTTTTACGTTTGACTATTACTCGATCATGCAATGGACGAATTTTCATTTAATAGATCTCCTTTAAGAAGTCCCATCATGGGTGGAAATAAAAGATCGGATAAATCATTTCGTTCGTGATTTATCTACATTTGATAGATGGGGATAAATATTCCTTGTTCAAGGGGAATAAATAAGATTTTTTTTAAAAATATATTTTCAAAATTATCAATATAATTTATCATATTATTATTTTAATAACATTATTAATTAAACATTAATTATTAAATAAGATTAATATGAAAAGAAATATGCGCATAGAAGAAGATCTATTAGGATCTCGAGAAATTCCATCTAATGTATATTATGGAATACATACTATTCGTGCACTAGAAAATTTTAGAATTAGTACTACTAAAATTAGTGATATACCTGAATTTATTAATTCTATGGTTACAGTTAAAAAAGCTGCAACTTTAGCTAATAAAGAACTCAAAGTATTAACTGACTCTATTGCTGATGCAATTATTCAAGCTTGTGATCTCATCCTCCATGAAAGTAAATACAGAGATCAATTTCCAATAGATCTATATCAAGGAGGAGCAGGTACTTCGGTTAATATGAATATTAATGAAGTATTAGCAAATATTGCCCTTGAAATAATGGGATATCAGAAAGGAGATTATCACTATCTTCATCCTAATGATCATGTAAACAAATGTCAATCCACTAATGATACTTATCCCACTGCTATTAGAATTACAATTTATATATTACTACAAAAGCTTTTACAAGCTTTAGTAAAACTACAAGAAGGATTTAAAAATAAAGCAATAGAATTTAAAAATATTCTAAAAATGGGTAGAACACAATTACAAGATGCTGTTCCAATGACATTAGGACAAGAATTTAATGCATTTCAAGTATTAATTAATGAAGAAGTTAAAAATATTGGCAATAATAGTAGATTATTATTAGAAGTAAATCTAGGAGCTACAGCTATAGGTACCGGAATTAATACACCAAATGGTTATCAGGATTTAGTTGTTAAAAAATTAGCACAAATTACTCAATTACCTTTTATACCAGCGGAAGATTTAATTGAAGCTACTTCTGATTGTGGAGCATATGTGATGATTCATGCAGTACTCAAACGTTTGGCAGTTAAACTCTCAAAAATTTGTAATGATTTAAGATTATTATCATCCGGTCCAAGAGCTGGATTTAATGAAATTAATCTGCCTGAATTGCAAGCTGGATCTTCTATTATGCCAGCTAAAGTAAATCCTGTAATTCCCGAATTAGTAAATCAAGTTTGTTTTAAAGTAATAGGTAATGACATTTGTGTTACTCTTGCTGCTGAAGCCGGACAATTACAATTGAATGTTATGGAACCAATTATTAGTCAATCTATCTTTGAGTCTATAACACTTCTAAAACACGCATCTTTATCTCTCTTAGATAAATGTATCAATGGTATAAGCGCTAATAAATTTGTGTGTGAATCATATGTATTTAATTCTCTTGCAATTCTTACTTATTTAGATCCTTATCTGGGTCATCAAAAAAGTGATATGATTGGTAGAACTTGCATAAAAACCGGTAAAACTATAAAACAAGTAATCTTAGAACAAGGTTTATTATCAGAAGATAAAGTAGATCAATTATTATCTTTAAATAATATTTTAACCATTAATAATATTAAATAATAATAAGATTTTTTAATCTTTTAAAAAAGATCCAAGTTTTTTTTTACTTTAATTAAAATGACATTTACTTTTTTTATAAGATATAGCAGAAGTTTGTAAAACTACTTTTATATTAATTAATTTGCCATTTCTGCATAAACCAATAGATAATTCTCTTCCTGCTGGAAAACGTGCAATTTGAGAATCTAAAGAACTATCAGCAGAAATTTCTTTTCCGTTTAAATAAAGAATTACATCTCGAGATTTAATCCCATATCTTGCTGCGGAAGAATGTGGAATTACTTCGTTAATTAAAAATCCATAAGGTAAATTTATTTTCATAGCTTTTAGTATATTGGAAGAATATAATAGTGTTTCTCTAATTCCTTCTAAATATCCTGGTTTTATATCTCCATATTTTAGCATTTCAGCTATTGAATCTTTTAAACTATAAATAGGAATAGCCATTGATGTATTAATATTAGTATCTATATTTTCATAATTATTCAGATTCGAAGCAAATGCAGCTGTATTAATACCAATTAACTCTCCATTTAAATTAACTAAAGGACCTCCAGAATTTCCATTACTTATTTTTGCATCGGTTTTTATATAAAATCCAAATGGATTTTTCGTGTTAATTGATGGTGGTAGTGAGGATTTATTTGTTGGTAATGCAGAAATAATTCCTGATGTTACTGATTGTCCGTACCCATGAGTATTACCAATAGCTATTGTATAATCTCCTACACGAATTTTATCATAATCAGCAAATTTAATTGCGGTTAGATTTTTAAACTTATTAAGTTGAAGAATAGCAAGATCTCTTAATTGATCTTTAGCAATTAATTTTGCCGAAGATTGACTTCCATCATTTAAAGATATTAAAATATCATTTACATTATTACTATTAACCACATGATTATTGGTCAAAACATAACCTTTACTAGCATCTATAATGATACCCGTGCCAAAACCCTGAAAGAGGGTGTTCATTGTTATAACAGTTTTACAAGCCAGTGAATGACCATTATCACCTTTACAGATATTATTACTGAATAATCCTCGTAACTGCGGTATAAGAATACTTCTCTCGGACTGGCAAGTTCCTTTGGTATCAATAGTAACTACACTTGGTATAACCTTATTTACGATTGGAGCAAGACTGTTAGAAAGATAATTGACATTATTAATTGGCATTGAATCTTTTGCAATTATAAAGGGAAAATTGACTAAAAATAATAGTATTAAAATAGTACTAATAACTAAAGATTTTTTTTTCATTTAGTAATTTCTCTAAAAATAATTAAAATTTTAGATAATTTTATTTAAAAATGAATTATTATGGAATAATATTTTGAAAATTATTTCATGTAGTAAATGAAGCACCGCAACTACATGTAGTTTTTGCATTAGGATTCTTAACTATAAAACGAGATCCCTCAATCTTTTCTACATAATCAATACAACTTCCAATTAAATATTGAAAACTCATAGCATCTATTACTAATTCTACATCAAATTTTTCAATTATAAAATCATTCGCATTAATCTTATTATCTAATATAAATCGATATTGAAAACCACTACAACCTCCTCCGGTAATATAAATACGTAGTTTAAAATTTTTTTTTTTAGAGATTAAATCTTTGATTTTTTTAACTGCAGCTTCTGTTAATTCTATTTTATTTTTCATAATAATTAATAGTATTTATTTATTACAAAATTTTTCGTGCTTTATATTCCATATAGGAATTGTACGAAAATTACTAGCTGTATTGCAAATTAAATCACCTTGACGATTAATATTAATCATAGATATTTCTTTAGGTTTAGATAATAAAAAAGGGGTAGGAACACTATGTTTGAGATAGATTTTATATAAATTCAAAGCTCCATTAGAACCATAAAGTTTAGTTGACTCATTATTATCTCTACCTATCCAAATAACAACTACTTCCTTTCCATTAATTCCTGCCAACCAACTATCATGCAATCTATTAGTAGTACCAGTTTTAGCAGCTAATTGATAATCAGGGTATATAAATCCTAATTTGTAAGCTGTTCCATGACTTACAACTTGTTGCATGGTATATAAAGTTAAATAAGTGGCTTGAGTAGGAAATACTTTTTGTATTTTTGCAATACTATTATAAATAACATGATCCTCACTATCAACAATATAACGAATAGTTGAAAGAGGTGCTTGATAGCCTCCACTTGCTATAGTTTGATAAATTTTAGTAACTTCAAATGGAGTAAGATTCAATGCTCCTAATAATAGTGAAGGTAGTATAGATAAATGATTTTTTGATATTCCTAATTTTACGAGGTTTTCATTAATAGTTCTTATTCCTAATGATACTCCTAAATTTACTGTAGGAAGGTTTATTGAATATGTTAAAGTATCTAATAATGTTACACTTCCTCCAAATCTATAATCATTATTACGAGGTTTCCAAAAATGATTTTTTGACAATTGTAATTCAAGCGGAATATCATTTAATTTAGTATTTAAATTATATAAAGTGGGTTGATTTAATGCAGATAAAAAAATTACGGGTTTAACTAAAGAGCCAATTGAACGTCTAGCTTGTAAAGCTCTATTATAGCCTGCAAATTGAGGATGAGAACCACCTATAATACTTCTTATTTCTCCAGTTATACGATCTATTATAACTATAGCACCTTCTAAATCTTGTAATCCATGTTTTTTTTGTAAAAAAGGTATGACTTGTGTAATGGATTTCTTGGCTGCATTATCTATCATAGGATCTAAAGTGGAAAATATTTTCATTCCAGATATATTGTTAATATTTAAGTTTTTTTGATGATATAAATCTATTATCATTTTTTGCATAAAAGCCGGATATTTATCCTTTTTATCTGGAGTTAATGGTTGAATTCCCAACGAACTTTTTTTAAGAATTATATATTGATGTAAATTAATAATTTTGTTTCTATATAACATAGAAAGTACTATATTTCGTCTTTTGAAAGTGAGTCTGGGATGATAATAAGGATTATATATTGAAGCTCCTTTTATCATAGCGACTAATAACACTTGTTCTTTAAATCCTAATTCTGTAATGGGTCTTCCAAAATAATAAAGACTAGCTAATGGAAAACCTCTAATTTGTTCATTTTGTTTGTGTCCTAAAAAAATCTCATTCAAATAAATTTCCAGAATATGCTTTTTACTGTAACGTGCATTCATAATAACTGCCATATAAACTTCTTTTATTTTACGCCACAGGCTACGCTCATTATTTAAAAACAAATTTCTAACTAATTGCTGAGTAATAGTACTACCTCCTTGAATTGTTCTTCCAGCAATTAGATTAGCTAAAAATGCTCTACATATAGCGGAAATACTAATACCATCATGATTATAAAATTCTCTATCTTCAGTAGCAAGAAGTATAGATATCAACATATCTGGAAATTGATCTATAGGAGTAAATAAACGTTGTTCTCGATTATTTAATGGCCATATAGTTAATAAAAGAGGATCTAAACGAAAGGATGATAATTTTTGTCCATTATATAAATTAACAATTTTGTTTAAAATTCCTTTTTTGAAGAATAAACATAAATGAAGAGGAAAAAAATTTTTAGAGTTCAAACTGTTGGGAAATTTAAAGGGACGACGAAGAATTTCTATACTATTATTATTTACAATAAACTCACCAGTTCTACTAATTTTAGTAACTGGACGGTATCTTCTGGAGAGAAGTATTTTAATTATTTTCGGTTTATTATAAGATAAACTCTTCGAGTTAATATCTATTATACGACTATATACTAAATTTGGTAATTGCCATATTTTACCATTAATACGATTACGTATTTGACGATCAAGTATTATACCGAAAATAATAATTAATATTAACATAATTATTATTATTCCTTTTAACAACCCGATAAAAAATGAATTTTTTTTTGCATGATCTTTCATATTTACCTAAAAGGTATTAGGTTTTATATGTATAATTTAGTATAATTTTATGCATTTCTCAATTTTGAGATGATTAATTTATTTTTTAAAAAATTGTTTTATGTAATTAAATTAATAAAAAATTGCTTAAACAACACATTTTAAGTTTTTACTATCTATTTTTTGGTGAGAAATTACATGCAAGATAAAAAAAGCTCTTTAAGTCTTCTTTCTATTGCTGGAGTTGAACCATATCAAGAAACACCCAGTGAACCATATATGAACAAAAACCAACTAAACCATTTTAAAAAAATCTTACAGGCCTGGTGTAATCAACTTCATGAAGAAAACAATTATAATATAACAAATAATGATCCCATCAATTTTCCTGATCCAATCGATAGAGCTGTACAGGAAGAAGAATTTAATCTAACACTACGTACTAAAGATCGAGAAAGAAAGCTAATTAAAAAAATTGAAAAAACTTTAAGAAAAATAGATAAAGCTACTTTTGGTTATTGCGAAACATGTGGAGTAGAAATAGGTATTCGTCGTCTTGAAGCTCAACCTATTGCAAATCTTTGCATTGATTGTAAAACTTTAGCAGAATTTCGTGAAAAACAAATTATTTTACGTTAAAAAAAGTGATGTTAAAATTCATTAATTTTTTAATCCATAACCCTGTTCAATTAATTTCCATATTACTATGTAAAATAGTACAATCATTATTATAAGTATTACTACTGTAAATAAAATCGATACGTCTTGAATTCCAAGAAATCCTAAACGAAAACCACTGATCATATATACAATAGGATTAAATTTAGAAATATTTTGCCACAAAGGAGGTAAGAGATTGATTGAGTAGAATACTCCACCTAAATAACTTAATGGAGTGATTATAAGCGTAGGTATTAAATTAATATCATCAAAAGTTTTTGAAAATAAAGCATTTAGTAATCCTGCTAGAGAAAATAAAATTACGGTTAAAAATAAAATGGATAGGATTATAGTCCAAGAATAGACATGTAAAGGAACAAATAAAAGAGAGATTAAAGTTACTAAAAAACCTACAGAAATTCCTCGTGCTACTCCCCCACCTATATATCCTATAATAATAATATGTGTAGGTATGGGTGCTATTAATAATTCTTCAATACTACGTTGAAATTTAGCAATAAAAAATGAAGATGCTACATTAGTATAAGAATTAGATATTACCGACATCATAATAAGGCCGGGAACAATAAATTGAACATAATTAAAACCATTTATTTTATGAATTTCAGAACCAATAAGATTGCCAAATATAAGAAAATATAAGCTCATGGTAATTACTGGTGGCATTAAGGTCTGTATCCAAATCCTAGTAAATCGATGAATTTCTTTTTTCCATATACTTTTTAAAGCTATCCAATATGGTAAGATCATTTAGAGACCTCTTTACTTTCTTTAATTAATTTTACAAATAAAGTTTCTAATTTATTAGCTTTATTACGCATACTTAATACTTTTACACCTTTATTATTTAATTGGCTAAATAGGTCATTTAATCCTTGATTTTGGTAAATATCAACTTCTAATGTATAGTTATCTATGAATTGGGATTGATATCCAATCAATTTGGGTGGTATAGGACCATTTTTATCTAAATCTAAAATAAACGTTTCTGTTTTTAATTTAGCTAATAAGTCTTTCATAGAAGTATTTTCTATCAAAATTCCTTTTTGAATAATACCTATATTACGACATAATATTTCAGCCTCTTCTAAATAATGAGTAGTTAAAATAATAGTGGTACCACTATGGTTTAATTTCTTTAAAAAATTCCACATTAGAATACGTAATTGAATATCTACTCCAGCGCTTGGTTCATCTAATATAAGTAGTTTAGGTGAATGTATTAATGCTCGAATAATCATAAGCCGACGTTTCATACCTCCTGAAAGCATTCGAGCTGTTTGATAACGATCATTCCATAAATCTAATTCATTTAGATATTTTTCAGCTTTTTTCATTGCTTCACGTTTATTTATTCCATAATAACCTGCTTGATTAGTTATTATTTGTAATACGTTTTCAAAGGGATTAAAATTAAATTCTTGTGGTACTAAACCAAGAAGACTTTTAGCTTCAATGACATTTTTTTGTAAATCGTATCCAAATATCTTGATATTTCCAGAGCTTTTATTAATTAATGAAGTGATAATACCAATTACAGTAGTTTTACCCGCTCCATTTGGACCTAATAAAGCATAAAAATCTCCATTTGAAACTTTCAAGTTTATTTCTTTTAAAGCATATATTTCACCATATTTTTTAATAAGATTTCTTATTTCCAGTGCATACGGTTTAAAATAATTTTTTTTCACGGTATTAATTTACCAATATAAGGAAGATGACGATAATTTTGTGCATTATCCATACCATAACCTATTACAAATTCATTAGAGATACTAAAACCTGTCCAACTTACTTCAACATTAACTATTCTACATGCTGGTTTATCTAATAAAGTACAAATTAATAAAGATTTGGGTTTTCTTAAAATCAGCAAATCATATATGGTTTTTAAAGAATAACCGGAATCAATAATATCATCCACTAATAAAACATTTTTTCCTTCAATATCTAATTCTAGATCTTTAAGAATATTAATTTTATGATCTGAAAATAGCGAGTTTGCATAACTAGAAATAAACATAAAATCAATCTGATGTGAAAGAGTAATTTCTCTACACAAATCCGCTACAAAAATAAATGATCCTCGCAATAATCCAATAATAATTAATTCTATCTTGCTATACTTATAATAATTAGAGATGGATTTTCCAAGATTTTTTATACGATATTCAATCATCTCTTTGGTTAAAATTACTTCAATATTTTTCATTTTGTAAAATCTATAACATTTTTCCAAATAAAAAATAAGGAATTTAATTAAATTCATTCAAATATACTATTATGTTATAATAATTTTTTAAAAAAATTATTATATTTATAATAGTTTTAGTTAGATAATTAGAATATATTTTATCCTCACCAATTACAAAGGTAATCTCTCTATATTTAGATCAAATTTATCACTTCTTGCTAATTTTGGTTTTTTTTATTTAAAAAATCAGTTGCTGTACCTAGCATTATTTGAGCTGTAATACCTATAGATTCATATAAAGTGGGATGTGCATGAATAGTAAGAGCAAGATCTTCAAGATTACATTGCATTTCAATTGCTAATGCTATTTCACCAACTATTTCACTGCAATTATGACCTACAATTCCTCCTCCTATAATAATATTATTGAATTTATTAGTAATCAATTTCGTAATTCCATTAGAACAATCACATGCAATAGCTCGTCCTGATGCAGACCAGGGATAAATTCCTACATTATATTTAATATTTTGTATATTCGCCTGTTTTTCACTGATTCCTATCCAAGCTATTTCTGGTTCAGTATAAGCTATGCACGGTATAACCTGTGGATTAAAAAAATGTTTTTTTCCTGCAATCACTTCTGCAGCAATATGTGCTTCGTGCATACCTTTATGTGCTAATAAAGGTTGCCCCACCACATCTCCAACCGCATAAATATGAGAAATATTAGAACGCATTTGTTGATCAACAATAATAAATCCTTGGTTATTCAATTCTACACCAATTCTTTGTAGATTAATTAAATCTGTATTTGGTTTTCTTCCTATAGCTATTAAAACTGCATCATAAATTTTAGATTCAGAAATTGCATTTTTACCTTGCATTAAAACATGAATACCATTGTTTTTTGATTGTATTTCTATAACTTTAGTATTTAATCTTAAATTAAATTGTTTATTTATTATTTTAGTGAAAAAATCAATTAAATCTTGATCTAGCCCAGGTATTAGCTGATCATATAACTCTATTATATCAATTTGTGATCCTAGTGAGTGATAAATAGTAGCCATTTCTAATCCTATAATACCTCCTCCAATAATTAGAAATCTAGAAGGAATAAATGGAAGAGATAAAGCGTTTGTTGAATTCCATATTCTATTATCTTCATGACAATAACTTAAAGGAATTTCGATTGGACTCGAACCCGTAGCAATAATAACATTCTCAAATGTGATTTTGGTGAAAGTACTATTTTGCTTAACAATTACTGTATGAGAATCGAAAAATTCCGCTGTACCTTTAATGACAGTAACATTGCGATGTTTAGCCATGGTTGCTAATCCACCTCTTAATTTATTCACTACAGTTTTTTTCCAGTTACGTACTTCATTAAGATTGATGTTAGGTATTGATGAAAAAATTCCTTTTTGATTCATTTTCTTTATTTGAAAAAATAATTTACAAATATCTAATAAGGCTTTAGAAGGGATACATCCTTCATTTAGACAAACTCCACCCAAGGAATCTTTAGATTCTATAATACATGTTTGTAATCCTAAATCCGCACATCTAAATGCTGCAGAATATCCTGCGGGACCAGCACCAATAATTAGAACTTGAGTTTTTGAATGGGTTATTGCCATATTTATATTCCTTGTGTATTCATTTGTTAAAATTAACTAAAAATTTTTTAAATTATACAATTAATGAAAAAATTATGGAAATTTTGTTCTACTACAGTTAGTTTTTATCTATAATAGATTGTTGTTTTATATTGACATATCAAATATGTCAAATAAGATTGATTCAACTCCAATTAATCACATTATTTAATAATCTTTTCAGGAAAAAGAATATAATGCAGTTTATTTTATTTGTGACAGGTCCTGCTTATGGCACACAAAATGCGCGTAGTGCTTATTTATTTGCTCAAAAAATTCTTAGTTGTAATTTAAAACACCGCTTAGATTTAATTTTTTTTTATGGAGAAGGAATATATAATGCTAATCGTTATTGTTATCCATCTAATGATGAATTTGATATAGTACGTGCTTGGTATCGAATGAATCTTGATAATGGTGTTCCCTTACATGTTTGCTCATCTGCTGCTATGAGAAGAGGAGTCGGAAAATTTGCTAACCGAAAAACATTAGAAGTAATTGATAATATAGAAACTGGATTTACAATATGTGGATTAGGAAGCTTAGTTATGTCCATACTAAAGTGTGACAGATTGATACAGTTTTGAAACCGATTGCTTTTGTTTTTTTGCATTCTCCTCATGGAACCACTGGTGGTCGTGAAGGTTTAGATTTAGTATTAGCAACAGCTGCCTTTACTAACGAGATCGGATTATTTTTTATTGGTGATGGAGTATTGCAAATTTATCCTTTTCAAAAACCCGATAAAATATTATCACGTCATTATGTTAATAGCTTTCAAATTTTAGAACTGTATGATATAAAGTATATATATGTATGTGGGATGTCATTAATAGAAAGGGGAATTCATTTAAAAACTGAATTTTTAATTTCTGTGCAGATTTTATCTCCTTCAGATTTGAAAAAAAAACTACATTTATTTAAAAAAATATTAACATTTTAAGCATCTTTATTTAAACTACATGTTACATATTTTATCACATCCTTTACATCAAATAGATCAAGATATTTTTTTACATTATTTAATGCATGGTGATGAAATTTTAATGTTACAAGATGGAATAATTATGGGTTTTAAAACCAATGTTATTTTAAATGAATTATCCATTATTCCAGTAACTAAATATGCACTAAGCAATGATGTAGAAGCACGTGGAGTGTTAAATTTAATGTCATCAAATGTTAATTTAATTAATTATGATGAATTTATAACGCTTTCTACTAATCATCAACAACAACTACATTGGTAATGATTTGAAAAACTAAGATCTAAAAAACCAGGATATATTATATAAAAATGACCACTATAAATCAATTAGTACGAAAATCTAGAAGAACGAAAATTAGTAAGAGCAATGTTCCAGCATTACAAAGCTGTCCACAAAAAAGAGGAGTATGTACTAGAGTATATACTACTACTCCTAAAAAACCTAACTCTGCTTTGCGTAAAGTATGTAGAGTTCGTTTAACTAATGGTTTTGAAGTAACCTCTTATATTGGAGGAGAAGGTCATAATTTGCAAGAACATTCAGTAGTATTGATTCGTGGAGGACGTGTGAAAGATTTACCCGGAGTACGTTATCATACAATCAGGGGAGCTTATGATTGTTCCGGAGTTAAAGATCGCAAAAATGCTCGATCTAAATATGGTACTAAGAAAAAAAAATAATTATTATTTATAATATCATTATATAGATGGAGTATTAAATTATGTCACGTCGGAGAGTTTTTGGTGAACGAAAAATTATGGCTGATCCTAAATTTCAGTCAGAATTATTAGCTAAATTTATTAATATATTAATGGTAAAGGGAAAAAAATCAGTTGCTGAAAAAATAGTATATTCCGCATTAAAAATGGTTACAAACCGTTCTGGAAAAGACGAATTAAAAACTTTTGAGTTAGCATTAGAAAATGTTCGTCCTTTATTAGAAGTAAAATCACGAAGAGTAGGTGGTTCTACATATCAAATACCTGTTGAAGTACGTAATGTACGACGTAATACTCTTGCAATGCGATGGATAGTTGAAGCCGCTAGAAAAAGAAAAGATCAATCAATGGCTCAAAGGTTGGCAAATGAGTTGTTTGAAGCATTTGAAAACAAAGGCTATGCTGTTAAAAAACGTGAAGAAGTACATAGAATGGCTGAATCTAATAAAGCATTTGTTCATTATAGATGGTAATTAAGATATAATTATATTAGTTAGATAGGTATATTATGATTAATTTTATTGCAATAAATTAGAGGAGTTAAATGGCTCGTATAACACCTATTACACATTACCGTAATATTGGTATTAGTGCACATATTGATGCTGGTAAAACTACTACTACTGAACGAATTTTATTCTATACCGGAGTAAATCATAAAATAGGAGAAGTTCATGATGGTGCAGCTACTATGGACTGGATGGAACAAGAACAAGAAAGAGGGATTACTATTACTTCAGCTGCTACGACGGCATTTTGGTCAGGTATGTTTAAACAATTTGAACCACATCGCATTAATATTATAGATACACCAGGACATGTAGATTTTACAGTTGAAGTGGAACGTTCAATGCGTGTATTAGATGGTGTACTAATGATATATTGCGCGGTTGGCGGAGTTCAACCACAATCAGAAACAGTATGGAGACAAGCAAATAAATATAATGTTCCTCGTATAGCATTTATTAATAAAATGGATCGTACCGGAGCAAATTTTTTAAAAGTAGTTGAACAACTAAAAAGTAGATTATCAGCTAATCCAGTACCAATTCAATTACCAATTGGTGTGGAGGATAAATTTAGTGGTGTAATAGATTTAGTAAGTATGAAAGCTATTTATTGGAATGATAAAGATAATGGAGTAACTTTTATATCTCGTGATATTCCAACAGAAATAAAAACAATAGCTACAAAGTGGCATCAAAATTTAGTGGAATGTGCAGTAGAATCATCAGAAGATCTAATGTATAAATATTTAAATGGTGAATCTATAACTGAGAAAGAAATAAAATCATCTTTGCGTAGTCGTGTTTTAAAAAATGAAATTTTATTAGTTACCTGTGGATCTGCTTTTAAAAATAAAGGAGTTCAGACTATCTTGGATGCTATTGTTGAATATTTACCTGCTCCTATTGATATACCGGCTATTAATGGAGTTTATCTAGATAATAATAAAATTATACGTCAATCCGACGATAATGAATCTTTTTCAGCTTTAGCATTTAAAGTAGCATCAGATCCATTTGTAGGTAATTTAACCTTTTTTAGAGTGTATTCAGGAGTAGTTAATTGCGGTGATATTGTATTTAATTCAGTGAAAGGTCAACGAGAAAGATTTGGACGCATAGTACAAATGCATGCTAATAAAAAAGAAGAAATAAAAGAAGTTAGAGCTGGAGATATTGCAGCTGCAGTTGGACTTAAAGATGTTAATACGGGTGATACTCTTTGTGATCCACATCATCCTATAATTTTAGAAAAAATGGATTTTCCAGAACCAGTAATTTCAGTAGCCATAGAACCTAAAACTAAAATAGATCAAGAAAGAATGAGTATAGTTTTAGGAAAAATGACGAAAGAAGATCCATCTTTTCATGTGTCGACTGATATTGAATCAGGTCAGACAATTATTGCCGGAATGGGAGAATTACATTTAGAAATTATTAAAGATAGAATGTTTCGTGAATTTAATATTGCAGCTAAGATTGGAAAACCCCAGGTGGCTTATCGTGAAACCATTCGTAAAGTTATTGAACAAGAGGGAAAATATATTCGTCAATCGGGAGGTCGCGGACAATTTGGTCATGTTTGGTTAAGAATAGAACCATTTAGATCCGAAGGATTGGGAGGATATGAATTTATTAATGCAATAGTAGGAGGAGTAATTCCTAAAGAATATATCCCTGGAATAGATAAAGGAATTCAAGAACAAATTAAAAATGGGGTTATAGCTGGTTATCCAATTGTTGATGTAAAAGTAACACTTTTTGATGGTTCGTACCATGAAGTGGATTCATCTGAAATTGCTTTTAAAATTGCAGCTTCTATAGCCTTTAAAGAAGGATTTAGAAAAGCACATCCTGTGATTTTAGAACCCATCATGAAAGTAGAAATACAAATACCAAAAGATTATATGGGTGATGTTATTGGCGATTTAACACGTCGTAGAGGAATAATTGAAAGTATGGAAGAAAATAATAATATTCAAATTATTCGTGCTCAGGTTCCATTATCAGAGATGTTTGGATATGCTACCGATTTGAGATCTCAAACACAAGGAAGAGGTTCTTATTCAATGGAGTTTTTAAAATACAATGAAGCTCCTATGAATATTAGTGATTCTATTATAGAATCCCACCATAGGTGATATTTTGGTATTATAATTAATTTCGAAAATATTAGATCTCTAATAAAAACATAAAATTTATTTAAGGAATGAGTTGTGTCTAAAGAAAAATTTACTCGTAAAAAACCACATATTAATGTGGGAACAATAGGTCATGTTGATCATGGAAAAACTACTTTAACAGCAGCAATTACTAGTGTATTAGCAAAAAAATACGGAGGGTCTGCTTATGGTTTTGATCAAATTGATAATGCTCCTGAAGAAAAAGCCAGAGGTATTACAATCAATACTTCTCATGTAGAGTATGATACTCTAACTCGTCATTATGCACATGTAGATTGTCCCGGACATGCAGATTATGTGAAGAATATGATAACTGGAGCGGCACAAATGGATGGTGCAATATTAGTTGTTGCTGCAACAGATGGTCCTATGCCACAAACTAGAGAACATATTCTTTTAGCTCGTCAAGTAGGTGTACCTTATATCATCGTATTTTTGAATAAATGTGATATGGTTGAGGATGAAGAGTTACTAGAATTAGTAGAGATGGAAGTTCGTGATTTACTATCACAATATGATTTTCCGGGAGATACTACACCTATGGTGCAGGGATCCGCATTAAAAGCCTTAGAGGGAAATAATAATTGGGAAGAAAAAATCGTTGAATTAGCCAATCATCTAGATAATTATATACCTGAACCCCAACGTAATATTGATAAACCATTTTTATTGCCAATTGAAGATGTTTTTTCTATCTCAGGTAGAGGAACAGTAGTGACTGGACGTGTAGAACAAGGAATAATAAAGATAGGTGAAGAAGTAGAAATAGTAGGTATTAGAAATACCGTAAAATCTATATGTACTGGAGTAGAAATGTTCCGTAAGTTATTAGATGAAGGACGTGCCGGTGAAAATATTGGAGTTTTATTAAGAGGTATAAAACGAGACGATATTGAACGAGGACAAGTATTAGCTAAGCCTAATTCTATTAATCCCCATTCTAAATTTGAAGCTGAAGTATACATTCTTAATAAAGATGAAGGTGGTCGTCATACTCCATTTTTTAATGGTTATAGACCTCAATTTTATTTTCGTACCACGGATGTTACTGGTACAATTGAATTACCCAAGGAAGTAGAAATGGTAATGCCGGGAGATAACATAAAAATGTTAGTGAATCTTATTCATCCTATTGCTATGAATGAGGGACTAAGATTTGCTATTCGAGAAGGTGGTCGTACTGTAGGTGCAGGATTAGTTACGAAAGTAATTAGTTAGAATAAAGTATTATTATATATGAAGATTAAGTTTAAAAAAAATAATTACTATATTATAAAAAATTCCTAACGGATAATGGATTTTAAATATATTTAACGAATAAATCCAGTATGATTAGACTAGATTTTAGTTTTTTGACTTTTCAAATTTGAGAGAAGAAGCATAATGCAAAATCAAAGAATACGTATTCGTCTTAAAGCGTTTGATCATCGTTTAATAGATAAATCAACTTTAGAAATTGTTGAAACCGCGAAACGCACAGGAGCCCAAGTAAGAGGTCCTATTCCATTACCTACACATAAAGAACGTTTTACAATTTTGATTTCTCCTCATGTAAATAAAGATGCTAGAGATCAATATGAAATACGTACTCATAAACGCCTAGTTGATATTCTTAAACCAACTGAAAAAACCGTTGACGCTTTAATGCGTTTAGATTTAGCATCAGGAGTAGATGTACAAATTAGCTTACGATAATTCTTTTAACAAAATCAATAAGTTTATTATAATAAGGATTATAAAAATAATGATTGGTTTAGTAGGTACTAAAATTGGAATGACTCGTATTTTTACAAAAGATGGAGAATCTATTCCAGTAACTGTAATAAAAATTGAAAATAATTATATTACTCAAATAAAAAAAAATATAAATAATGGTTATAATGCTATTCAAGTAACCACAGGTAAACTAAAATCTAGTCGTGTTAATAAACCTAAATCCGGACATTTTAAAAAAGCAGGAGTGAATCCGGGACGAATTTTAAAAGAATTTAAAGTGTATGCATCAGAAGAAAATGAAAGTGAATTTGTTATAGGCAAAAGTCTTAATGTAAGTAATTTTACTAATTTACAAAAAGTAGATATTACAGGAACTTCTAAAGGTAAAGGATTTGCTGGAACTGTGAAACGATGGAATTTCCATACCCAAGATGCTAGTCATGGGAATTCTTTATCTCATCGTGTTCCAGGATCTATTGGACAAAATCAGACTCCAGGAAGAGTTTTTAAAGGAAAAAAAATGGCAGGAAGATTAGGAAATGAACGTGTCACTATTCAAAATATGAAAATAATTCGTGTAGATATAGAAAATAATTATTTATTAGTTAAAGGATCTATTCCGGGATTTACTGGTAGTGAAATTACGGTAAGACCAGCTATAAAATTCTGCTCATCTAGGAGATGAAGATGGAATTACTAATAAAAGATACTTGTAATGTGATAACAGTATCGGAAAAAATTTTTGGAAAAGCTTTTAATCAATCTCTAATACATCAAGTTGTAGTTGCTTTTGCTGCTAGAGGTCGTCAAGGGACGAAAGCACAGAAAAATAGATCAGAAGTAAAAGGTTCAAATAAAAAACCATGGCGTCAAAAAGGTCTAGGGAGAGCAAGAGCTGGATCAGTTAAAAGTCCAATTTGGCGTTCGGGTGGTGTGACTTTTGCTACTAAACCTAAACAATATTTACCTAAATTAAATAAAAAAATGTATCGAGGTGCATTAAAAAGTATTTTATCAGAATTGATACGACAAAATCGTATAATGATTTTTCAGGATTTTTCTGTAACATCTTATAAAACGAAAGATTTAGTAAATAAATTAAATGAATTTATAATCGATAATGTGTTAATTATTACTAGTAAATGGAATGAAAATTTATTTTTAGCAGCACGCAATTTATACCGAGTAGATGTGAGAACATTTAAAAATATAGATCCAATGAGTTTGGTTGGATTTAATAATGTTATAATTACTGTAGATGCAATTAAAAAATTGGAAGAAATATTAATATGATGAATGATGAAAAAATGATATATCATAAAATATTACACTTTCCTCATGTTTCTGAAAAATCCTCTAATATCGAAAAAACTAATAATATTGTTATTTTTGAGGTTGCGAAAGATGCAACTAAAGCCGCTATAAAAATAGCTATAGAAAAAATTTTTAATATAGAAGTTACCATGGTAAATACTTTACAAGTAAAAGGGAAAGAAAAACATCATTTTAGTAAATCTAAAAGGATTAAATCGCGTAGGCGTAATTGGAAAAAAGCTTATATTTATTTAAAGTCCGGACAAAAAATAGATTTACTAAATAATAGTATAGAGTAATGGAAAAAATTAATAATGACATTAATTAAATGTAAACCAACCTCTCCGGGTCGTCGCCATGTTATTCGATTAGTTAATTATGATATTTATAAAGGCGCTCCTTTTCGTTCATTAACTAAAAAAAAATTGAAAACTGGTGGCAGAAATAATCAAGGTGTAATTACTACACGCCATATTGGAGGAGGACATAAACAACAATATAGGCTAATTGATTTTAAACGAAATAAGGATGATATTCTTGCTTTTGTGGAAAGGATTGAATATGATCCTAATAGATCGGCAAATATTGCTTTACTCTTATATCAAGATGGTGAGCGTCGTTATATTTTAGCACCGAAAGGATTAAAAATTGGAGATAAAATTCAATCAGGAGATGATGCTCCTATAAGAATAGCAAATACTTTACCTTTTTTTAAAATACCCATAGGAACGATTGTGCATAATATAGAAATTAAGCAGGGTAAAGGAGGACAAATTGCACGTTCAGCAGGATCATCAGCACAAATAATCACCCGTGAAAATTCGCATGTAATTATTCGTTTACGTTCAGGAGAATTAAGACGCTTTTATTGTTATTGCCGTGCCACAATAGGAGAAGTAGGTAATTCTGAACATATGTTACGTGTTTTAGGAAAAGCGGGTGCTAAAAGATGGTTAGGTGATCGTCCAACAGTAAGAGGAACAGCAATGAATCCAATTGATCACCCTCATGGAGGTGGTGAAGGACGAAATTTTGGAAAACATCCAGTAACTCCTTGGGGTATACCTACTAA
Source organism: Candidatus Dasytiphilus stammeri (assembly GCA_041944835.1). Lineage (GTDB taxonomy): Bacteria > Pseudomonadota > Gammaproteobacteria > Enterobacterales > Enterobacteriaceae > Dasytiphilus > Dasytiphilus stammeri_K. The sequence continues at coordinate 179,429 of CP145879.1, read as the reverse complement.
AGGTAAAAAAACTCGTAAAAATAAAAGTACTAATAAATTTATAGTGCAGTATCGTAACAAAAAACCATAGAGAGAGGATATAGTATAATGCCACGTTCTATCAAGAAAGGTGCTTTTATTGACCAACATTTATTTAAAAAAGTTGAAAAAGCATTAGAAAAAAAAGATAAAAAGATCTTAAGAACTTGGTCTCGTCGTTCAACTATTTTTCCTAATATGATTGGATTAACTATTTCTGTTCATAATGGGCGTCAACATGTTCCTATATTTATTACTGAAGAAATGGTTGGTCATAAATTAGGAGAATTTGCCCCCACACGAACTTATCGTGGGCATCATACAGCGGATAAAAAGATTAAAAAACGCTCTTCTTAGTAATCAATTGAATTTAATGGGTGGAGGAATAAATAATATTAAATGCAAACTATAGCTCGACATCATAATGCACTTTCTTCAGCACAAAAGATTCGTTTAGTTGCCGATCAATTAAGGGGAGAAAAAGTATCGCAAGCATTAAATATTTTAACTTATAATAAAAAAAAAGCTGCTGTAATTCTTAAAAAAGTTTTAGAATCAGCTATTGCTAATTCTGAACATAATGATGGTTCTGATATTGATCAATTAAAAATTATAAAAATTTTTATTGATAAAGGTTCAACTATAAAACGCTCTTTGCCACGTGCTAAAGGACGTACTGATCGAATTATGAAGTATAGAAGTCATATAACAATAATTGTTTCAGATCAATAATATTTTAGAAAGAGCTGGAGATTTATTATGGGACATAAAGTACATCCAAATGGTATGAGATTAGGAATTACTAAATTTTGGAATTCGAGTTGGTTTGCTAGCCATAAAGATTATGCTAAAAACTTAGAAAGTGATGAGAAAATTCGGGAATTTTTGAATAAAACCCTTGCAAAAGCGTTTTTGTCTCATATTTTTATTGAACGTCCCGCTAAAAGTGTTCGCATAACTATTTATACTGCACGACCAGGTATTATTATAGGTAGAAAAGGGGAAGATATAGAAAAATTACGTCATAAATTGGCGGATATTGCAGGTGTACCTTGTCAAATCAATATTACAGAAGTACGTAAACCTGAATTAAATGCTAAACTAGTTGCAGATAGTATTGCTTCTCAATTAGAACGTCGTATTATGTTTCGGCGTGCTATGAAAAGAGCAGTACAAAATGCTATGAGATTAGGTGCTAAAGGAATAAAAGTGGAAATAAGTGGAAGAATTGGAGGAGCTGAAATAGCTCGTAGAGAATGGTACCGTGAAGGACGTGTTCCATTACATACTTTACGAGCAGATATTGATTTCAGTATTTCTGAAGCTTATACCAATTACGGTGTAATTGGTGTTAAAGTATGGATTTTTAAAGGTGAAATTTTTGGTCATGTTATTCCTACTGGTATTCCTTTAGTTGTCTCAGAAAAAATAACCAGACCTAATAAAAAGCAACATCGTAATAAAAGCAAATCCATAGATAATTTAAAGGAGAAAATCTGATGTTGCAACCTAAAAACACGAAATTTAGAAAAATGCAAAAAGGTCGAAATAAAGGATTATCTACTAGTAATGAAATAAAGTTTGGCAGTTTTGGATTAAAAGCAATACAACGCGGCATGATAACCGCTTCTCAAATTGAAGCTGCGAGAAGAGTTATGAGTCGTACAATTAAACGTCAAGGGAAGATATGGATCTGTATTTTTCCAGATAAACCTATGACTAAAAAACCTTTAGAAGTACGAATGGGAAAAGGAAAAGGTAATGTTGAATTTTGGGTTGCACCTATTCAACCTGGTAAAATATTATACGAAATGGATGGAGTAACGGAAGAGTTAGCTCGCTTAGCTTTTAAATTAGCGGCGGCTAAATTACCAATAAAAACAATATTTATAAATCCGATGATAGTATAATGGATAAAAAAACTTTGCTTAATTTAAATAAAAAAGATCTTTCTATTTTAAAAAAAGAATTAGTTAATTTACAACAGGAATTATTTAATTTACGTATACAAAAAAAGATGAATCAAGGACTACAAAATAATAATTTATTAAAAGAAGCACGTAAAAATATAGCTCGTATTAAAAATTTGATTAATAAAAAAGTGAGTTCAAATAATGATTAAAAAAAAGAGAACCATACAAGCACGAGTAGTAAGTAATCGAATGCAAAAATCTGCAGTAGTTCTGATTGATAGAGTTTATAAACATCCTATTTATGGTAAATTCATAAAACGTACTAATAAGTTACACATTCATGATGAATTTAATCAATGTAATATTGGTGATTTGGTAGAAATCACAGAATGTCGTCCTCTATCTAAAACTAAAGCTTGGAGATTAGTCACTTTAGTTAAAAAATCAAATTTTATTTAATTATGTAGGTAATATTTTTTATGATTCAACAACAAAGTATTCTTACTATAGCGGATAATTCAGGTGCACGAAAGGTAATGTGTATCAAAGTACTTGGAGGATCACGCCGTCGTTATGCAAATATTGGTGATATAATTAAAATTTCAGTAAAAGATGCCACACCTAGAGCGAAAGTAAAAAAAGGTGATGTTTTAAAAGCAGTAATTGTACGTAGTAAAAAAGGAATACGTCGTATTGATGGGTCTGTAATACGTTTTGATACAAACTGCTGTGTTCTATTAAATAATAGTACTGAATTACCTATTGGTACCAGAATTTTTGGACCAGTTACTAGAGAATTACGCAATGAAAAATTTATGAAAATACTTTCTTTAGCTCCAGAAGTTTTATAAAAAGGAGAAATAAATAATGGCAGCAAAAATTCATAAGGGAGATGAAGTAGTAATCATAACAGGTAAAAATAAAGGTAAACGAGGAAAAGTCAAAAGAATTTTAGATTCAGGTAAAATTATTATTGAAGGTATTAATTTGGTTAAGCATCATGAAAAAGCCAGTCCTACTTTAAATAAACCTGGAGGAATTGTTTTAAAAGAATCACCAATTGCAATTAGTAATGTAGCTATTTACAATATCAAAACTGGTAAACCGGATCGGATTGGATTTAAATTCGATCAAGGAAGAAAAAAAATTAGATTTTTAAAATCCACTAATCAAATCATTACGGAGTAAATTTTAGATGGTACAATTGCATGATTTCTATAAATCAGAAGTAATTAAGAAACTAATGATTCATTTTAAGTATAAATCAGTCATGCAAGTCCCTAAGGTTAAAAAAATAACATTAAATATGGGAGTGGGAAAAGCTGTATCGGATAAAAAAATTCTGGAAAACGCAATTGCCGATTTAACTGCGATTTCTGGTCAAAAACCTTTGATAACTCGAGCACGTAAATCTATATCAGGATTTAAAATCCGTAAAGGATATCCTATAGGATGTAAAGTTACGTTAAGGGGAGAGCGTATGTGGAATTTTTTAGAACGTTTAATTTGGATTGTAATTCCGCGCATTCGTGATTTTAGAGGTTTGTCAGTTAGATCTTTTGATGGATATGGAAATTATAGCATTGGGATTAAAGAGCAAATTATTTTTCCAGAAATTATTTATGATAAAATTGATCATATTCGAGGTTTAGATATTACTATTACTACTACAGCTATATCGGATAAAGAAGCACATTATTTATTAAGTGCATTTAATTTTCCTTTTAGAACAAATTGAATGAAGTAAGGATTTCAATGTCTAAAAAATCAATGATATCTCGTGAGATGAAACGAGTTAAAATGGCAAATAAATTATTTACCAAACGTATTGAACTAAAAAAAATTATTAATAATAATAAATTATCAGAGAAAGAAAAAATGAATGCAGGATTTAAATTACAAAATTTATCTCGTGATTCTAGTCCGTGTCGTCAACGTAATCGTTGTCGTCAAACTGGAAGACCACATGGTTTCCTTCGTAAATTTGGATTAAGTCGTATAAAACTTCGTGAAGCAGCTATGCGGGGAGAAATTCCAGGTCTAAAAAAAGCTAGCTGGTAGGTAGTTAGTAGGAGTCACAATAATCTAAGGAAAAAAAAATGAACATGCAAGATCCAATTTCTGATATGATAACCCGTATTCGTAATGGACAATCTGCAAAATTTAGTTATGTAACTATGCAATTTTCAAATATCAAAAAAAATATTGCTGAGATTTTATATGAAGAAGGTTATATTAAAGGATATGAAATTATCAATAATAAATTATTAAAAATTGATCTAAAATATTTTTCTGATAACCCTGTAATAGAAATGATTGAGAGAATTAGCAAACCAGGATTGCGTATTTATAAACGTAAGGAGGAATTACCAAAAATAATGAATGGTTTAGGAATTGCGGTGATTTCTACTTCTCAAGGAATAATGACCGATAAATCAGCTCGTAAAAAGGGTATAGGAGGAGAAATTATATGTTATGTAGCTTAAATTATTTTTAATGGAGTTAAGAAATTATGTCTCGTGTTGCAAAAAATCCAATTAAAATTCCTAATGAAGTGCAAGTTAAATTAGAAGATCAATTAATTTATATTATAGGAAATTATGGTAAGCTTATTCGTATTATTAATGATAATGTAAAAATTATAAAAATTGATAATTGTTTAACATTTAAACCACGATTAGGATCTATAAATGGATGGACGCAAGCGGGTACCACACGTGCTATTATTAATAGTATGATTATTGGAGTCACTAAAGGTTTTAGTAAAACATTACAATTAGTTGGTATAGGCTTTCGTGCATCTATTGATAATGAAATATTATCTTTATCTTTAGGTTTTTCACATTTGATATATTATAAATTACCCTATGGAATTAAAGCTGAATGTCCTTCTGCTACAGAGATAATTATAAAAGGTGCTGATAAACAATTAGTTGGTCAAGTAGCAGCCGATATATATAGTTATCGTCGTCCTGAACCTTATAAAGGAAGAGGTATTCGTTATAGTAACCAAGTAATCCGTCTTAAAGAAGCAAAAAAGAAATAAAGCATATGTATAAAAAATCTATTAGACTTCGTCGTAGTGCACATGCACGGAATCATTTTAAAAAAATTAATAGTATACGATTAGTAATTTACCGTAGTTCGCGCCACATTTATGCACAAATTATAATACCTATTTCAACTGGTTGCCAAGTATTAGCCGCTGCTTCTACTTTAGATAAAGATCTCAAAAATCAATTAATAAATACGGGTAATAAAACGGCAGCCGAAAAAGTTGGTAAAATAATCGCAGAACGTGCTTTAAAAAAAGGAATACGAAGAGTATCTTTTGATAGATCTGGTTTTTTGTATCATGGTCGTGTTAAAGCTTTAGCTGATGCTGCTAGGAGTGAGGGACTGGAATTTTAATTAATAATGTTCTTCTAAAGTAAAGGAATAAAAAATTCATGATTAAAAATCATATTAATAATCAACAAGTTTGTGAACTGCAAGAGAAAATGATAGTAGTTAATCGCGTTTCTAAAACAGTTAAAGGTGGACGCATTTTTAGTTTTGCTGCATTGACTGTAGTAGGAAATGGTAATGGAAAAGTAGGTTTTGGTTATGGAAAAGCACGTGAAGTACCTCTAGCTATTCAAAAAGCTATGGAAAAAGCTCGTCGTAACATGATTAATGTTATGTTAAAAAATGGTACATTACAATATCAGATTAAAGCAGTATATACTGGATCCAAGATTATTATGCAACCGGCGTATGAAGGAACTGGCATTATTGCGGGAGGAGCAATGCGTGCTGTATTAGAAGTTGTTGGAGTTCGAAATGTTTTAGCAAAAACTTATGGTTCTACTAATCCTATTAATGTGGTTCGTGCAACTTTTAACGGATTAGCTAAGATGAGATCTCCAAAAATGATAGCAGCTAAAAGAGGTAAAAATATTTATTAAAAAATAAATATTTTTTTATAAAAATACTACTTAATATTAATTAAATTATGGCTAATTTTATTAAAATAACTCAGGTACGTAGTGCAATTGGACGTTTACCCAAACATAGAGCTACATTACGTGCGTTAGGTTTGCGTCATATTGGGCATACTGTAGAACGTGAAGATACACCTTCAGTGAGAGGAATGTTACATCATATTTACTATATGATAAAAATAGTAAAAAACATGGAGAAATAGATGTATTTAAATACTTTATATCCATCTGTAAATTCTAAACGTGTAAAAAAAAGAGTAGGTCGTGGAATTGGTTCAGGAACAGGTAAAACATGTGGATACGGTCATAAAGGACAAAAATCTCGTTCAGGTGGTATGGTAAAAAGAGCTTTTGAAGGTGGGCAAACGCCTTTATCTCGTCGTTTACCGAAATTTGGATTTTATTCACAACAGTCAAGATTTACTAGCCAAATTACACTTTCTGATTTAAATCAGGTAGATAAGAATCTAATTGACTTACATTCGTTAAAAACGGCTGGTGTTATTGGTAAAAATATAAAATTTGTAAAAATTATTCTCTCAGGGAGAGTATTAATTCCTGTTACTATCAAAACCAATAAGGGAATAAGAGTTACTAAAGGGGCTTGTAAAGCCCTAGAAAGTGTTGGTAGCATAATAGAGAAATAAATGAATAGTATTATTAATAAACCTAATTCATTTTTTAGTAGTTATAGTGAAATAAAACGTAGACTGATTTTTGTTATTACTGCAATTCTAATTTTTAGAATTGGGTGTTTTGTACCAATTCCAGGAATCAACACTATGTTTTTGTCAAAATTAGTAGAACAACAACATGGAACCTTAGTAGACATGTTTAATATGTTTTCGGGAGGTGCATTAAGCCGTGCTTCAATATTTGCTTTAGGAGTAATGCCTTATATATCAGCTTCTATTATTATTCAATTACTCACAGTAATACATTCAGGTTTAGCTGAAATAAAAAAAGAGGGTGAAATTGGACGTTATAAAATAAATCAGTATACACGATATGCTACTTTTATATTATCAGTTTTTCAATCGATTGGAATAATTACTACTTTACCACATATACCTGGTATGCAAATATTAATATTACACACGGGGTTCTCTTTTTATTTAACCGCAGTATTTAGTTTAGTAACTGGAACTATGTTTCTTATGTGGTTAGGAGAACAGATGACAGAATATGGTATTGGTAATGGAACTTCCCTTATTATTTATGCGGGAATAGTAGCTGGATTACCAAATACTATTATTAATACCCTAGAAAAATCTCGCCAAGGAGATATAAATATTTTAATATTATTATTAATAATATTATTGATATTAGTTATTACTTTTTTTGTAGTTTTTATAGAAAAAGGACAAAGACGTATAATTGTGAATTATGCAATTAGACCTCATTCGAGACGTTTAAATTATAGTGGAACTGCACCACATAGTACACATTTACCTATTAAAATAAACATGGCTGGTGTTATACCTGCAATATTTGCATCGAGTTTAATTTTATTTCCAATAACTATTTTATCATGGTTTGGAGGAGGAATTAAATGGCATTGGATCAATAGTGCTTTGGTTCATTTACAACCTGGAAAAACTTTATATATGATATTATATAGTATAGCTATAATTTTTTTCTGTTTTTTTTATACTAATTTAGTTTTCAATCCTCGTGAAACCGCAGATAATTTAAAAAAATCGGGAGCATTTGTTCCTGGTATTCGTCCTGGAGAACAGACGGCAAAATATATCGATAAAATTATCAACCGTTTAACTCTAATAGGAGCTTTATATGTATGTTTTATTTGTTTAATTCCTGAATTAATACGAAGTATTTTAAAAGTACCATTTCATTTTGGTGGAACCTCACTACTGATTGTAGTAGTTGTTATAATGGATTTTATGATTCAAGTACAAACTATCATTATGTCTAAACAATATGAATCATTTTTTAAAAAAATTAAGAAGAAATGAAATGATATAAATACAATTATTAATTGGATGAAAATTTTTAAGGGAAAATAAATCAATGAAGGTTCGTACTTCAGTAAAAAAATTATGTAGAAATTGCAAAATTATAAAACGTAGAGGTGTAGTAAGAGTTATATGTATTGATCCTAAACATAAACAACGTCAAGGATAATTACTAAAAATTTTCATAAAACAATTATAGGAGTATATAATTGTGGCACGTATAGCAGGAATTAATATACCAGATAATAAACATACAGTTATTGCTTTAAGGTCAATTTATGGTATAGGAAGAAATATTTCTCAGACTATTTGTACTTCGTCAGGTATAGAGCCATATATAAAAATTAAGAATTTATCAGAAGAACAATTAGAAAAATTGAGAAATCAAGTTTCTAAATATATTATTGAAGGAGATTTACGTCGAGAAGTAAGTTTAAATATTAAGAGACTAATAGATTTAGGTTGTTATCGTGGATTACGTCATCGTAAGGGTCTGCCTGTAAGAGGACAACGTACTAAAACTAATGCACGTACTAGAAAAAAAGGCCATCGTAAGATCTTAAAAAAATAAAAAGATAGGATACATATGATAAAATCATCACTTCAAGTACGGAAAAGTATTAAAAATAAAAAACAAGTTACTGACGGTATAGCTCATATTCATGCTTCTTTTAATAATACTATCGTTACTATTACAGATCGATTAGGTAATGTATTAGCTTGGACTACAGCTGGAGGTTCAGGATTTCGGGGTTCTCGAAAATCTACTCCGTTTGCTGCACAAGTAGCTGCCGAACGATGTGCAGAATTAGTAAAAAATTATGGAATGAAAAACTTAGAAATTATGGTAAATGGTCCAGGACCAGGTCGAGAATCCAGTATTAGAGCTCTTAATACCGCCGGATTTCATATTATAAATATTGTTGATGTAACTCCTATTCCTCATAATGGTTGCAGACCACCAAAAAAAAGACGAGTATGAGTGAGTAGTAGTATAAAACTCAATTATATTTTTTTTAGGTAGAAGAAGAAGGAAAAAAAATGGCAAGATATTTAGGTCCGAAACTCAAGCTCAATCGTCGTGAAGGTACAGATTTATTTTTAAAATCTGGAATTCGCGAAATTAATTCAAAATGTAAAATAGATAGAGCTCCAGGACAACATGGAACTCGAAAAACACGTTTATCAGATTATGGTATTCAATTAAGAGAAAAACAAAAAGTTCGTAGAATATACGGTATACTAGAATGTCAATTTCGTAATTACTATAATAAAGCTACACGTATAAAAGGTAATACAGGAGAAAATCTTTTATTTATGCTTGAAAGTCGTTTAGATAATGTAGTTTATCGTATGGGTTTTGGTTCGACACGTGCTGAAGCCAGACAACTTATTTCTCATAAATTAATAATGGTAAATAATATAATTGTTAATATCCCATCTTATAGAGTTTATCCTAATGATAAAGTTAGCATTAACGAAAAAGCTAAAGGACAGTTAAGAATAAAAGCTTCATTAGAGCTTGCTAAACAAAGAGAAAAACCCATCTGGTTAGAAGTAAATCTATCAAAATTAGAAGGTGTGTTCAAAAGAATACCAGAACGTACAGATTTACCAATGGATATTAATGAACATCTTATTGTTGAACTTTACTCGAAATAAATAATTGTAGAGGGTAGAATGCAAAGTTCTGTTATAGAATTTTTAAAACCACGACTAGTGAATATTGAGCATCAAAGCTTAACACAGGCCAAAATCATATTAGAACCATTAGAAAGAGGTTTTGGCCATACTTTAGGTAATGCATTAAGAAGAATTTTATTGTCATCACTTCCAGGTTGTGCAGTAACAGAAGTTGAGATTGAAGGAATCTTACATGAATATAGCACTAAACCTGGTGTAAAAGAGGATATAATTGATATTATTCTTAATTTAAAAGAACTCGCTCTTACAATTCACGATAAAGATAATGCTATTATTATAATCAATAAATCTGGAAAAGGAGTAGTAAGCGCTGGAGATATTATCCATGATAATAGTGTAAGAATTGTTAATCCAAAACAAATTATTTGTACATTAACTAATGAAACAGCAAATATAAATATGCGTATTAAAGTTGAGCGTGGTCGGGGTTATATACCCGCTACAGCTAGAATTAGTGTAGAAAATAAAGAACGTCGTCCAATAGGACGTTTATTAGTTGATGCTTGTTATAGTCCCATACAGCGCATTATTTATAATGTTGAAGCAGCACGTGTAGAACAACGTACAGATTTAGATAAATTAGTAATAGAAATGGAAACTAATGGGACTATTGATCCAGAAGAAGCAATTAGACGTGCTGCTACTATTTTAGCTGAACAACTGGAAACGTTTGTTGATTTACGTCACAAAATTCCTACTGAAATTAAAGAAGAAAAACCAGATTTTGATCCAATTTTATTGCGTCCGGTTGATGATTTAGAATTAACCGTTAGATCAGCAAATTGTTTGAAAGCGGAAACTATTCATTATATAGGTGATCTGGTTCAAAAAACTGAAGTAGAATTATTAAAAACACCTAATTTAGGTAAAAAATCTCTTAATGAAATTAAGGATGTATTAGCTTCTAAAGGATTAAAATTAGGTATGCGTTTAGAAAATTGGCCACCATTAAGTATTAATAGTGATAATGAATAAAATAGGATATATAATACATGCGTCATCGTAAAATTGGACGTAAACTTAACTGTAATAGTAGTTATCGTCATGCATTATTTCGGAATTTGATAATTAATTTAGTAAGAGATGAAATTATCAAAATTACATTACCCAAAGCTAAAGAATTACGACGTTTTGTTGAACCATTAATTACCCGAGCTAAAGAAGATAATTTATCTAATCGTCGATTAATTTTTTCAAAAATCCGAAATAATAATATTATTAATAAACTCTTTAAAGAATTAGCACCTCGATTTATAAATTCTTGTGGAGGTTATACACGAATATTAAAATGTGGTTATAGAATTGGTGATAAAGCTCCCATGGCATATATAGAAATATTAAAACCAGTCAAAAAAATCAATCCCCAATAAAAATTAGGATTTATTACTTATAATATTAATTATAATTTTCGTAATTATATCAGGATGGAATTTTATAAGTACTTCATGTTGACCAATATTATGTAATAATCCATTGGGTAATTTTATTTCATTTTTATTTATTTTGAGACCAAGAGAATTAAAATATTTAATAATATCGTTAATTCCAATTGATCCAAATAACTTTCCTAAGTGATTAGATTTAGCAGAAATAGTGAAAACTGAGAACTTAGAAAGTTGTTCTTTGCGTTTTATAGCTATTTCTAATTCTTTTAATCTTTGAGATTCAATTTCTGCACAACAAGCATTAAAAAATTTTATATTTTCTCTAGTAGCAAGTAATGCTTTCTTGTTTGGAAGTAAAAAATTACGTGCATAACCTGGTTTAACGTTAACTTGATCACCAATATCACCAAGATTAGGTATTTTTATAAGTAAAATAATTAACATTTATAATAATTAGTCCTGAATATTATTTATTGTTGTAGATCAGTATATGGTAATAAAGAAAGATAACGAGCTCTTTTAATAGCTTTAGCTAATTGTCTTTGATATTTTGCAGATGTTCCAGTAATACGGCTCGGAACAATTTTACCGCTTTCAGTAAGATAATTTTTTAGAATTACAACATCTTTGTAATCTATTTGTTGAATATCTTTATCTGTAAATCTGCAAATTTTTCGTCTACGTAAAGAATATGTCATTATATTAAATGCACCTATTTTATTAGTTATTTATTCTATTATTTTTCTCATTTACGAGAAGTAAATAATATTATGTATGATTAATTAGTATTTGATTGCTCTTCTATTTGAGTGGATTTCATCATAGGAGATAATTCAGTTATTGCATGTTTCATTCTAATAATGAGATTTCTAATAATAGCATTATTATAATGTAAATGATGATTTATCTCATCCATTGCATTTTTAGAAGTTTGTATATTCATTAAAACATAATGAGCTTTATGTAAATTATTAATGGAATAAGATAATTGACGTCGTCCCCAGTCTTCTAGACGATGAATAACTCCATTATTTTCTTTTATAATTTTAGTAAATAATTCTATTATTTCTGATACTTTTTCACTCGAGTCTGGATGAACCATAAAAATCATCTCATAATGATGCATCAATGTACTCCTAAAATATTTAGATTATAATAATATTTATATGAAAAAAAACCTCTAATTATATATTAATATATTTTTTTTAAAAATTACACATTTTTATTAAAATGACGTTGTCTTATCGTTTCAAAAAGACAAATAGCTGTTGCTACAGAAACATTGAGTGATGATAATGGATTTAACATAGGAATATTAATTAAATAATCACAATATTTTATAGTTAGATCCCGTAATCCTTTGTCTTCTGATCCCATTATTATAGCTATAGCGCCTGTCATTGCGGTATCAAATAAGCTCTTTTTAGCAGTTTCCGTGGTACCTATGAGTTTTATATCATATTCATGAAGAATTTGAAGAGAACGTGCAATATTAGTTACTGTAAATATAGCTATATTTTCTACTGCTCCTGAGGCTACTTTTTTTACTACTGCATTATGAATTCTTGCAGAACGATTTTTTGGTAAAATTACTGCATCCACACCTGCTGCATAAGCACTGCGTATACAAGCACCTAAATTATGTGGATCTTTTATGCAATCTAAAATCAATAATAATGGTTCATTTTTGGTTTTGATAAAATTTACTAGATCTTTTTCGCTAGGTAAGGAGGTACATGATATTTTGGCAATAATACCTTGGTGTACTCCTCCTTGAGATTTTAAATCTAGCCATTTTGATGATACTTTTTTTATTACTATTCCTTTTTTTTTTATAAGTGTTAAAATTAAGTTTAAACGTTGATTTTGGACAGCATTAGTAATATATATTTTTTTACATTTTTCTGGATTAAATTGTAAAAGGGAATAAATGGTATGAATTCCAAAAATAAATTCTTTCATATGTTATATTTTTAACTATAAAATCATTAATTTAATTTATTATTGATTAGTAATCATCAGGTCAATTCTTCGTTTTTCTATATTCACGGACGATATTTTAACACTAACTGTATCATGAAGACAGTAAGTATTTCCTTTAATATCTCCAATTAATTTTTGACTTATAGAATCAAAGTGATATTTATCATCTTTTAAAGTAGTAATATGTACTAAACCTTCAATAAAATATTCTTTTAATTTTACAAAAAAACCAAAACTGGTAATAATAGTAATATTCCCGGTATAAATATTACCGATTTTATTTTTCATAAAGTCACATTTTAACCAATCTTCTACATTTCGTGTAGCTTCTTCTGCTCTTCGTTCAGCTAAGGAACAATGTTTTCCAAAATATTTCATTTGATTATGATCATAATGATAATAACCCTTATTATTAATTCCTTGGAATTTATACAAAATATATTTTATTACTCTATGCAATAAGAGATCGGGATAACGTCTAATAGGTGAAGTAAAATGTGTATATTTAGTTAGACCTAATCCAAAATGTCCTCTATTATCTGCAGCATAAACCGCTTGCTGCATAGATCGCAACATAATTTTTTGTAAAATTTCACGATCTGGACGATTCAAAATACATATCAATAAATCTGAATAATCTTTTGATTTAGGTTTTTTACCGCCCCTAAGAAATAAACCTCTTTCATGAAGAATATAACTAAATTTCATTATACTCTGTTTATTTGGACGATCATGATCACGAAATAAAATTGGTTGTTGGTATTTTTCCACTAAATGAGCTGAAGCAATATTTGCTAGTATCATACATTCTTCTATTATTTTGTGTGCATCATTACGAATAATTGGCTCAATACTCTCAATGCATTGCTTAGAATTTAATATAATTTTAGCTTCTTCCATTTCAAATGAAAGAGAACCACGTTTTTGACTCGCATGTTTTAATACATGATATATCTCATATAAGTCTTTTAAATTTTTAAATAAATTATTATACAGTAAAAGTAATTTTTTATTATCATTTAGAATTTTCCATACTATATTATAAGTTAATTGTGCTTTAGAACATATTATGGCTTCATAATGCTTATAATATAATAAGGTACCGTTTGGAGAAACAATCATTTCACATATTAGACATAATCTCTCTTTATTAGGAAGAAGAGAACACAGATTATTAGATAATACATCAGGTAACATTGGAATAACATGAGATGGAAAATAGATGGAAGTTGCACGATTATAAGCTTCGTTATCTATAGCTGTATAAGGTTTTATATAGTAACTTACATCAGATATGGCAACTAATAATCTCCATTTTCCTCTTTCTATTTTTTCACAATAAACTGCATCATCAAAATCTTTAGCATCTTCATTATCAATAGTTACAAATGGTAACGCACGTAAATCCACTCGATTATTATTTTTAAATTGGTTTTTTGTAGAAGAACCAGATAATAAATTTTTTATTTCTTTTTTAACCTCTGGGGGCCATTTATAGGGTATATTATGATTATGTAAAGCTATGTTAATAGCTATCCTAATGCTCATTTTTTTTCCTAGGACTTCTATAATTTTTCCACTGATTAGTTGATTTTTTTTGCTTCGTATTAATTTTACTACTACGATACAACCAGTTTTTAATTTTCTATCCTCTGAGGAAGGAATAATAATCTTAAAATTTAATCGATCATCATAAGGTTGTACAAAATTTAGATCTACATTTTTTATAAAAAAATACCCCATAATAAGATTATTTCTTGGTTTTGTAACTCTTACGAAACGAGCTTCTTTTCGTTTGTTCCATTGATTTACAATAATTTGGGCTAAAATTCTATCATCATGGATACAAAATTTCATTTCTTCATATGAAAGATAAAAATCTTTTTCGTATCCTTCTACTCTTAAAAAACCATATCCATCCGGATGGGCAATAACTTTTCCTTCCAATAATTTAGATATCCTATAATATTTACTTCTCTTAAAAATAAGATCTCCTAATGTACAAGGTTGGTGAAATTAAAAAAAAATGTTACTCATTTGAATTTTTACATAGTTTATACAAAAATTAAATTTTAAGAATAAGACAATTGATTGCTGAATTAAAATTATAACTCTAAAGGATTTTTTATAAAAATAGTTTGATTACGATCGGGACCGGTGGAAATCATCTCAATAGGTATACCTACTAGTCTTTCTATGCGTTGAATATATTGACGTGCTGCTAAAGTTAGTAAATTTATTTCTTGAATTCCAAAAGTACTTTCACTCCATCCTGGTAATGTTTCGTAAATGGGGATAATTTTTTTCCATTCATCTTCCGTTTCTAGGGGTGTATAATTAATCTCTTGACCATTAGACATACGATATGCAATACAAATTTTTACTTCTTCTAAACCATCAAGAACATCTAATTTCGTTAAACAAAGACTTGATAAAGAATTAATTTGTACCGCTCTACGCATAGCAACAGCATCAAACCAACCCGTTCGACGTCGTCGACCAGTTGTTGCACCAAATTCATTACCTTTAACACAAAGATATTCTCCAATATCATCGGATAGTTCGGTAGGAAATGGACCCGATCCCACACGAGTACAATATGCTTTTACAATACCAATAACAGTATCTATATAGCGTAAACCAAATCCTGTTCCTGTAATTACTCCACCAATAGTAGTATTAGAAGAGGTAACATAAGGATATGTTCCATGATCGATATCTAATAACATTCCTTGTGCTCCTTCAAAAATAATATTTTCTCCATGTTGATAAGCATTATCTAACAACATAGCTACATCAGTAGCTATGCCTGTCAGTATTCCAGACACAGCTAATAACTTCTCTAATACAACTTGATAATCAATTGCTTCTTGATTATATAAATGTACTAATTGAAAATTATGAAAGTCCATGATTTTTTTTAATTTTAAAGATAAATTATTACTATTAAATAAATCACAAACTCGTAATCCTCTACGAGCTATTTTATCTTCATATGCTGGACCAATACCTCTGCCTGTAGTACCAATAGCATTTAAACCCTGAAATTTATCACGTGCTATATCTAACGCAATATGAGATAGTAAAACTAAAGGACAAGATTTAGAAATTAACAAACGTTCTAAAACCGGTATTCCCTGCTCTTCTAATTGTGTAATTTCATTAATTAAACCCTCGGGAGATAATACTACTCCATTTCCTATTATACTGATAATACCATTATGTAAAATTCCAGAAGGAATTAAGTGTAAAATAGTTTTTTTCCCATTAATTACTATAGTATGACCAGCATTATTACCTCCTTGGTATCGGACAACATATTTTGCATGCGGTGTAAGAAGATCAACAATTTTACCTTTTCCTTCATCACCCCATTGGGTGCCTAATATGACAAGATTTTTACTCATATTAATTAATAATACTTTTTATAAAAAGAAAGATTCTATCACTGTAATTATTTTTTTTCAGCTAATTTGAATAATTAATTAGTTTATCGGCACGAGAGGATTTGAACCTCTGACCTCTGACACCCCATGACAGTGCGCTACCAAGCTGCGCTACGTGCCGCCGTAATTATAAACGACTTCTTACTCTACTCGTATGAAATCAACATGAAGTATTTTGGGTTGAAAAGGATGATGTTGTATCTCTTGTACTTTTACTTTATTTTCCTGACCATCAATAATAAGAGTTAAAGGTTCATAAAATGCCTTTTTATTTTGTAATTTGATTATTTTCTGAAGATCTAAAATAATTGAAATAGATTGTTTATTACCACCATAAATAATAGCAGGTAATAAATTTGCTGCACGTAAACGTCTATTAGCATTTTTACCATGCTCATTATGCTTTATTGCATGAATGGTTATCATAAAAATCCTCTTATTAAAAATAAATAGTAAGCAGTTATAATTCATTTAATCATATCTTAAGTTTAATTTTGAATTTGTTGAGATTTCAACCATGCTATTTCATCTTTCCAGAGAAGAGGATTAATAGTTTCAATAATAAGAGGAATATCATCAAAACGTTGATCATTCATAATCCATCGAAAAGTCTCTTTTCTGATATTTCCTAATCCTAGGGAATGATGACGATCAATACGACTATTTAAAAGACTTTTTGCATCATTTAGATGCATTGCACGTAAATATCTAAAACCAATGATTTTTTCAAATTCTATAAATATTCTTTTATATAATTCTTGACTACAAAAATTATAACCAGCGGCAAATGCATGACAAGTATCGAAACAAACTCCAATACGTGATTTGTCTTCTACTAAATTAATAATTTTAGCTAAATGTTCGAATAAAAAACCTAAATTAGTTCCTTGACCTGCTGTATTTTCAATTACTGCAATAACATTATGTGTTTTTTGTAATACAAAATTAATTGATTCAGAAATATTTTTCAAACATGTATCTTCATCTATAATGTTTAGATGACTACCCGGATGGAAATTTAATAATTTAATACCTAATTGATGACATCTTCGCATTTCATCTATAAAAGCTAAACAAGATTTTTCTCGTAATTCCTTAAGAGGATGACCTAGATTAACTAAATAACTATTATGGGATATAATTTGCTTAGATGTAAAGTTATATTTTTTACATAAACTACGGAAACGATTAATTTCATCATCACTTAAAGGAATAGCATTCCACTTTCGTGGATTTTTTACAAAAAGGGAAAACGCAGTAGCATTTAAATGCTTAGCATGTAACACAGCTTGTTCAATTCCTCCAAACGTGCTAACATGGGCTCCAATATATTTCATAATATAACTCTTTAAGTTAAGTAATTCTTTTTAGCTTATGCAAATAAAAAAAAATAGTACTATTATTAGAGTATCGTATCAAGGAAAAATTTTTGGTGGAAATACTCAACAAGTATTAATTGAACAGCTTGAAGAACAACAATTTATTATTCCTTATTTTTGTAGATCTGGAATATGTGGTGCATGTAAACTGCGGCTAATAAAAGGAAATATAAAAAAATCATCAATCCCTATTAATGGATTTATTCTTTCCTGTTGTTCAATACCTAATAGTAATATTGAATTAGCTTGATTGAATAATTAAAGATTCATTAATATTTCTTTCAATAAACATGGTCCTTTATATATTAATCCAGAATAGATTTGTAGTAACGTTGCTCCTGCTGCTATTTTTTCACGAGCATTAATTATACTATTAATGCCTCCCACACCTATAATAGGTATACGTCCTCTTAATTCCTTGGTTAAAAGTCGAATAATTTGAGTACTGCGAGATTGCAATGGAATTCCACTTAATCCTCCTATTTCTTCACCATATTTCAAACCTTTTATTAAAGTGTGATCTAGTGTAGTATTAGTAGCGATAATACCATCAATATTATATCGTACTAAGGTATCGGCAATTTGAATTAATTCTCCTTCTGATATATCAGGAGATATTTTTATGATTAAAGGAATATATTTATTATATTTTTCCGTAAGTAATTTTTGTTCATATTTGATATTTTTTAAAAGATCTTCTAAAATTTCACCGTATTGTAAAATACGTAAATTCGGAGTATTAGGAGAAGAAAGATTAATTGCGATATAACTAGCATATTTATAAATTTTTTTAATACAGATTAAAAAATCTTCTTTACTACGATCTATAGGAGTATCTTGATTTTTACTAATATTAATACCTAAAATTCCTTTAAATTGTGCTTTTTTTACATTTTCAATTAATTTATCAACTCCTTGATTATTAAAGCCCATACGGTTAATAAAGGCTTCGGCTTCCCTAATACGAAATAACCGTGGTTTTTTATTACCCAATTGTGCTTTTGGGGTAACTGTACCAATTTCTATATAGCCAAAACCTATTAATGCGAGACTATCAATAAATTCCCCATTTTTATCTAATCCAGCTGCAAGTCCTAATGGATTTTTGAAATTGATTCCCATACAATTAATAGGTTTTGATATAATCTCCTGAGTGAATGGTTTAATTAATTTTAGGTTCTTGCATATTTTTTCATGTACCCATTCCGGATCGAATTTAAATAAAATGTTGCGAATTAGATTATATAACATTTATAATGAACTCCTTATCCTGAAGTGATGAAAAATAAAATTTCTATTAATTAAATATATTTACTATTATTTCGTTAATTTAAACTTTAGAGAAATATTTATGTATGAAGTTTCTGTAGTGGATATTTTACAACATCGTATCCAAATTAATAGTATTATAACTTTAAAAGGTTGGGTACGTAATAGACGATCTTCAAAATCTGGTCTTTCATTTATTACAATATATGATGGTTCATGCTTGAATACTATTCAAGCGGTTGCAAAACATTCTTTACCTAATTATAAAGAAGTATTGCATTTATCTACTGGATGTTCTGTAATAGTTACAGGAAAACTTATAATTTCATCAGGAAAAGAACAAGAGTTTGAAATAGCTATTACTTTAATAAAAGTAGTGGGTTGGATTGAAGATCCAAATACATATCCTATTACTGCAAAACATCATTCCAAAGAATATTTACGAGAGTTTTGTCATTTACGTCCACGTACTAAATTTATTGGTGCTATTTCACGTATTCGTCATACTTTAGCTCAAGCTATTCATCGTTTCTTTGATGATAAAGGTTATTTATGGATTGCAACTCCTATTATTACTACTTATGATACTGAAGGAATGGGAGAAATGTTTCGTGTTTCTAATTTAGATTTAGAATCATTGCCTTTAAATAATAGAGGAGAAGTGGATTATACTAAAGATTTTTTTTCTAAAGAAACATTTTTAACTGGAACCGGACAATTGAATTGTGAATCTTATGCTTGCGCATTATCAAAAGTATATACTTTTGGACCAACTTTTCGTGCAGAAAATTCTAATACTAGCCGCCATTTAGCAGAATTTTGGATGGTTGAGCCTGAAATAGCATTTGCTACATTAAATGACATTAGTTCTTTAGCAGAAAAAATGCTAATAAATATTATTAAAACTGTCTTAATTGACAGATTTGAGGATCTAAAATTTTTTACTCAGTTTGACCCGCATATTATTACTCGTTTAGAAGAATTTACCGAAAAAAATATAGTTATCATAGATTATGATGATGCTATATCCATACTTTTATCTAGTAAAAAAAAATTTAAACATCAAATTTTTTGGGGAAGTGATTTATCATCAGAGCATGAACGTTATTTAGCTGAACAATATTTTAATAGTCCACTAGGAGTAATAAATTATCCAAAAAATATAAAACCATTTTATATGCGTCTTAATGACGATAATAAAACCGTAGCATCTTTAGACGTCTTAGTTCCTGGAATAGGAGAAATTATTGGAGGTTCACAGCGTGAAGAACGTTTAGATATTCTTGACCAAAGGATGTGTGAAAAAGGAATAAAGAATGAAGAATATTGGTGGTATCGTGATTTACGAAGGTATGGAACGGTACCTCATTCAGGATTCGGTTTAGGTTTTGAACGATTAATAGCCTATGTAACTGGAATTCAAAATGTTAAAGATACTGTACCATTTCCACGTACACCACGTAATGCTAAATTTTAATTTTTAATTATCAATTGACAATATAAATACTATTTTTTAAAATAGTAGTAATGGGTTTTTCCTCTGTAGTTCAGTTGGTAGAACGACGGACTGTTAATCCGTATGTCACTGGTTCGAGTCCAGTCAGGGGAGCCATCAATTGACTTTTTTATATATCCGATTAAGAATTTCGAAAGAATAACTATGAGAATTTTTTTTATCTGCAGAATGAAATTCTTTGAATGTAGAAAACCATTCATTAGGAAAATAAATTGGAAAGAAAGTGTCTCCTTCAACTTCTAGATCAATAGATGTGAGATAAAGAGTGTCAGCGTAGTTTATCATTTGACAATATATATTTTCTCCTCCTATTACCATAATTTCTTTATAATCCAACTTTAATACCAAATCTATAGCTAACTGTATTGATGATACTAAACTAATGTTAGTATCATCAATGTTCTTGTTAAGAAGAGACTTACTAACTATAATATTATGCCTTCCTAATAATGGTTTTTTTAATGATTCCCATGTACAACGTCCCATAAGAACCGGTTTGTTAAAAGTATGTTTTTTAAACCAATTTAAGTCAGCTGGTAAATGCCATGGAATGGTATTATGTCTTCCAATAACATTGTTCTTGGCAATAGCTGCAATTAGACTAATTATCATGTGTTTATTAAATATTATTTGATGAATAGTGGTTTTTTTTAGAACGTATTTTTACGATAGCATTATCTAATACAGCATTAATAAATTTATGACTATCTTCGGCTCCAAATTCTTTGGCTAATTCTATCCCTTCATTAATGATTACTTTATACGGTATCTCATTAAATTTTATTAATTCAAATAAAGATAATCGTAAAATAGCTTTTTCAATTGGTCCTATTTCATCTAATTTTCTACTAATATGTTTTTCTATTATTAAATCGAGATCGTTTTTATACGCTATAACACCTCTTAATAATTGAGTAAAATAAAGCATGTCTATGTTTTTAAGATCGGGTTGATCTGGTTTAAAAAATAAATCCGACTCAATTTCAGCTATGTCATTACCAGATAATTGCCAAGAATAAAGTGCCTGAAGAACATATTCACGTGCACGACGCCTTTTACTTTTAGTTAATTTCACAAGAGATATAATCTCCATGTAATCAACAAAAATATCTTTAGTTTAAATAAATAAGTCATAGATGTTCTTTATTAGAATGCATAATAGTTAATTAGTAATAAAAAGCAGTTATGATTTTTGGTAATCAATACTGTTATTTATTATATATGGTGGTGCCTGAAGGTGGAATTGAACCACCGACACAGGGATTTTCAGTCCCTTGCTCTACCAACTGAGCTATCCAGGCAATTTTTTTCAAAAAATTAAGTCATGATTAATTAGATTAATGATCTATCTATCCATGATAGATATTGTTTGTTACCATGTATTATAGGTAAAACCAATATTTCTGGAATTTGATATGGATGCATATCTGTAATAACTTGGAGTAATTTTTTTTTATGTAAATCGTTACTTTTTATTAACATTTGGACTTCAGTAGTTTTTTGAACTTTATCATTCCAATAGTATAAAGATTTAACATTCATCCAATATGTTATACAAGCAGCAATTTTTTCGGCTAATAATTTATTTGCTAATTTTAGTGCCCATTCTTCATTAGGTACAGTACATAATATAATAACCGCTTTATTCTCATCATTCATAATAATTTACTTTTTTGTTATTTTATCATTATAGTAGTTGGTTCAACTATTCGTTGTAATGCAACTACATGTTCATTTAGTGAAGTACGTATCAAAACCACACCTTGTGTATTGCGTCCTACAATACTAACTTCTAAAACTCTCGTACGTACTAAAGTACCAGCATCCGTAATTATCATAATTTCATCACCGCTATTAACTTGAACTGCACCAACTACATTACCATTACGCTTAGTAACTTTTATGGAGATAACACCCTGTGTAGACCTAGATTTCAAGGGGTATTCATCAATAGCGGTGCGTTTTCCATATCCATTTTTAGTAACCGTTAGAATTTCCCCTTTATTCTGTGGAACGATTAATGAAACCACTCGATCTGTAATTGAGGAAGATAGCTTGATACCACGTACTCCTGCTGATGTTCTACCCATTGATCGCACTGATTGTTCATTAAAACGTACTACTTTACCTGCAGCTGAAAATAACATAACATCATTAGTTCCATCGGTAAAATTAACTCCTATCAGTTCATCCCCTTCATTTAAATTGATAGCAATAATACCAGCATTTCTTGGCTTGTTTAATTCAATTAGAGGAGTTTTTTTTACTAAACCCTTTGCAGTGGCCATAAAAACATGTTTTCCAGATATATTATCATGAACTGGAAGAATAGCTGTAATTCTTTCATTCGATATTAACGGCAAAATATTAACAATTGGACGTCCTTTGGAATAACGATTGGATTCCGGTAATTGATATACCTTGAGCCAGTACAATCTACCAACACTAGAAAAGCATAGAATAGAATCATGACTATTTGCAACTAATAATCGTTCTATATAATCTTGTCCTTTTTTTATACTAGTAGCTAATTTACCTTTTCCCCCTCGATGTTGAGCTTCATACTCGGATAATGGTTGATATTTTACATATCCGAGATGTGATAAAGTCACTACTACAGGAACATTAATAATCAGATCTTCAATAGTAATATCAACACTTTTAGTTATAATTTCAGTACTACGTTCGTCATGAAACTGATCACGAATTTCGATTAGTTCCTTACAAATAACTTTCATGAGCTGTTCAGAATGTTGAAGAACATGAGATAAATGTTGAATCTCTTTTAAGAGATAATTATATTCATCTAGTAAATTTTTATGCTCTAAACTAGTAAGTTTATTTAATCGTAAATCTAATATAGCTTGGGTTTGTTCTTGTGAAAAATAATATTTTTTATCATAGATTCCACTAATCTTTGGTTCATTACTACTAATCTCTAAATGAGATTTAATTTTTAAATAATTTTGTATAATGAGAGAAAGATCACCAAATTCCCAAGACTGTGATAAAAGTATAGATTTAGCTTCTATAATATTTTTGCTCTTGCGAATTATTTCTATGATTCTATCAATATTAACTAAGGCAATAGCCAAACCTTCTAAAATATGAGCACTATTACTTTTTTTCTTTAAATCGTAAATAGTACGACGTATAACTACTTCGCGCCTATGATCAATAAAAGCAGCTATCATATCTTTTAAGCTAAGGAGCTGTGGTTTACCATCATGTAAAGCTACCATATTCATATGAAAGGAAATTTGTAATGGAGTTAAATTATAAAGATGATTTAATATGACTTCTGCCATGAAGTCCTTTTTAATTTCAATAAAAATACGCATACCATCTTTATCTGATTCGTCGCGTAATGTATTAATGCCTTCAATACGTTTTTCTTTAATTAAGTCTGCAATTTTTTCAATTAGACGAGCTTTATTTACTTGATAAGGAATTTCATAACAAATAATAGTTTCACGTCCTGTTTTCGCATCTTGTTGTATTTTACAACGCGCTCTAATATCAATTTTACCACGTCCAGTGTGATATGCTTTTTCAATACCATTGGTACCATTAATAATGGCAGCAGTAGGAAAATCGGGACCTGGAATATATTTCATCAATTCCTTAATACTGATATTATTATCATTAATATAAGCTAAACAGCCATTAATAATTTCACTTAAATTGTGTGGAGGAATATTAGTAGCCATTCCTACAGCAATACCAGAACAACCATTTATTAGTAAATTTGGAATTTTTGTAGGAAAAACTTCTGGAATATGTTCGTTTCCATCATAGTTAGGTACAAATTTAACTGTTTCTTTTTCTAAATCGGCTAAAAGTTCATGAGCAATTTTTGTCATTCGTACTTCTGTATAACGCATTGCCGCAGCTGGATCTCCATCAATTGATCCAAAATTCCCTTGACCATCAACTAATATATAACGCAGGGAAAAGGACTGTGCCATTCTAACTAGAGCATCATATACTGCAATATCGCCATGAGGATGATATTTTCCTATAACATCACCTACTATGCGAGCAGATTTTTTATATGGTTTATTCCAATTATTACCAAGTATATACATAGCATATAGCACACGACGATGTACAGGTTTTAGTCCGTCTCTAATATCTGGTAATGCTCGTCCAACAATAACAGACATAGCATAATCTATATAAGAACTTTCCAGTTCTTCTTCAATATTAATTGGTACAATTTCACTACTGCTGGTAAGGTTGCTCATCGAGCTGTGATTCCTCTAGATTTGAAAGCTAATTTTTATCAATTATATCATTTTATCATTCAGAATGGCAATTTAATTGATCTATATTAGATAAATCTAGGAAAGATAGATGTGATTTAGTATATTTAAATATATTATTTAATTTATAGAGATTGATTTGCAATGGGAGAGAATGAATATTGGATGAAATATGCTTTAAAATTAGCTAATTATGCATTACAACTTGGTGAAGTTCCAGTAGGAGCAATTGTAGTTCGTTCAAATGAAATTATTAGTGAAGGTTGGAATTGTTCAATTAACAATAATGATCCTACTGGTCATGCTGAAATTTTAGCATTACGTAGAGCTGGAAGAGTATTAAAAAATTATAGATTACTTAATACTACACTTTATGTTACACTAGAGCCTTGTGTAATGTGTATAGGTGCGATTGTACATAGTCGCATTAAACATTTAGTTTTTGGAGCCCGTGATGATACATTTGGAATTTCCCGTTTTTTATTAATTAAAAAAAACGTTTTTTTTAATCATCAAGTACAAGTAACTGGAGATATTCTTAATGTTGATTGTTCTAATCTGCTTAAAAATTTTTTCCAACATCGACGGCGGCATAATAAACCGTAGAAGAATTTAAAAATAATTTTTATTATTCCTATTATAATGATAAAAGATAAAATAAAGATTGCTAATTCTGATCCAGAAATATGGTTAATTTTGCAACAAGAAAAATTAAGGCAGGAAAATAGTATTAACTTAATTGCTTCTGAGAACTATGCTAGTTATAGTGTTATGCAAGCTCAAGGGTCAGAATTAACTAATAAATATGCTGAAGGTTATCCAGGTAAAAGATATTATGGTGGTTGTGAATATGTAGATCTCATAGAGCAGTTAGCAATTAATCGAGCTAAGGATTTATTTAATGCAGATTATGCTAATGTACAACCACATTCCGGTTCTCAAGCTAATTTTTCGGTTTATCATGCTTTACTCCAACCTCGAGATACGATTCTAAGTATGAATCTTACTCATGGCGGTCATTTAAGTCATGGATATTCATCCAATTTTTCCGGAAAAAATTATAATGTTGTACATTACGGTACTAATTCAGAAGGAGATATTGATTATCATGAATTAGAAAATTTAGCACAATCCTATCAACCTAAGATTATCATTGGAGGGTTTTCAGCGTGGTCAGGAAGAGCGGATTGGATGAAGATGCGTAAGATTACTGATACTGTTAACAACGCATTTTTATTAGTGGATATGTCTCACATAGCTGGGTTAGTTGCGGCAGGAGTTTATCCTAGTCCGTTACCATATGCACATATTGTAACCACTACTACACATAAGACTCTTGGTGGACCTCGTGGGGGATTAATATTGGCACAAGGAGGCAGTGAGGATCTATATCAAAAAATTAATTCCGCTGTATTTCCTGGGCAGCAAGGTGGTCCGTTGATGCATATTATTGCAGGAAAAGCAATTGCCTTTAAGGAAGCAATGGAACCAGATTTTAAAATCTATCAACATCAAGTAGTAAAAAATGCACAAGCAATGGTTGAAGTATTTTTAAATAGAAATTATATAGTTGTAGGAGGTCGTACTTTTAATCATATGTTTTTACTTGATTTACGTAATAAAAATATTACTGGTAAAGAAGCGAATAATATTTTGAATAAAGCTAAGATTATAGTAAATAAAAATAATATTCCTAATGATCCAAAAAGTGCATTTATTACATCTGGTATTCGTATAGGAACAGCGGCTATTACTCGTAGGGGTTTAAAAGAAATAGAAGTTAGAATAATTGCTGGATGGATTTGCGATATTCTTAATAATATCAACGATTTATATACAGTTAAAATAGTGAAAGAAAAAATATTATCTCTTTGTGCTAAATATCCTATTTATGGTGGTTAATATCAACTTTAAAATGTTAGTTAGATATTTCAAAGTTACTATTTTCATCATTCTTAAAAACCTTAATTAAAAATTTCAAAATATGAGGAGTAGTACCAGCAATAATATTATCATGGCTTTCTTGTTTATCATCACCATTATCTATTAATAATGCCCCAGATTCACGTATTAATAATTTACCACATATAAGAGATGATATAGGCATCATATTTTTACCAATTTTAAAATAACCATCAAACCGTCCGGCTGCTACATATGCTAAATCTAATATATCCGAACCTGTAATCCTAAGGTTGACACCTTGCCTGAAAAGAGTTGTGATTATTTTAAGGTAATTATTAAATTTCAGATCATTTGTCATTGCAGATAAATCAGTAGCAAAAAGTAGATTAGTAAGATTTTTTATCTTAAGGATAGTTTTATTATTATGAAGTCGATAACCATTTAGTTTAGTCCCTTGTCCTCTTACAGCGGTAAATAATTCGTTACGTATGAAATCATAAACCAGAGCAATTTCGGTTTTACCTTTAACACGTATTGATATGACAATAGCAAAATGTGGTAATTTTTTCTGAAAATTAATAATTCCATTAAGGGGATTAATGATCCATTGTATATTTGATTGATTTACATTTAATGGTTCAGAGAGATTAAAAATGATTTCATGTTGAGGATAATATTGATGAATCATATCAATTAGGATCTGTTCAGATTTTTTAATCATATGAGAAATAATATAATAGTTTTGATTGATATTTAGCGCATCTAGATTTTCATAAATTTTCATCATTAAAATCCCTGTTTTACGAGCAGCACGTATAGCAATGTTAAGAATGGGATGCATGATTTTATCCTGTTAAGCAGCAGCTTATTAACTAAAATGAATTTATAAGATCAAATCTATAGTTGACTATTCTAGTCAACTATGAGAAATTTATCTATTATTGATAGATCATAAACTTACTTTTCATCACCGACAATACTTTTTTAGGTAATAAAAAAAATGAGACTAACATCTAAAAGTCGTTATGCGGTAACAGCTATACTTGATGTTGCAATCCATTCACAGGGAAATCCTGTATCTTTAGCAAAAATTTCTGAGCGTCAAGGAATATCGGTTTATTATTTAGAACAATTATTTGCTCTTTTATGTAAAAAAAAATTAGTATCTAGTATTCGTGGTCCTGGTGGAGGTTATCTTTTAGGTAAAAAAGTAAACGAGATCACTATTAGTTCAATAATTAACGCTGTTAACGATTCAGTAGATGTAACTAAATGTCGAGGTAAAAAAAGCTGTCAAAATGGATATCTTTGTTTAACTCATGATTTATGGAGTGATATAACTAATCGTATCAATGAATTTATAAAAAATATTACTTTAGCTGAATTAGTTAATAATGTTAATTACAAAATGAATAAAAATAGTAATCAATCACAATTAACATTACTTAGTGACTGAAATTGATAAAAAATTATTATTAAAAATTGATAAAGATAACGGAGTTTTTGAATGAAATTACCAATTTATTTGGATTATTCAGCAACCACACCAATTGATCCTAGAGTAATGGAAAAAATGATGCTTTATATGACTCCAGAAGGGATTTTTGGTAATCCTGCTTCTCGTTCGCATCGTTTTGGATGGCAAGCAGAAGAAGCGGTAGATCTAGCTCGTAATCAAATTGCAAATTTAATTGGATCAGATCCTCGTGAAATAATTTTTACTTCAGGAGCCACTGAATCAGATAATCTTGCAATTAAAGGCGTAGCTAATTTTTATAAAAGAAAAGGTAAACATATTATTACAAGTAAAATAGAACATAAAGCAGTTTTAGATACCTGCCGTCAATTAGAACGTGAAGGTTTTATTGTTACTTATTTATCACCATTAAAAAATGGTATCATTGATTTAAAAAAGTTACAAGCTGAAATAAGACCTGATACAATTCTAGTATCAATTATGCATGTTAATAATGAAATAGGCATAATTCAAGATATTAGTAAAATTGGTGAAATTTGTCGTCAAAATAATATTTTTTATCATGTTGATGCTACTCAAAGTGTGGGGAAATTACCTATTAATTTAGAAAATCTCAAAATAGATTTATTATCTTTTTCTGCACATAAATTTTATGGTCCAAAAGGAATTGGAGCATTATATGTACGTCGAAAACCTCGTGTTCGATTAGAAGCTCAAATACATGGTGGGGGTCATGAACGTGGATTAAGATCTGGAACCTTACCTGTACATCAAATTGTAGGAATGGGTGAAGCATGTCGTCTTGCAAAAGAAGGTATGAAAAGTGAAATTGCGCGTGTATATCAATTACGTAATATGTTATGGAATGGAATTAAAAATATTGAAGAAGTTCATTTAAATAGCACACTTGAACATAGTATACCTAATATATTAAATGTAAGCTTTAATTATGTAGAAGGTGAATCATTAATTATGGCTCTGAAAGATTTAGCAGTATCTTCAGGGTCTGCTTGTACTTCAGCTAGTTTAGAACCCTCTTATGTACTTAAAGCCTTAGGAATAAATGATGAGTTAGCTCATAGTTCTATTCGTTTTTCTCTAGGACGTTTTACTACTAAAGAGGAAATTGATTATACCATTACTTTAGTATGTAAATCTATTGATCGTTTACGAGAACTATCTCCATTATGGGAAATGTATAAAAAAGGAATAGATATTAATAGTATTAACTGGATATGTAATTAAAAAATTAATCATAAACTAACAATAGTAAAGGAAGGGAGATAAATGGCTTATAACAAAAAAGTTCTTGATCATTATGAAAATCCTCGCAATGTGGGATCATTTGATAGTTCAGATTCTTCAGTTGGAAGTGGTATGGTTGGTGCACCAGCTTGTGGTGATGTAATGAAATTACAAATTAAAGTAGATAAGAATGGTATTATTAAAGATGCGCGATTTAAAACTTATGGATGTGGTTCTGCTATAGCTTCTAGTTCATTAGTTACTGAATGGGTAAAAGGAAAGTCTTTGCACGA
Organism: Candidatus Dasytiphilus stammeri; assembly: GCA_041944835.1. Classification (GTDB taxonomy): domain Bacteria; phylum Pseudomonadota; class Gammaproteobacteria; order Enterobacterales; family Enterobacteriaceae; genus Dasytiphilus; species Dasytiphilus stammeri_K. The sequence continues at coordinate 149,672 of CP145879.1, read as the reverse complement.
AGCTGAATCTATTAAAAATATTCACATTGCGCAAGAGTTAGAATTACCCCCAGTTAAAATTCATTGCTCTATTTTAGCAGAAGATGCAATTAAAGCCGCAATTGCAGATTATAAGAATAAAAACCATGAATAATATTAAGTAATTTCAATAAAAAGTTGAGGTTAAATAATGTCCATTACTTTAAGTGAAAGTGCTGTTATACAAATTCGCTACTTATTAAGTCAAAGAGGAAAAGGATTTGGTATACGTTTAGGAGTTCGTACTTCTGGTTGCACCGGTTTAGCTTATGTTATGGAGTTTGTAGATAAATTAAAAGAAGATGACATAGTGGTGGAAGAAAAAGACATTAAGATTTTCATAAATAAAAATGATTTTTTATATTTAAATGGTACCGAATTAGATTTTACAAGAGAAGGTTTGAATGAAGGTTTTAAATTTAAAAATCCTAATGTAAAATATAAATGTGGTTGTGGTAAGAGCTTTAGTGTTTAATTTTTAGAATGTAATATTTATGTTAGTAAATAATATTACTGATTTTTCTAGCAATTATTTTGCTCTATTTGGATTGCCAGTGCAATTTAATATTGATCAAAAATTGCTTACTATGCGTTATTATGAGTTACAACAACAATTTCATCCGGATCATGGTATTAATAAATCTGCAATAGAAAAAAAAAAATTTTTAGAGAGATGTGCTTTAATAAATAAAGCTTGGCAAGTATTACGTCAACCTTTATCACGAGCAGTGTATATACTTTCTCTTTATGGTTTTGAGATTTGTAATGAATCTTCTTCAATTACAGATCTTAGCTTTTTAAAAGAACAATTAGAGTTACGTGAAGAATGTGAAAAAATTGAAGAGCAACTTAATGAAGTGATATTAAATAATTTTATTACTAAAATTGAAAATTTAGTACAAAAAATTATTGTACAAATAGAACAAGAAATGCAATATCAAAAATGGGAACAAGCTGTTAAAACCGTGCAAAAACTCAATTTTTTAACTAAACTTCGTAATCATCTAGATGATTTGGAGAATCGTTTATTCGATTTTTAATCCATCCTTAAATAATCTTTGGAAAGTACCGTAAATGGCATTATTACAAATTACAGAACCTATAAAAGATAATAAAAATAGAAATAAATTGGCAATTGGCATTGATTTAGGAACAACATATTCTTTAGTAGCTAGCGTATATAATGGTAAAGTAGAGATCTTTTCCGATGAAAAAAATCGTCATTTATTACCTTCAGTAGTATATTATAATAAGGAAAAAACCATTGTAGGTTGGGAAGCACTTACATATGCCTTACATGATCCTGTTAATACTATAATTTCAGTCAAAAGACTATTAGGTTATTCATTAGAATATATACTAAATAAGTACCCCAAATTACCTTATGATTTAAAATTAACTAAAAAAGGATTAGTAGTAATAAATACATCAGCCGGTATAATTAGTCCGGTTAAAGTTTGCAGTGATATTTTGAGTACACTTGTACAACGTGTTCATAAACAATTACATAATCCATTATTGTCAGGAGTTGTTATTACTATACCTGCGTATTTTAGTGAGGCCCAACGGCGTGAGATTCAACAATCTGCATTGTTATCTAGATTATCGGTTTTAAGATTACTTCATGAACCAACAGCTGCTGCTATTGCTTATGGTCTAGATTCCGGACAAGAAGGAATAATTGTAGTTTATGATTTAGGAGGGGGTACTTTTGATATTTCTATTCTTAGTTTTAAAAAAAGCGTATTTGAAGTTTTGGCTACTGGAGGAATATCGACTCTTGGAGGGGATGATTTTGACCAAGTATTAGTAAATTGGATTTGTTGTAAAATCGGATTATCAGAAAAAGATCTGAATCCGATTTTACAACGAAAAATATTAAATGCTGCTATTAGAGCCAAAATCGATCTTAGTGATAAAACTAGTAGCATTATTCATCTAGATGAATATAAGAAGATTATTATTAAACGTGAAGATTTTGAAAAACTTATACAAAGTAAAGTAGAACGTACTATATTAATGTGCCGACGTACTTTGAAAGATGCAAAGATTATACGTGATAAAATATCACAAGTTATTATGGTAGGAGGATCAACAAGAGTGCCATTAGTACGTAAAGAAGTAGAAGAATTTTTCGGCATAAAACCCTTAATATCTATTGATCCTGAAAAAGTAGTAGTGATAGGGGCCGCTATTCATGCAGATAAACTAGTAGGTAATAAGCAATATCAAGATATTTTATTGTTGGATGTTATACCCTTGTCGCTAGGTATAGAAACTGTAGGAGGATTAGTAGAAAAAATTATTCCACGTAATACAACTATTCCTATTACTCAATTACAGGAATTTACCACTTTAAAAGATAATCAGACTAATATTATGATCCATGTAGTACAAGGAGAACAAGAAAAAGTTGTTAATTGCAGATCATTAGCTCGTTTTAATCTACGAGGTATCACTGCATTGCCTGCTGGTCAAGCACGTATTCAAGTTATTTTTCAAGTAGATGAAAATGGATTATTAAATGTTACTGCTAGAGAAAAAAATGCTGGAACTACTGCATCTATTCAGATTAATCCGAGTTATGGATTAACTGAAAAAAATATAATTAATCTTATTAAAGATCATCATGAGAAATAAGAGGTTTTATAATGCCAAAAATTTTTTTTTTGCCTCATGAGATTCTGCTTCCAGATGGAAAAATTGTTGAGGCTTCAGTAGGAGAGACAATATTAAATGTAGCACTACGTAATGGTATAAAAATCGAACATTTTTGTGAAAAATCTTGTGCATGTGCTACTTGTCATTGCATAGTTCAGAGCGGTTTTAATTCCTTATCAACAATAACTGAAAGAGAAGAGGATATGTTAGATAAAGCATGGGGATTAGAGCCTCTAAGTCGTTTAAGTTGTCAAGCAACTATCATAAAAAATGAAGATTTAATAGTAGAAATACCGCGTTATACTGCTAATATAATAAATGAGTAGTATTCACTAAACTATTTAGAGGAGAGATTAATGACTCTAGAACAAACTTTTATTATTATAAAACCTAATGCGGTATTAAAAAATCTTATTGGAACTATTTATTGCCGTATTGAAAAAGCTGGATTTAAAATAATTGCGGCTAAAATGCAAAAATTAACTAGAAAAAAAGCTCAAGATTTTTATCTTGAACATTGTAAAAAACCTTTTTTTGAAACCTTAATTGATTTTATGATTTCAGGTCCAATTATGATCTCAGTTTTAGAAAGAGACAATGCCATACAATATTTTCGTGAGTTAATGGGAACTGCTAATCCTGCTAATGCTATTGCAGGTACCTTACGTGCAGATTATGCTGATAGCATGACAGCTAATGCTATTCATGGTTCTGATTCTAGGAATTCAGCTCAAAGAGAAATTACTTATTTTTTTAGTCAAAAAGAAATTTTCAACTATTAAAATTATAACATAAATGATTAAAACATCATTGTATTTGAATTCTCCGAGTAAAACAAATTTGTTAAATCTTAATCGTGAGCAAATGCGAGATTTTTTTATTTTTTTAGAAGAAAAACCTTATAGAGCCGATCAAGTAATGAAATGGATTTATCATCATGGTTGCGAAAATTTTTATCTGATGACTAATCTTAATAAAAAATTATGTGATAAATTGAATACTTATTCAAGTATTAATGCACCTAATGTAGTAAGAGAATATTGTTCAAAGGATGGAACAATCAAATGGATTCTTAGAGTTTATAATCAACAAAACATAGAAATGGTGTATATACCTACTAATAATTATAGAGCAACTCTTTGCATTTCTTCTCAAGTAGGATGTCCAGTGGGATGTAATTTTTGTTATACTGCACAGCAAGGATTTAATCGCAATTTATCTGTATCAGAAATTATTGGTCAAGTTTGGATGGCTAATAAAATTATCAAAAATAGATATAAAATAACTAAGTGGAAAAAATATCCAATTATTAATAATATAGTATTAATGGGAATGGGAGAACCATTGCTAAATTTATCAAATGTAGTTCCAGCTATAGAAATAATGTTGGATAATTTTGGTTTTGCTTTATCTAAACGACATATAACTATTTCTACATCAGGAGTTGTTCCTGCTATAAAAAAGTTAGGAGAAAAAATGGATGTAGGTTTAGCTATTTCTCTGCATGCTCCAAATGACAAATTAAGGGATATCATTATGCCAATTAATAAAATATACAATATTAGTTCACTTCTGGCAGCGGCATATAGTTATTTGAGAAAATCGCATGCAAATTATGGAGGTATAACTATAGAATATGTAATGATAGATAAATTCAATGATCATATAGATCATGCTCATGAGTTAGCACATATTCTAAAAGAAATACCTTGTAAGATTAATTTAATTCCTTTGAACACTTATCCACATTCATTCTATAAAAGAAGTTCATCTAAAAATATAGAATCTTTTTATAAAGTATTAGTTTCATATGGTTTTTTTACTTTTATACGTCATATAAGAGGAGATGATATTAGTGCGGCTTGTGGACAGTTATCTGGTAAAATTCTTCATCGCACCATTCAAAATTTATAATATTTAGTCATTTATATATATGTGCATGTTATATTGGAGAAAAATATGTGTAGCAACAAAGCTACTATAAATCCTATAAATCGTCGAAAATCAAAACGGATTTATGTTGGAAACGTGCCTATTGGTGGTGGATCTATTATTTCTGTTCAGTCAATGACAAATACTAATACACTTAATATTGAACAAACTATTGAACAGATAAATTCCTTACAAAAAGTAGGAGCTGATATAGTTCGTGTATCTGTACCTACTATGGATGCTGCTGATGCTTTTAAAAACATTAAGCAAAAAGTAAAAGTTCCATTAGTTGCAGATATTCATTTCGATTATCGTATTGCTCTTAAAGTTGCAGAATATGGAGCAGATTGTTTACGTATTAATCCTGGTAATATCGGAAATGAAAGACGTATTCGTCAGGTTATTGATTGTGCTAAACAAAAAAACATTCCTATTAGAATAGGAGTAAATTCTGGTTCTCTAGAAAAAGACTTACTACAAAAATATGGAAAACCTACTGCACAAGCCTTAATAGAATCAGCATTACGTCATATTGATTATTTTGATCGAATGAATTTTGATCAGTTTAAAGTTAGTATCAAAGCTTCAGATGTATGGTTAGCAGTAGAATCCTATCGATTATTATCTAAGCAAATAGAACATCCTTTACATTTAGGTATTACAGAAGCTGGAGGAATACGTGGAGGAACGGTAAAATCTGCTATTGGCATAGGAATATTATTATCTGAAGGCATTGGTGATACCTTAAGAGTTTCTATAGCGGCTAACCCAATAGAAGAAGTTAAGGTTGGATTCGATATTCTTAAATCTCTGCGAATTCGTACGCGAGGTATTAATCTTATTGCTTGTCCTAGTTGTTCACGACAGGAATTTGATGTAATTAACACAGTTCAAGCTTTAGAAAAACGTTTAGAAGATATAGTTACTCCCATGGATGTTTCAGTGATTGGTTGTAGGGTAAATGGTCCAGGAGAAGCATTAATATCTGATTTAGGTATTACGGGTGGTAAAAATACAAGTAATTATTATGAAGATGGTATTAGTACTCATGAAAGACTTGATAATAATCAATTGATAGATGAATTGGAAAAAAAAATCCGTGCTAAAGCGGCTCTATTAGATAAAAAAAATTTCGAGAAGTAATTTTAAAATATCATAAAAAAATAATAGGTTAACTAACTTTTAACGTTATGTCGAAATCTCTAATACCGGCGATACGTGGTATAAAATATTATTTTCCGCCAGAGAGTATAATTTGGCGACATATTGAAGAAATTCTGATAGAGGTACTTAATAGCTATGGTTATCAAGAAATAAAATTACCTCTTATAGAATACACTTCTTTATTTCATCATGCTATAGGTGAAATTACCGATGTAGTAGAAAAAGAAATGTATACGTTTAATAGTCGTAAGGGTCAAAGTTTGACGTTAAGACCGGAAGGAACAGCGGGTTGTGTTCGTGCTGGAATAGAAGGGGGATTATTATATCATCAGGAACAACGTTGGTGGTATTCGGGACCCATGTTTCGTTATGAACGACCACAAAAAGGACGTTTTCGTCAGTTTCATCAAATAGGTGTAGAGGTTTTTGGTTTACCTGGTCCAAATATTGATATGGAATTAATTTTATTAACAGCTAGATGGTGGCGTAAACTAGGAATTATGAATTCTGTTGTTCTTCAAATTAATACTATAGGATCTTTAAAAGCTCGTAATCGTTATAAAAGTGCTTTAATTTCATTCTTAGAATCTCATCTAAATAATTTAGATGAGCAGAGTAAGCGACGTATGTATACAAATCCTTTGAGAATACTTGACACAAAAAATCTTAGAATTAGAAGCCTATTAAATAAAGCCCCCACCATTAATGAATATTTAGATGAAGAATCACAAGTTCATTTTACTGAATTATGTAAATTGCTAGATATGACAGGAATTAATTATAAAATTAATCCTTTTTTAGTTCGTGGTTTAGATTACTATAATCGTACGGTTTTTGAATGGATTACTAAGGATCTAGAAGGAACACAATTTACGTTATGCGCTGGTGGTCGTTATGATAGTTTAGTGGAACAACTGGGAGGATATGCTACTCCCGGTATAGGATTTGCAGTAGGAATGGAACGTCTAATGATGTTATTTGATATGATTAATAGTAGTGAAGTAATAAAAAGCATTTCAGATAAGACTATCGATGTTTATGTAATTTCTCATGTAACAAATGTACAAGGCGAAGCAATGATTCTCTCAGAAGAGTTACGGGATTGTATCCCTAACATAAAATTAATGATAAATTATTATGCAGGTAACAACTTAAATAAATTATTTTCTAAGGCCTATAAAAATGGTGCTCGTATGGTTTTAGTATTAGGGGCAAATGAAATTGCTCTAAATTGTGTGATGATAAAAGATCTATATACTAGAAAAAATAAAATGATAAAAAGAAAAGATGTTGCTAGATTTATATCTAATTATTTTAAAAAGGAATAATCATGGTGCAACGTTTTGTAGATCCGAAAGAAAAATTATTAGGTTATTTAATAATTTTGATTATAGCTTTATTATTTATTGGAGGATTTTGGTATAACTACCAATTTAAAAAACTCGACAATTCATCTATTATTTATCAAAAAATATTAAATAATTCTCCAATATCATTAATAACAGCCGAAGATTTTATCAAAAATAATAATAATATTTATGGTACTTTAATCTCGTTAAATATAGCTAAAGAATATGTAGATAAACAAGATTTTTATAAAGCAGAATTACAATTAAAACAAGGTTTGAAAACCATTTCTGATGTAAATCTACAGAGCATATTAAAATTACGTTTAGCGCGTATTCAATTACAGCAAAAAAAAATTAATGAAGCTTTGTATATACTTAAAAGTATTAAAGGAATTACTTGGAGAGATATAGTTGCGGACCTTGAAGGTGATGCATGGTTAAGTAAAGGTAATTTTTATAAAGCATATGAATCTTGGTATAACGGTATTGCAGTAACCACTTCACCAATTATGAAACAAATTATGAAATTTAAAATGAATAATTTGCCTGAATCCGTGCAGAAATCTTTTAATTCTTAATTAAAGAATATTCATGAAATATATTGTAAAATTAGCATTAGTTGGACGACCTAATGTAGGTAAATCTACTTTATTTAATAAGATAACAACTACGCATGATGCTTTAGTTACAAAGCATTGTAATATGACACGAGATCGCAATTATGGTATAAGAAGAGTTAAGGAATATCAATTTATTGTTATTGATACAGCTGGGATTGATGATAAGAAAAAAGTTAAATTAGGAAGTATCGATCATACTATCTTATTGCAATGTGATAAAGCAATTGAAGAATCCAATATTATTTTATTCATAGTTGATGCACATTCGGGACTTATGCCTGGCGATTTTGATATAATGAAACGGATTCGTTCTAGCAATAAACCTTTATTTCTAGCTGTTAATAAAATTGATGGAGTAAATCAAAATATTTCAGCTACTGAATTTTCCTCTTTAGGAATAAAAAATATTTATTTTATTGCAGCCTCTACAGGTAGAGGCATAACTCAATTATTAAAACAACTTTATTTATGGTGTAAAAATCATTTAAATAATTCAAATCAAAAATTTCTACTTTCATGCAAAACCAGTCATCTTTTTCTAAAAAATTCTGAAAATTCCTGTTCAACAAATTTTATATACTTAGCCATTGTGGGTCGTCCAAACGTAGGCAAATCTACCCTTATTAATAGATTACTCGGTGAAGAAAGAGTAATAGTTTTTAATATGCCAGGAACTACACGGGATAGTATTTATATACCTTTTGAATATAAAGAATTCAAATATATTTTAATTGATACAGCAGGATTAAGAAAACGCAGAAAAGTTTGTGATGAATGTGAAAAGTTATCAATAATAACTACTTTACAGAGTATTTATAAAGCGAATGTAGTTATAATGGTTCTTGATGCAAATCATCCTATTTGTGATCAGGATTTATCGATATTAAATTTGATTTTAACCAATGGAAGATCTTTAGTTATTATAGTTAATAAATGGGATAATGTATCCCATTTAATGAAACAAAAATTTAAAGGAAATTTATTATTTCGTCTAAAATTTATTAATTTTGTACGTATACATTTTATTTCCGCTATTTCATTATCGAGACAAGAAATAGAAAATATTTTCCAATCAGTAAGAGAAGCATATTTAAATTCAACTAAAAAATTAAGCAGTAGAAAGTTAACACGTATAATGAAAAATGCTATTGAAGAACATAACCTTCCATTAAGTAGTAATATAAAATTTAAATATGCTCATTCCGGAGGATATAATCCTCCTATTGTAGTTATTCATGGGCGTCACTTTAATAAATTGCCCCATTCCTATAAAAATTATTTAAATAATTATTTTAGACGTTCATTAGAGCTTCATGGTACGCCTATTAAGATTTATTTAAAGGAACAAAAGTAATAAGTTATTATTACTAACTAAGACAGTTATTCCAATAAATTTGGATTCATTTTTATAGTAGAAATTATTCTACCTATGGCAAAACCATCTATCAATCTAATTTTTATTAAATCTTGATTTTTCAATTGGTGTATGGTTTTAACAATGTTATCGTTGGATAACGTAATTATCCCATAACCACGTTTAATAGTGGCGAGTGGGCTAATAGCTTCTAGTTGTGTAACTCTAGAAGTTAAATACTGATAATAATCATTTAATTTACTATCCATTTTTTTATGGAGTCTATATAGTAGATTCTGAAGATGTTGTTGATGTTTATTAATCCGTGCTAAAATTGGAAAAGAAAATAATCTTTGGTTTACATATGTATACTGGTGAGTATATTTATTCAATTTTTCTTTTAAAAGATTATTTAAATAGTTGAATATATTTGTCAAAATAGCTAATTTTCGCGTCAAATATAATTGAGGATGTTGTTCTCTAAGCTGATGATATAAAGATGTTAAAGCATGTTTTTTATTTTTTATAATATAATCTATGGCCATTCCAATGTGCTGTTTTTGATTTTGTATCAGTTGCAATAATTCTAGTTGATTACGACTAATTAATTCAGCAGCGCCAGAGGGAGTAGATGCTCTAATATCTGCAACCAAGTCAGCAATAGTTACATCAGTTTCATGACCTATTGCGCTTACAATAGGAATTGTACTGGAACATATACTACGCGCGACGTTTTCATTATTAAAACACCACAGATCTTCTAAACTCCCTCCACCTCTTCCTACAATTAGTACATCACATTCTTTACGTTTATTTGCTAAATTAATAGCATTGATAATGCTTTCGGGAGCTTTATCACCTTGTACTATAGCCGGGTAAATTATTATAGGTAATAAAGGATCTCGTCGATTTAATATTCGTAATATATCATATAAAGCTGCTCCAGTTATTGATGTAATAATTCCTACTTGATGTGCAGGTTTCGGTAATTTTTTTTTCAAATCATCCGAGAATAATCCTTCTGAAGCTAACATTTTTTTTATTCTTTCATATTCTTGGTGTAATAATCCCTCTCCAATGGGTTGTATACTTTCTATGATAAGTTGATAATCTCCCCGCGGTTCATATAAAGTAATTCCAGCTAATACTATAATTTGTTGACCATTTTTAGGACATAAAAAATTGCGGTTGTAATTGCGAAACATTACACATCGCACCTGAGCAACATTATCTTTAAGTGTAAAATACCAATGACCGGATACTGGATTAGAGAAATTAGATACTTCAGCGCTTAACCAAATTTTACCTATTCCTTCATCAATTAGCTGACGTACTTTTTTATTTAAACTGCTAACACTAAGTATAGTATGAGGTAAAGGTATCATATAAAACTTATCCTTAAAATAAACTTAATTATGTATTTGATATTACCTATCTATTTGATAGGATCAAGATTTTATTCAAGAAAAATGTTCTTTATTCTTCTTAGAAAGAGAAGATTTTTTTATTTGAGATATAGCCATATGCTACGTATATCTAAAGAAGCTCTCACATTTGATGATGTACTACTAGTTCCTGCTCATTCTACTGTTTTACCTCAGAATGCTGATATTACTACTTGGTTAACTAAAACTATTAATTTAAATATTCCTATGATCTCTGCAGCTATGGATACAGTAACTGAATATGCTTTGGCTATTGCATTAGCACAAGAAGGTGGAATAGGTTTTATTCATAAAAATATGTCTATCGAACAGCAGGTAGAACAAGTACGTAGAGTAAAGACACATGAAACGGGTGTAATTAGAGATCCACACACGGTATTACCAACTACCATGTTATGGGAAGTAAAAGAACTAACCAAAAAAAATGGATTTGCTGGTTATCCTGTGGTTAATCATAATAATGAAGTAATAGGAATTATTACAGCACGGGACATTCGTTTTTTAACGGATCTTAATCAACCTGTATCTGTTGTAATGACACCAAAAGATCGTTTAGTAACCATAAAAGAAGGAGAATCTCGAGAGATTATTTTGCAAAAAATGCATGAGAAGCGAGTGGAAAAAGCTCTTGTAGTAAATCAAAAATTTAATTTATTAGGTATGTTTACTGTAAAAGATTTCCAAAAAGCTGAAAGCAAACCTAATGCGTGTAAAGATGAGACAGGAAAATTACGTGTTGGTGCAGCTGTAGGTACAGGTATTGATTATAAAAAACGTATTAAAGCATTAGTTGCAGCGGATGTAGATGTTTTACTTATTGACTCATCTCATGGTCATTCTGAAAAAGTGTTACAGTGTATACGGGATACTCGTATAGAGTACCCATATTTACAAATAATAGGGGGAAATATTGCAACCTCTTCTGGAGCTTTATCTTTAGTAAAAGCAGGAGTCAGTGCTGTAAAAGTTGGCATTGGGCCAGGTTCTATTTGTACCACTCGGATTGTAACGGGAGTGGGGATTCCACAAATTACAGCAATTGCCGATGCAGTATCAGCCTTGGAGGGTTCAAACATACCTGTAATTGCGGATGGGGGAATTAGATTTTCCGGTGATATTGCGAAGGCAATTGCTGCGGGTGCTTCTTGTGTTATGATAGGTTCTTTATTCGCTGGAACAGATGAAGCTCCTGGTCACATTGAGTTATATCATGGAAGAGCATTTAAATCTTATAGAGGAATGGGTTCATTAGGTGCAATGTCTAAAGCTAATGGTTCTTCAGACCGTTATTTTCAGTCAGATAATGCTATCGATAAATTAGTACCAGAAGGAATTGAAGGACGAGTTCCATATAAAGGAAAAGTTAAAGAAATAATTGATCAACAAATGGGAGGATTACGTTCCTGTATGGGTTTAACCGGTTGTAGTACTGTTAATGAATTGCGCACAAAAACTGAATTTGTACGAATTAGTAATGCAGGTATCACCGAAAGTCATATTCATGATGTTGTTCTTACCAAAGAACCACCAAATTATCATGTAGATTAAGTCATAGGAATATTATGTATGCTAAAAGATGTTCATCAATATAAAATATTGATTATTGATTTTGGTTCACAATACACCAAGTTAATTGCACGTCGCGTACGGGAATTAGGAGTTTACTGTGAATTACAGAAATGGAATATTACACAAAAGCAGATTCAAGAGTTTAATCCTAATGGCATTATTCTTTCGGGAGGACCAAATAGTACTTTGGAAAGTAATAGTCCTCAGGTTCCTAATTATGTTTTGAATTTTGGATGTCCCGTACTAGGGATATGTTATGGTATGCAAACTATGGCATTACAATTAGGTGGAAAAGTAGAAAAATCTGATAAAAGAGAATTTGGTTATGCGCAGGTGAAAATAATTAGTGATAGTATCTTGACTGATAAAATAAAGGATAATTTTAATGGTAATGGTCTACCATTATTAGATGTATGGATGAGTCATGGAGATAAAGTAATAGAAGTACCATCTAATTTTGTTATTATTGGTTTTACAGACCTATGTCCTATAGCTATTATGGCAAATGAAAAAAGAGGATTTTATGGTGTACAATTTCATCCGGAAGTGACTCAAACCAAACAAGGACATCTTTTATTAAAAAAATTTATATATGAAATTTGTAGATGTGAAGGTAATTGGACTGCGGTAGAAATACTTAAAGATATAGAAAACAAATTATATAATAAAATAGGTAATTGCAAATCTCATGTAATTTTAGGTTTTTCTGGAGGTGTTGATTCATGTGTAACAGCCATTTTGTTAAATCGTATTATCGGAAATCGTTTAACATGTATTTTTATTGATAATGGTTTACTTCGTTTAAATGAAGTAAATCAAGTGTTGGAACTTTTTAAACATTTTTTTGGTTTAAATATTATTAATATTCAAGCTGAAAATTTATTTTTGTCATCCTTGGCCGGGATTACCGATCCTGAACAAAAACGTAAAACTATTGGTCGTATTTTTATTGATATTTTTCACCACGAAGCTAAAAAAATACCTCAAGTAAAATGGTTAGCGCAAGGAACTATTTATCCGGATATAATTGAATCTTCTATAGGTGAAGCTCATATGATTAAATCACATCATAATGTAGGTGGTTTACCCAAACAGATCAATCTGGGTTTAATAGAACCTTTAAAAGAATTATTTAAAGATGAAGTACGTAAAATAGGATTAGAACTTAATATTCCCTATAATATATTATATCGTCATCCTTTTCCAGGACCAGGATTAGGAGTACGTATCCTAGGAGAAATAAAAAAAGAATATTGTGATTTATTACGTCAGGCTGATGCTATTTTCATTGAAGAATTATATAAATCTCAATTATATTATAAAGTTAGTCAAGCATTTGCTGTTTTTATACCGGTTCGTTCCGTTGGAATAATGGGTGATCTTCGTAGCTATGATTGGGTAATATCATTACGGGCTGTAAAAACTATTGATTTCATGACTGCATCTTGGGTACATTTACCTTATGATTTACTTAGTAGGATTGCTAATCGTATTATTAATGAAGTAAAAGGAATTTCTCGTGTAGTTTATGATATTTCTAGCAAACCTCCTTCTACTATTGAATGGGAATGATTCATTTTAGAAGTTAAAAGAATAAAAACTTTTATTTTATAAACATCAACCCCCGTTTTCGGGGGTTAAAATATTAATAGTATCAAAAAAAATATTGATGATTAGAAACGTACTTTTTGAATTCCTGTAACTTCAATTTCTACACGTCGATCTGGTGATAAGCATTGAATTAAAAGATTACGATCTTTGATCTTATTACAATGATGACCTGTAAGAGAATTCATTTCTCCTCGGCCATATACAAAAATTTTGTTGGCTAATATTCCTTTAGAGATTAAATAATCAGCAACAACTCTAGCACGTTTTTCAGATAAGGTTTGATTATAATATTCTGATCCAATGTTATCTGTATAACCTATAACGATAGTTGTACTATCTGTTGGATCCAGAGATCTTATTTTAGAATATAGTTGATTTAATTCATCTCTACCTTCAGATTTTAGTGTGGCATCATCAAAATTAAATAAAATGTCAGATTTTAAAGTAAAATGTTTAGTTTTTACTAATGGTTTTATAGCTGGTAGGGGTAAAATAGTATCATTATCATTATGATTCAAACGATAAGTAATACCTATTCCGAACATGCTATTGTCAGTATTTATACCAACCGATTTATTTTCTCCAATTTTATTTATCCATTGATAATCCAAACGTGTGGTTACTTTTCTAGATAAAGAATATTCCACTCCTACTGCACCTAAAGGTGAAATACCGGTTTTGTGGTCACTAATATGACCCCATACGGGATTATTCTGATAAGAGTTAGCTCTCCAAACCATACCACCTAAACGGGTATAGATATCAAATTTTTTATTGATTGGATAACTTATTTTAGTACTCATTTGTACACCATACGCTTGAAATGCTCCATTAATTGCAATCCCGTTTTTTGGCATACGACCTAACCAATCATAACCCAATTCTAAACCTAAACATGGATTAATCTGATAACCCAATATTGTACTGGCACCCAACTGATCTGGCTCGTTTGTTCCATCATTAGTTATATAACCTTTTCCATTATAACCATGATCGTGGTACTGAGACCAACCAAATTTAGTACCACTATACCAAGAATTTTCTTTATGAGCTGCTTGTACAGTAGTAGCTAATCCTAAAAAAAGTGCCATTGCGATTTTAATAGATTTTTTTGTATTCATTTTACGCCTCATTATAATCTATATAGGCTATAGCTTTATTAAAAATAAGCTAACTATTTATTAATTTATTATTCGCTTGATTATTTGATTTAAATCAATCTTAACAATAATGTATATATAACAAAGTCTATAACGTAGTAGAAAAGTTACAAGTCAGATGTTATTATGTATGAAAAAAAAATTATCATTATTATTGTGGATTAAATAATGACCATTAATGAATTAATTATTCGTCGTCCTGATGACTGGCATACTCATTTACGAGATAATGAATTATTATGTAGTGTGCTACCTTTTACGAGTACTATTTTTGCTCGTGCTATGATTATGCCTAATATTTTTCCACCTTTAAAAAGTATAGAAAGTATTATGTATTATCGGAATCGGATTATAGCGGCTATACCTACTTCTCATACTTTTATGCCTTTAATGACTTATTACATTACTGAGGATTTTAATCTAAAAGAAATCACTAGGGGTTTTGTTCAAGGAATTTTTATAGCCGCAAAACTTTATTTTACACATACGACGATAAATAGTCGGTATGGAATTAAAAATATTAAGAGTATAATACCTCTTTTAGAAAATCTTCAAGAAATAGAAATGCCTTTATTAATACATGGTGAAATATCAGATACAAATATTGATATCTATGATCGAGAAGCTTTTTTTATAGATCAAATCTTAGATCCTCTACGTAAAAAATTTCCAAAATTAAAAATAGTATTTGAGCATATTTCTACTAAAGAAGCTGTTCAGTATATTTTAGAAGGTAATAATTATATAGCAGCTACTATAACACCTCAACATTTGATGTTCAACCGCAATGATATGTTTAGGGATGGACTCTTACATCCACATCTCTATTGTTTACCTATATTAAAAAAATCTATTCACCAGCAAGCACTACGTGAAGCAATTGCTACCGGTTGTACACGATTTTTTATTGGTACGGATACAGCTCCTCATTTAAGGACAAATAAAGAAAATAAATGTGGTTGTGCCGGTATATTTAATGCTCCTACTGCTTTGGCTGCTTATACCACAGTTTTTGAAGAAATGAATTGTTTACAATATTTAGAATCTTTTTGTAGCGAAAATGGTCCACGTTATTATGGTTTACCTCTCAATCAGGAAAAAATTAAATTAATACGTAAACCATGGATAGTACCTGAAAAAATTCCGGTGGGTTCGGATTATTTAGTTCCGTTTTTAGCGGGAAAAACTCTTGAATGGTTGGTTTTTTCTAATGATGATTCTTAATCTTATGCAAAAAAAAATTATTTTAGCTACATTCAATAAATCTAAACTCTTAGAATTTATACAAATAGCGAAAACCAACAATGTTTTTATAGAATTTGAACCTATTTCTCCAAATATTGGTTATATTCCTGAAATCGGAAAAAATTATTTAGAGAATGCTTTAATTAAAGCTAACATGGCTTATAAATATTATAGATCTCCAGTTTTATCGGATGATTCTGGGTTAGAGCTAATTAATTTTAATAATATTCCTGGAGTTTATTCTGCAAGATATGCAGGTATTAATGCTACTGAACAAGAAAATCGAAATAAATTAAAAAATTTTTTATTAGATAATAATCTAACATCTACACCTGCTAGATATAGGTGTTTTTTAGTATATAAATCTATGTTAGATCAATACAAATTTTTTGAAGCTATATGGGATGGAAAAATTACTATTAATAATGTAGAATCTGAAGGGTTTGGTTATGATCCAATGTTTATTCCTATAGGATGTAAGAAAACTATTACTCAAATAGATCAGAAATATAAGAATACCTTTTCCCATCGTGCAAGAGCACTAGCACAGTTTTTCAATTATGTGAAAGAAGAAAATAAATGTTATCAAACATAATTTTTATTTCTTTTCTATTAATAACGCTTCTATTAAATCTAATTCATATAATAATTTATGCATAGTTTCGTCACTAATTTTTTGAGTCGCACGTAGATGATACACTTCTCCACGTTCGGCACGTAAACCGGTCAGGCGAAAACGTCTTTCGAGATTATCTATGAATAAAATATGATCTAGATTGTTTTCGTCGGCATCTAAACGTCTTCGCAAACTACCGATGACGCGCGAAGTTACTTCCTTTATTAATTCTGAATCAATGTTCTCATCAGTAGTATCACTCACTAATCTATCTTGCATTTTATATAAACTTTCAATAGCTACTTGAGCCATAATATAACGCGCATTTTGTCTTTCATTTTTTAGTACAAAAGTATCAGGTGTTGAAACGCCCCGTAATAGAAATGGTAATACTACCATTGCCATAAATAATGAAAAGAGAATTACACCGGTAGACAAAAAAATTAGTTCATAACGCTCTGGAAATTCTTTATTATAACTTATAAAATGTGGTACTGATAAAACACCAGCCAGAGTAATAGCTCCGCGAACTCCAGCAAAAGATGCTGTAAGTAATTCACGAAAACTATATCTACTGAATTCTAGGGGACGTTTTTTAATAAACTTACAACTTATATATCGCATGGTTAATAACCAGCTAAAACGAAGAAACAATATCGCTATATAAATAAATATTATATCTAAGATTAATATTCCGATATCCATATCTACTATAGAAAAGGTATTTCTTATTATTTTTGGTAATTGTAATCCCAGTAAAATAAAAACCATACCATTAAAAATAAATTCGAGCATTGACCAAACACTATTAGCACGTAAACGCATAGATAATGGAGCATTATGAATAATACCAGATTTAGATACTGTCATTCCTGCAGCAACGGCGGCTAAAATTCCTGATAGCTCAATACAATCTGCTATTAAAGAGCATGCAAAGGGTAATAATAATAAGAAAATAATTTCAGTTACAGGATCTTCTTCAGTCCATCTACTCAGAGAACGCAAAGCATTTCCATATAATAAAGTTATAATAATTCCAGCTGTTACTCCACCAATAAATATTTTTATAAATTCAATCATAGCTCCAGAAAAAGTAAATGCCATTTCTCCTAGAGAAACAGCTACTGCAAATTTTAAAGCAACTAAACCCGAAGCATCATTCATCAATGCTTCACCTTGTAATATCCCCATAATTTTTTTAGGTATTCTTCCTTCACCAATTATTCCGGATAAAGCAACTGCATCGGTTGGTGATAATACTGCAGCTAAACAAAACGCAGGTAACAACTGAATTTCTGGTACTATCCAATAAATCAGATAACCAATTACTACTACTGTTAGTAATACTAAAAATAGTGCTAATCCTACAATTTCTCTGCCATGTTTAAGGAATTCACTAGAAGGGGTTTTCCAACCATCGACAAACAATAAAGGAGGTATAAATAAAACCATAAATAATTCGGAATTAAAATTAATATGCAACCCAAACTTAGGCCATGCCATAATACTACCCATCCCAATTTGTAATAATGGCAAAGGAAGTTGATATGGTATAACACGTTTAGCAATCCCTGATAAAGATATTAAGATCATCAAAATTAGAATATTTAAAAATATGTCCATGCTTTTTTGGTTGACGATATTCAATGTCATATTTTAGGTATTTTCAAGTTAGATTAGCTGTAATCTGTAATATTTAATCGAATAGAAAACTTTAATTTAAGTGACATAATTTTTATTTATAGGTGACGATATTTTTAGTTATAGATAAAAAATCTGAAAAAAAATTTTTGATCCTGCTTTAGTATTAGCATACATAAGTCAGGATCTGAAGTAATAGAGATGTAATTGAATTAATTAGTTAAAAAGGAATCTCATCATCATGATCAAAATCAATAGGTGATTCATTATCAGATGAAATGGGATTTTTATCTAATTGATTTTTATGATTTGATTCGGATGACTGTGTCCAATTGTTCTTTGGATTTCCGGCTCCTGCCATTGAACTCTTATTATGACGATTACCTATTATCTGCATGGTACCATTGACCCCGACTATAATTTCAGTCATATATCGTTCTTGTCCGTTATGATCTTGCCATTTGCGTGTTTGTAATGATCCTTCTATATATACTTGAGATCCTTTTTGTAATAGCTCGCCAGCAATTTCAGCTAATTTTCCAAATAAAACGATACGATGCCATTCAGTTTTCTCTTTAGTTTGTCCACTTTGTTTATCACGCCATATTTCTGATGTAGCTAAAGTAAAATTTGTTACTGCTCCACCATTTGTCATATAACGAACTTCTGGGTTCTGACCTAAATTTCCAATAAGAATTACTTTATTTACTCCTCTATTGGCCATCTTCATATCCCCTATAAATTATTTATAATAGTCGAATCTTTTGTTGGTTATACCGCATATAATTATAATATGGAATTAATTCAATTATTATTGTAAATTCTAACAGAAATCTAAATAAACACATCATTTATAAGTAAAAAGAATAATAATAATTAACTCACCGGATTATTCTTTATTAGAATCAGATCAATATCTGACTCTTAAACTTTAATAAAATCAAAAAGCTTTTTCTTCACTTCACTTTCTTAGTATTTTTATAATTATGATAAATGTATAATAAAATATGATGAGAGTAACCAAATAGAAAAAATTTTGGATAAAAATTATGGCAGCAAATAAATTTATAAAATCAAGTGATCGATATAATAAGCAACCTCCATATTCTTTAGAAGCAGAACAATCTGTGTTAGGAGGTTTAATGTTGGACAATGATCGTTGGGACAATGTAATGGAAAAATTAGTAGCTAATGATTTTTTTACTCATGCTCATCGTCTTATTTTTAATGAGATGCAACATCTTATAGAACAAGGTAAACCAATTGATTTAATTACTCTTTCAGAATCATTAGATCAACAAGGAAAGCTAGAAAAAGTAGGAGGTTTTGCGTATCTAGCTGAACTATCTAAAAATACTCCTAGTGCTGCAAATATTAATGCATATGCAGAAATTGTACGAGAACGTGCCATAGTACGTGAAATGATTTCTGTTACCAATGAAATTAATGATGCTTGTTATAATCTATCAGGATTAAATAGTGATGATCTCTTGGAGATGGCAGAATCTCATATTTTTCAGATTGCTACTAAACGTGCTAAAAATAATGGACCTAAAAGTATTGATAAAATTATAGAATCTACTATTTCTAGAATAGAATCTCTATATCAAAAACCACATTCCAATATAACTGGAATTTCTACTGGCTATCATGATCTTGATAAAAAAACTGCCGGATTACAAAAATCTGATTTAATTATTATTGCAGCACGACCATCCATGGGAAAAACTACATTTGCTATAAACTTATGTGAAAATGCTGCTTTGACTCAAGATAAACCCGTGCTAATTTTTAGTCTTGAAATGCCATCAGAACAGATTATGATGCGGATCTTAGCATCTTTATCTCGTGTAGATCACACCAAAATTCGTACGGGACAACTGAATGATAATGACTGGGCACGTATTTCTAGCACAATAAAAATTTTTCTAGAAAAACCTAATATGTATATAGATGATTCCTCAAGTCTTACTCCTCTAGAGGTTCGATCACGAAGTAGACGCATATTTAGGGAACATAATGGATTAAGTCTTATAATGATAGATTATTTACAGCTGATGCGAGTTCCAGCCCTTTATAATAATCGTACTATTGAAATTTCTGAAATTTCTCGGTCTTTAAAGTCCTTGGCAAAGGAATTACAAGTACCAGTAGTTGCATTATCTCAACTAAATCGTTTATTAGAACAACGAACTAATAAACGTCCTGTAAATTCTGATTTGCGTGAATCTGGATCTATTGAACAAGATGCAGATGTAGTTATGTTTATTTATAGAGATGAAGTATATAATGATAATAGTGATACTAAAGGAATAGCTGAAATTATTATTGGAAAACAACGCAATGGTCCTATGGGATCTATAAAATTAATTTTTAATAGTAAATGGTCACGATTTGATAATTATACAGACCTATCCAGTGAATAGGAATGTAAATAATATAAATGAAGATATTTTATCTTCTTTTCTCAGCAGAACATGGTTCAATAATTAAGGTTTTTTTTTCCCAGCATAACATGGTTAATGATCCTCCCCAACAACAACCAGTATCCAAACAAATAATGCCCTTTGGAGTATCTTCACCATTTAATGATGCCCAATGACCAAAAATTATAGTATAATCGCAATCATCTGATAAAATTTGATTAGGAAGGGAGAACCATGGTTGTAATGGTGCAGGAGCCGAAGATGGAGGATCTTTACATATCATATCTAATTGACCATTGGGAAAACAATAACGCATACGTGTGAAAACATTTGTGATAAACTGCAATCGTGCCGTTCCCTTTAATTTCGGATTCCAACTTTTGCATTGGGGCATATTACTGTACATAGTAGTATGAAGAAACTTCATATAATCATCACTTCCAAGCATTAATTCTACTTCTCTTGCACATCTTTTAGCCGTCTCAAGATCCCACAGGGGATAAATTCCAGCATGTGACATAATTAATTTTTTTTCTTCATCAATTTGTAAGAGTGGTTGGTGACGTAACCAATAAATAAGATCGTCAGCATCTGATGCTTGAATAATTTCTTCCAAATTATTGGTTTTTTTATAAGAGTCACCATGTAATGCAATGAGATTAAGATCATGATTACCTAAAACTAAACGTATTGATTTTTCTAAAAATCTCACATAACGTAGTAATTTTAGTGAATTAGGTCCGCGTGCAACAAGATCTCCAGTGATCCAGAGTATATCTTTTGTAGGATCAAAACTGACTCGATTCAATAGAGTACATAATTCGTTGTAACATCCGTGAAGATCACCAATTAAATAAGTACTCATAAAATTCACCTAGATACGTGTAAAAAATAGTAAATAGTTTTTATCTTATCATATATTTTTCAGTAGTCCTTATTTATTTTGTTTGAATGTGAAGTTAACCAATTAGCTAATTGGCAATAAAGTGCCACTGAAAGGTTCTCCGCACGTAATGTAGGAATAATACCTATTTTTTCGAGAATTTCTACGCTAAAGAAGTTCTTCATACTATTACGTAACATTTTTCTTCTTTGGCTAAAAGCCATATGGGTAATAAGATTTAAATCTTGAACATTGTTAACTTTATTTGGCATTATATTATGTGGAATTAAACGTATTAAAGCCGATTTTACTTTAGGTTTTGGTGTAAAAGATTTTGGGGAAATTTCCAAAAGAGAAATTGGACGACAATAATATTGTGATATTACACTTAATCTTCCGTACTCTTTACATCCGGGAACAGCAATTATACGATCTACAAGCTCTTTTTGTAATAAAAGATGCATATCTTTGATAACATCAATATGATGAAAAAGATGAAATAAAATAGAAGTAGAAATATTATAAGGTATATTTCCGAATATACGTAACATTTTTCCTTGCTTATGTGATAATTCAGTAAAATTAAAAGTTAGAACATTTTGCGGATAGATAGTTAATTTTTTAATAAGAGATTCATTAGTCTTTAGTACATTTATTAAATTTAAGTCAATTTCAATAGCGGTTAGATTTGTAACATATTCACTAATAGGTTTAGTTAAAGCACCTAAGCCCGAACCGATTTCAACAAATGTATTATAACGTTTAGGACAAATAATTGAAACTATCTTCTTAATAACCAAATTATCATTAAGAAAATGTTGACCCCATTTTTTCTGAGCAAAAATCCTGTAATTAATATTATTCATAATTAATAGATTATTTATACAATTGATACTAGTCTCAATACTGATAATTAGAATGAAATGTATATTGAGTATCTAGTATATTAACATAAGCGTCTTTAGATTTTTTTTTTATCCATTTTTGGATTTCAATATTCCATTTTCGTTGATATAGCATTTGTAATGCTTGTTCCTTCAAAATAACATCAGTTTTATTTTTTTTATGTGTTTCTTGGAGCTGAATTATATGCCAACTATTATCAGCCCAAACTGGAGGACTAATATCATTTTTATTTAAATTTAATAACACGAAACCTAAGGGTTCACCTAACATATCTGGAGTTATCCAACCTAAATCTCCTCCTTGAAAAACGGAAGTTGAATCTTGAGAATATTTCTTAGCAGCTGTATAAAAATTTATTTTTCTATTTTTAATATCTAAATAGATTTTATTTAATTTTTTAAGTATTTCTTTATCATTCATTAGTGGTGATCGTGTAATTAATATATGTCTTACATGCATTTCAGTAATAAATATCTTCGGATGGTTATAATAATAAGAATTACCACTAATGAAATTAGGTTTATTAAGCTGTTGTGTTATTTCATATGGTGTTATTGTTACGGAATTTTTAACATTATTTTTAATAACTGAGTTGATAATAATATTTTGGAGAATTTGTTCATATAATAAATGATATTTCCATTTAGAAAAGAAATCATGATAGAACTGATATAGTGGAAGATGTCTTCTATCTGCCATATTTTTTATATGAAGTGCCATACTTTGGTAGATTTGATTTTCAGCCACCGAAAGATTTTTTTTTTTTCCTATTTCAAATAAAATATTTTTTAAAATTATTTCTTCAACTAGTCTATTTCTATGTTTAAACTTCTCTCGAATAGAAATATTTTCCATGTTAATAAAATTAACGATTGAATCAATATCACTTTTCAAGATAATATTATTATTAATTATTACAGCGATTTTATCAATCACCAAAGGAGATGCTTTAGTTACTGTACTATTAAAAAATATAAGTAGTATATAGAAACTAATTATGCTGCAAATATTCATATTTTATTTATATGATAAGAGTTTAAATTTTAAGATTAAATTAGAGATAATCATATAGCTCCATGTTCAAATTATAATCTATAGTTAGATATTATTCCATAATCATGAATACTCATATTCCAGTATTAGCATATGAAGCTATTAAAGGTCTTAATATTAAACCTAATGGTATATATATAGATGGGACTTTTGGAGGAGGGGGTCATACTAAATTGATTTTATCTCAATTGAATTCTAACGGACATTTATATGCTATTGATCGTGACCCTCAAGCTATCAAAATTGCTGCTACTATTAGTGATTCACGATTTACTATTATTCATGGACAATTTTCTTTGTTAGCAGATTATTTGAATCCGAAAAAATTAATTGGACGGGTGGATGGAATATTATTAGATCTGGGAATATCATCAAACCAAATTGATAATGCTGAACGTGGTTTCTCTTTTATGCATGATGGACCACTAGATATGCGTATGGATCCAACCAAGGGTTTTTCAGCTGCTGAATGGCTATCAAATTCTAGTGAAAATGAAATTTATTGGATTTTAAAGAATTTTGGGGAAGAACGTTTTGCACGACGTATAGCTCGCTCTATTATTTATCGTAATAAATCTCATCAACCAATTAGACGTACTAAAGAACTTGTAGATATTATTTATGCTACTGTACCACGCCGAAGAAAATCTAAAAAACATCCAGCCACTCGTTGTTTTCAAGCTATACGAATGTTTATTAACAACGAATTGAAAGAGTTAGAGCAAGTTTTACAAAGTGCATTGGTACTTCTACGTAATTCCGGACGATTATCCGTCATTAGCTTCCATTCTATCGAAGATAGAATTGTAAAACGTTTTATTAAGAATAATAGTAGTGATATTTTTATACCTCATGATATTCCTTTAACAAACGCCGAATTGAATTCTCAAATTTTCAATCTTCATAAATTAAAAAATATTGCAAAGATTAAACCTACTAAAATAGAAGTAAATCATAATATACGTGCAAGAAGTGCCATTTTACGTATTGCAGAAAAGATAGTTGATTAATGATCATTAAACCCTCTTTGAGATTAGATTTAAATCTATAAAATTAATTATAATTAATTGGATAAACTTGTTCTTTATACTACTATAATTAATAAGAACTTTTGAATAATTTTAAAAAAGAGGAATTTATCCCTTGGAAAATCGCTATTTACATAATTTATTAGCTCCATGGATGATAGAGGGTCTTCCAAAAGTTTTACTTCATGGAATAACTACAAATAGTAATTTAGTAAAAAATGGTGATATATTTCTTGCCCTAAAAGGACATCAATTTGATGGACGTAATTTTATTTTACAGGCTATTGATAAAGGAGTAAGAGCTGTTATTGCTGAGAGTGATTCTAAAATAGAAAAAAAATTTTTAAAAAACATTCCTATTATCTATCTACCAAACCTATCGAAAAAACTTTCTAATATTGCAAATCGTTTTTATGATAATCCTGGACAAAAATTACGCATAGTAGGTGTTACGGGAACTAATGGTAAAACTACTACCACCCAATTATTATCTCAATGGGTACAATTACTTGGTGAAAAGAGTGCTGTAATGGGAACTTTAGGAAATGGTTTATATGGTACTAATTTAATCCAAACGAAAAATACCACCGATTCTGCAGTTGATGTACAAAGATTTTTAAATTTTTTAGTAGAAAATAATACTCAATTTGTAGCTATGGAAATTTCATCGCATGGACTTGTACAATATCGTGTTACTGCAGTGCCTTTTGCTGCATCCGTATTCACTAATTTAAGTCGTGATCATCTGGATTATCACTGTAATATGGAAAATTATAAACATGCAAAAGAGCTATTTTTTTTTAAACATAATACAAAAAATATAATTATTAATGCTGATGATAAAGTAGGATATTATTGGTTGCAAAAATTGCCAAATGCAGTTGCAGTTACTATAAGTAAAAGAGAGTATAAGTCAATTTGTCATAGAGAATATTGGTTAAAAGCCACTCTAAATAATAACAATGAAATTGTTTTTCAATCTAGTTGTTGGGGTAAAGGACAATTTAAGAATCCGCTGTTAGGATCTTTTAATGCAAGAAATTTATTATTAGCCATGACTACATTATTTGCTCTAGGATATCCTAGAGAAAAGATCTTAGCTGTGAGCCAAAAATTACAACCAATATGTGGAAGAATGGAAGTATTTCATGTGCCTGGTAAACCTACCATCATAATAGATTATGCACAC
Source organism: Candidatus Dasytiphilus stammeri (assembly GCA_041944835.1). Lineage (GTDB taxonomy): Bacteria > Pseudomonadota > Gammaproteobacteria > Enterobacterales > Enterobacteriaceae > Dasytiphilus > Dasytiphilus stammeri_K. The sequence goes on along the minus strand of CP145879.1, from coordinate 123,802 downwards.
ACCCCAGATGCATTACGAGAAGTACTAATAGCTGCTAAAAAAATACCACATTTTAGCAAAAAATTATGGTGTATATTTGGATGCGGAGGAGATCGAGATTCAGGAAAACGTAATATTATGGGTAAAATAGCCGAAAAATTTGCTGATAAATTAATTATCACTAATGATAATCCTCGTACAGAAAAACCGAAATTTATTATTAATGATATTTTGAATGGTATATCAAATATACGTAACGTAACGGTTTTATATGATCGTATAAGTGCTGTAGAATATGCCATTCATCTAGCAAATGAAGGTGATGTGATTATAATTGCTGGAAAAGGACATGAAAATTATCAAATAATTGGACATCAATATATCAATTATTCAGATAGAGTTCTGGTAAAAAAGATCTTAGGAATAGAAGAGTATCAGAGGAAGAAATGATTCGAGTATCATTGAGAACTATTGAAAAAATTATAGAAGGAAAGCTTATAGGTAATAATTTAAAAATTAAAACAGTAATGACTGATACACGTTGTAGTCAATCGGTTACTGAAGCGCTATTTATTGCTCTGAATGGAAAAAATTTTGATGCACATGATTTTGTCGTAGCTAACAATTTAGAATTAGTAGGAGTCATTGCAGTGGTGGTGAATCGTATTTTACCAATTAATATCTCACAAATTTTAGTTAAGGATACTCGTATTGCTTTAGGAAAACTAGCTGCATGGAATCGACAACAAGTGAAAACAAAAGTTATAGCATTAACTGGATCATGTGGTAAAACTACAGTTAAAGAAATGCTTACAAGTATTTTGTGTCAATGTGGTAAAACTGTATCAACTAGAAATAATAATAATAATGACATAGGAGTATCATTAACATTATTACAATTAACTGAAGAAGATATTTTTACTGTTGTTGAAGTAGGTACCAATCATCCAGGTGAAATTGCATATAGTGTACAATTAATACGTCCTGACATTGTATTAATTAATAATATAGCATTATCACATTTACAAGGACTGCGTTCTTGGTTAGGAGTAGCAATAGAAAAAGGACAAATACTAACTGGATTAGTTAAAGATGGATTGGCTATTATTAATAGAGATAGTAATTATCTACCTTTATGGAAAAATCTGTTAGAAGATAAGATCTTACTATTTTTTTCTCTTAAAGAACAATCTCAAAGCCATTTTTTTGCCTCTAATATTATTGTTAGTACAAAAAATACACTTTTTACCTTAAATAGCACACAAGGTAAGATTAATATCTTACTACCACTCTTAGGCCAACAGAATGTTGCTAATGCTTTAGCAGCGAGTGCTTTAGCTTCATCACTTAATATATCTTTAAAAAAAATTAAGAGTGGATTAGAGTCGGTAAAATCCTTACCAGGACGTCTATATACGATTTTTTTAGATCGATATAAAAATAAATTACTAATTGACGATACTTATAATGCAAATGTCTCTTCAATGAAAGCCGCCGTTATGATATTAGAAAAAATGTTTGGATATCTGGTTATGGTTGTAGGAGATATGACAGAATTGGGAGAATATTCTATTGAATGTCATCGTCAGATAGGTTTAACCATGTGCGCTACGAGAATTGATAAAATTATTAGTATAGGTAATTTTAGTAAAAATATTAGTATAATTCATCCTCATGGTGAACATTTTTCTGATCAATTATCATTAATTAAACGTCTTAAAATATTAATTAGCCAATTTCATAAAATTACCATCTTAATTAAAGGTTCTCGTGAGATGTTAATGGAAAAAATTGTATATTCCTTACAGGATCATCAAAGGAGATAAAATTTATTTAATGTTAATTTGGATAATTACACATCTAACCGAATTTTTTCCAAGTTTGAACTTTTTTTCCTCTCTTATATTCCGTGCTCTTATTAGTCTTCTAACAGGATTTTTTTTTACAATATCTATTGGATCATGTTTAATAAACAAACTGAAAAATCTTAAAATTGGTCAAGTAGTACGTTATGAAGGTCCTAAATCACATTTTAGGAAAAATGGGGTACCTACTATGGGTGGTATCTTAATAGTAATGTCTATTATCAGCTCAGTATTACTTTGGACTCATTTGTCAAATCCTTATATTTGGTTCGTATTGTTTGTATTAGTTGCATATGGTTTAGTGGGATTTATTGATGATTATCAAAAAATAGTACGTAAAAATAGTAAAGGTTTAATGGCATCTTGGAAGTATTTTTTTCAGTCCATAATTACTTTTTTCATTATTTTAGTTTTATGTATTTGGGATAAAAATTCAGTAGCGAATAAATTAATATTACCAAATTGGATAAGTTTATGTCTGGCGTATTTTACGCTTATTGGTACTAGCAATGCGGTTAATATTACAGATGGTTTAGATGGATTAGCTATTATACCAACCATATTTGTTACAGCTGGATTAGGATTGATAGCTTGGTTTAATAGTAACGTTACTATTTCAAATTATTTACATATATTTTATTCACCATATTTAATGGAAATAGTTATTTTTTGCACTGCCATTATTGGTTCAGGTTTAGGTTTTTTATGGTTTAATACTTATCCTGCTGAAATTTTTATGGGAGATATAGGATCTTTGGCATTAGGTGCTACACTTGCAATAATTTCTATACTCTTACGGCAAGAATTCTTATTATTAGTTATGGGAGGAATCTTTGTTATAGAAACACTATCAGTAATTATACAAGTAGGATTCTTTAAGCTTCGTGGCAAGAGAATTTTACTTATGGCACCACTTCATCATCATTATGAATTAAAGGGATTACCTGAACCGCGAATTACTATTCGATTCAGTATTATCTCTTTTTTATTACTATTAATGGGTTTAGTCATTTTCTTCATTCAGTTTAATTTAAATGAATTATAAAAATAAGAATATTATTATAATTGGATTAGGAAAAACTGGAATTTCGTGTATCAATTTTTTTCTATCACGTGGCATTATTCCACGTGTTATGGATACTCGTAAATTTCCACCTGAATTAGATAAATTACCTATTTTTATTGAATCATGTTTAGGTTATTTAAATAGCAAATGGTTACAGAGTGCTGATATGATTGTTGTCAGTCCTGGTATTGGAATAAGAGATATTTTAATTCAACAAATTGTAAGCCCTAGTGTACAAATTGTTAGTGATATTGAATTATTTTGTCGGGAGGCTAAAGCTCCAATTATTGCTATTACTGGTACTAATGGTAAAAGTACTGTTTCCGCTTTAATATATGAAATGGCTAAAAAAAGTGGTATTTTTACTGGCATTGGTGGAAATTTTGGAAATCCTGCTTTAAATTTATTATTATATCCGTATGAGCTATACGTGATAGAATTATCCAGTTTTCAATTAGAAATAACTTATAGTTTGCACTCAGTGGTAGCTGCTATTTTAAATATTACTGAAGATCATACTAATCGTTATCCACAGGGATCAAATGGTTATAATGCTGCAAAATTGCGGATTTATGATAATGCATCAATTTGTTTGTATAATATAGAAGATTATTTAACATATCCAAAGATCAAATCTAATCAACCATCTATTACTTTTGGTCTCGATAAAGGAGATTATCATCTTAATATCAAAAATGGAACTATTTGGTTACAAGTTAATAATAATAAAGTCTTAAAAACTTCTGAAATGAAATTAATTGGAAAACATAATTATATTAATGTTTTAGCTGCATTAGCAGTAGCTGATATTTTAGGATTACCTAGAGTATCCAGTTTGACAGCTCTTAGAAATTTTGTCGGTTTACCTCATAGATTTCAATTAGTGTGGAACAATCATAATGTGCAATGGGTAGATGATTCTAAATCAACTAATGTAGCTAGTACTATAGTAGCGCTCAATGCGAGTAGAGAAATTGTTATAAAAGGCATAATTCATTTATTATTAGGTGGAGATGGAAAGGGTTCAAATTTTAATCCTCTTATACCTTATTTACAAGGAGATCGGATTAAAGTCTACTGTTTTGGACATGATAGAGATCGATTAGCTCAATTACGTCCGGAGATCAGCACAAAAACTCAAACTATGGTTGAAGCTATACTATATATTGCTTCTACAGTTAAAGCGGGTGATGTAGTTTTACTATCTCCAGCATGTTCTAGTATTGATCAGTTTTATAATTTTTCTCATAGAGGTAATATCTTTACAAAACTTGCAAAAAAATTCGGTTAATAATTAATTTTATTAAGTTAAATAACCATTTTTTTAGGAATGTTCTATACTTAATTTTAAGTAACTTTATTATTTTTAATAAAAACAGTGAATGTATAGTAGAATTAATCGTAGTAGACGCTTGCTAATAATGGCAGGGGGAACAGGTGGACATATATTTCCGGGCATTGCTATTGCACAATATCTTCTTAAGATGGGTTGGAAGATAGTTTGGCTTGGAACCCATGATCGAATGGAAGTAAATTTAATTCAAAAATATAATTTTCATCTTGAATTAATTAGAGTTAAGAGTTGGCGTAGGGAAAAAATTAAGTCATGGTTGCCAACCACATTACAATTTTCTATGGCTGTTCATCAAGCATATAAAATAATTAAAAACTGGCATCCTCATGTAGTATTAGGAATGGGTGGATATATATCCGGTCCCGGAGGGATAGCTGCCTGGATGCAGGGTATTCCTATAGTAATACATGAGCAAAATGTAATCCCGGGATTAACTAATTATTGGCTGGCAAAAATTGCATGTAAAAAATTACAAGCGTTTCCTGGAGCTTTACATGAAGCTATTGTAGTAGGAAATCCTATTCGTGATGAGATACGTTATCTACCTCCACCTGAATCAAGATTTTCAGGAAGAAATCTATTTCCATTGCGTGTTTTAGTGCTTGGAGGTAGTCAAGGAGCACAGATTTTAAACCATGTTATGCCACAAGTTGCCCATATTTTAGGTAATAAAATTCATTTATGGCATCAAGTTGGTAAAAATGCTTTTTATCAAGTTAGAAACTTATATAAAGATTTATCAAACTTTAAGTATCGAATAACTGAATTTATCGAGGATATTGCAAGGGCTTATTCATGGGCAGATGTAGTCATTTGTCGCTCTGGAGCTCTTACTGTCAGTGAAATAGCTCTAGTAGGATTACCAGCAATTTTTGTCCCCTTTCAACATAGAGATAAACAACAATATTGTAACGCACTCTTATTGAAAGATGTAAATGCTGCTAAAATCTTAGAAACCTCAGAATTTACAGCAGTAAATGTAGTTAAAATTCTAGAAAAACTAGATCGTACAACCTTATTGAGTATGGCTTTATGTGCACGTTCAATTGCAAAGTTTGATGCAACAGAATGCGTAGCATCCCATATAATAAACATATCAAAAAATTATACTTAGCTTAGTTATATGAAAGTTATGAGTATGAAAAATGATACTTTTTTTGATAAAAAAATCCATTTTATTGGTATTGGTGGTATCGGTATGGCGGGAATAGCGAAAATTCTCGCTAATCAAGGATGTGATATTAGTGGTTCGGACATTGTCTCAAATGAGATGACCACTTATCTTAGATCAATTGGTATAACTATTTATTTCAATCATCATCCTTCTAATATTAAGAACGCTAATATTATTGTTGTATCTACAGCTATTAGTGATGATAATCCAGAAATAATTGCTGCTGGTAAAGCAGGTATTCCAATAATGCGACGTGCAGAAATGCTAGCAGAATTAATGCGTTTTCGTTACGGAATTGCTATTACTGGAACACACGGTAAAACTACAACTACAGCAATGATTAGTAGTATATTTACTGAAGCTGGTTTGAGCCCTACATTTATTAATGGAGGTTTAATTAAAATGTTAGGTGGTACTAACGCTCAGCTAGGAAAAAGTAAATATTTAATCATAGAAGCTGATGAAAGTGATGCATCTTTTATTAAATTGCGACCAATTGTAGCAGTAGTAACCAACATAGATAGAGAACATATGGATACTTATGATGGTGATATTTATAACGTAAAAAAAGCATTCTTAGATTTTTTACATAATTTACCTTTTTATGGAAGTGCTATTATGTGTTTAGATAATCATCTAATTTATGATTTATTACCACATATAAGACGTACAGTTACAACATATGGATTCAATAAAAATGCAGATGTATGTATTACCAATTATCATCAACATGGCATCCAGGCTTCTTTTACTTTAGTTCGTAAACAGAAATCAAATATGTTAGTAATTTTAAATGTTCCAGGGTATCATAATGCATTAAATGCGACAGCTGCAATAATAGTATCAATGCAGCAAAGTATTAGTGATACTATTATTAATAACGCGCTTAGAAAGTTCCAAGGCATAAAACGTCGTTTTGATTTTTTAGGTGAATTTTATTTGCAATCTCTTAATAAAAGAGCAGGTACGATATTTTTACTAGATGATTATGGACATCATCCTACTGAAATATATGCCACAATAAAAACCGCTCGTGCTACCTGTATAAGCAAAAGGATTGTTATGATTTTTCAGCCACATCGCTACACTAGAACACGTGATTTGTATCATTTTTTTGTGAATGTGTTATCACAAGTAGATATTCTTCTATTATTAGAAATAAATTCTGCAGGTGAACCACCCCTCGCTGGAATAAATAGTCATGCATTATGTCATAGTATTCGTAAACATAGTAAAATATATACTGAAGTAGTAGAAAAAAAAAAGATTATTCAAATAATAGCCCAAATATTAACGAATAAAGATTTATTAATAATTCAGGGTGCAGGAAATTTAGAAAAAATTATTTTTGCTATAAAAAGCAAATTGAAACCGGTTGAAATAGTATGAAAATAACTAACAAAGTAGCTGTATTATTCGGTGGAACTTCAGCTGAGAGAAAAATTTCATTATTATCGGGTATAGCAATATTAAAGGCATTAAGAAACGCATCTATCGAAGCGTATCCGATCGATCTTAGTAATGGTCCTATAATTAATTTGAAAGATAATGGATTTAATAAAGTATTTATCGCTTTACATGGACGTGGAGGGGAAGATGGTATTATACAGGCAGTTTTGGAATTTTTAAGGATTCCTTATACAGGTAGTAGAGTAATGGCTTCAGCAATTAGTATAGATAAATTACGCACTAAATTATTATGGAAAGGGTCAGGATTACCAGTAGCTGATTGGATGATGATAAAATCATCAGATATGAGAAGAGGACTAAATAATTTTCATAAGAATCAAATAGTTAATTTAGGTTTACCAGTTATGGTTAAACCTAATCAAGAAGGTTCTAGTATAGGAATTACAAAAGTAAATGAAGTTTATGAACTTGATTTAGCGTTAAAAAAAGCATTTTTTTATGATAGTAATGTAATAGTAGAAAAATGGATTAGTGGTTTAGAATATACAGTTGTAATTTTAGATAATCAGGTTTTACCAAGTATTCGTATTCAATACTCTGGTATTTTTTATGATTATCATTCAAAATATGTTTCCAAAAAAACTCAATATTTTTGTCCGAGTGGTTTATCTAGAGAAATCGAAGAAAAGTTAAAAAAATTAACCTTAAGAGCATGGAATGTGATTGGATGTAGTGGTTACGGACGTATTGATGTTATAATGGATAGCAATAATCAATTTTATTTACTTGAAGTCAATACATCACCAGGAATGACAAATCATAGTTTAGTGCCTTTAGCTGCGCTACAGGCCGGTATAAATTTTACTCAATTAGTTCAATTGATTTTAGCTTTAGCACATTAAGTAAAGTAAAAAAAAATTAATAAAGTATGATTGTAAATCATGAAATTTATTATGAGATGATTATTTAGTGGTTTTGATCTGCTAAAGATGCTAATCTTTCCAGGATAGATTTAATTTTATCAGGACTTTGAGTGGCAATATTACGTAATATAATTGCACTTTTTTTACTTATAGTTCTATTTTTAATCTTAGATGGTGTTGACATAGATTCAGTTATTCCTAATGATGGATTTATTACAATCTTAATTGCAACTAAATTTGGCAAAATTTTAGCTTGTAAAATTGGAAGCAATACTGATCGTTGATAACGTAAGTACGTTAACCAATTGGCATTTGCTGTTTCAATAATTAAGATATGTTGTCGCAAATTTGCAACTCTACACCATGGATGAAAATGTGATGGTAGTTCTTTTTTTAAGGCGTAATCTAAGTTAATTAATTCGATCGCTTTTTTTTGTAAAAATTGCAATATGCTTGGGTCTTTAGCATTTTTAAAAATTTTTTCAATTGTATAAGGGCTACTATAGCGCATTATATGTATTCCGTCAGCGAATTAAACATTATTTACTCATCCTGAGCATAGAGTAATCATTAGATTAACTGATTCTGTTTTAACTATTTGTATAAATAAGTACAATAATAAACACATTTATCTTAATAAAGATTAAATTTATTATACCTATTATAAGAGAGAAAGAGAAGTTATTTGCTATGGTACGAAATTTACTTACTAAAATTTTTGGTAGTCGAAATGATCGTATATTGTATCGATTGAAAAAAATTGTGGATACGATCAATAAACTTGAAACTAGCTTTTCAAATTTGTCAAATGAAGAACTCAAACAAAAAACCAGCATATTTCGTTCTCGAATTAAAAAAGGAGAAAAATTAGAAAATTTAATTCCAGAAGCTTTTGCAACTGTACGTGAAGCTAGTAATCGTATATTTAAAATGCGCCTATTTGATGTTCAATTACTCGGTGGAATAGTTTTAAATGATCGTTGTATTGCTGAAATGCCTACTGGAGAAGGTAAAACTTTGACAGCTACTTTACCGGCTTATTTAAATGCTCTTATTGGTGAAGGAGTACATATTGTTACAGTAAACGATTACTTAGCACAGAGAGATGCTAATAGTAATCGTCCTCTATTTGAATTTTTGGGAATGAATGTAGGTATAAATTTATCTGGTATGTCTAAATCCGAAAAACGTGCAGCTTATGCTTCTGATATTACTTATGCAACCAATAATGAATATGGTTTTGATTATTTAAGGGATAATATGATTTTTGATCCTAAAGATCGTGTACAGCGTAAATTACATTACGCTTTACTTGATGAAGTAGATTCAATACTCATTGATGAAGCTCGTACTCCCTTAATTATTTCCGGTCCTGTGGAAAATCATTCGCCGCTTTATATGCAAATAAATAATCTCATTCCTCAGTTAATTCAACAGGATCGAGAAGATTCCGATACATTTCAGGGAAATGGTCATTTTTCGGTAGATGAAAAATCACGGCAGGTATATCTCACTGAACGGGGTCTTATTTTTATAGAAGATCTATTAATACGTGAAGGTTTAATGAAACAGCATGAAAGTCTTTATTCACCTTCTAATATAATACTGATGTATCATATTACAGCCTCTTTGCGAGCTCATAAGCTATTTTTTCGTAATATAGATTATATTATCAAAAATGGTGAAGTAATTATTGTAGATGAACATACAGGTAGAATTATGCCAGGACGTCGGTGGGGTGACGGATTACATCAAGCACTTGAAGCTAAAGAAGGATTGATAATTAAAAATGAGAATCAAACTCTAGCCTCTATTACTTTTCAGAATTACTTTAGATTATATCATAAATTAGCTGGAATGACAGGTACAGCAGAGACAGAATCATTTGAGTTTCGCTCGATTTATCAATTAGATACTATAGTAATTCCTCCCAATAAAAAAATGATTAGAGAAGATTTACCAGATGTAATATTTCTTAGTGAACAAGAAAAAATTAAAGCGGTCATTGAAGATATACGTGAAAGAAAAACTAAAGGTCAGCCCGTCTTAGTGGGAACAATTTCTATTGAAAAATCTGAAAAGATTTCTAGAGAATTGATTAATGCTGGTATACCTCATAATGTTTTAAATGCTAAATTTCATGCTAAGGAAGCAGATATTATTGCATGTGCTGGTAAAATAGGTACAGTAACTATTGCTACTAATATGGCAGGACGGGGAACTGATATAGTACTTGGCGGTAGTATAAATTCGGAAATTGCAAAATTAAAAAATCCAGATGAAGAAAAAATTAAAAATCTTCAAGAAGAGTGGCAAAAACATCATAATGAGGTGGTGAAATCTGGAGGGTTACATATTATTGGTACAGAACGTCATGAGTCTCGCAGAATTGATAATCAACTTCGTGGTAGATCCGGACGTCAAGGAGATCCTGGCTCTTCAAGATTTTATCTTTCTATGGAAGATACTTTAATGCGTATTTTTGCTTCCGATCGTATTTCAGGAATGATGCAAAAACTGGGGATGAAATCCGGAGAAGCTATAGAACATCCTTGGATTAGTAAGGCTATTGCTAATGCCCAGTGTAAAGTAGAAAATCGCAATTTTGATATTCGTAAACAGTTATTGGAATATGATAATGTAGCTAATAATCAACGACAAGTAATGTATGCACAACGTAATGAATTACTAGATGCTTCAATCACTGAGATCAGCAATATAATTATCCAACTTTATGAAGAGGTTTTGAAAAAAATTATAAGTAAATATATTCCAAATTTTTCTTTAAAAGATATGTGGAATATCGATGGATTAAAATCTTTTTTTAAAAGAGAATTAAATTTGGATTTACCAATTGATGAATGGATCATAAATCAAAAAGTGACGCTTTCAGAAACATTAACCCATAATATTATTAATCATGTTATAAAAATATACCAACAAAAAAAAATATTATTAGGTGTTAATAAAATGGGTCATTTTGAGAAAAATATCATGTTACAAACTATGGATATTATGTGGAGAGAACATCTAGCTGCTCTGGATTATTTACGTCAAGGAATTCATTTACGTGGTTACGCACAAAAAGATCCTAAACAAGAATACAAACGAGAATCATTTATTATGTTCTCTAATATGCTTGAAATAATGAAATATGAAGTAATAAGTATAGTTTGTAAAGTTCAAGTGCATGTTTCAGAAGGATTAGTTACTAATAATTTACTACAATTACAAGAAAACGAAATGGGTCTTAAAATTATTAATGATATAAATTATAAGAAGATAGGACGTAACCATCTTTGTCCTTGTGGTTCATTGAAAAAATATAAAAACTGTCATGGACGTTAGTTAAGTTTTTTAAATTATATTTGTTGTTTATAACTCAAAATAAGGGTTATTTATTTATGTACCGTTAACATGATTTAATTATGTGTTATTAATGAGATCTTTTATTTTATACTTGTTGTGCTTATTGCATCATAGTTATTGTTTTATAATAAAAAATTCCAGTCGATATAATTCTACATGTAATATTATTAGTCTAAAATTAATCCTGAAGTAAACCATTCTTTGCGTGAATTAATAAATTCACCAACTGTTAATATTTTTTTTCCTGCTAGTTGTAATTCTTCTATATTCAGAATATCTTTTCCCGTAGCAATTTGAATACCATTCTTATTGGTTTGGATAATTTCTCCGGGCTGATATTTCATTTCATTAATACCAGATTTTTTTTTACATACTGATGCTTTCCACACCTTTATATATTTTTCATGAATATAAAAATAGCTGACTGGCCAGGGATTAAAAGCACGAATGTGACGTTCAATTTCTATTGCAGATAGTTTCCAGTTAATTCGTGCTTCTTTTTTCCGTATTTTTCTCGCATAAGTTGCTGTATTTTCAGGTTGTATTTGTGGATATATATTTCCATTAATACATTGTTTCAATGTTATTAACATACTAATTGATCCTAACTTAGATAATTTTTCTCCAAGCGTAGCACTAGTATCGCTATTTTCAATTGCACAAGGAATTTGATGTAAAATATCTCCGGTATCAATTCCAGGATTTATTTGTATTGTAGTGACTCCAGTCATTTCATCTCCTGCTATGATTGAACGCGGTATTGGAGCGGCTCCACGCCAACGAGGTAAAAGAGAACTATGTACATTAATACAACCCAATCGTGGTATATTTATAACAGAAGATGGTAATATTATACCATAAGAAATCACTACCATCAGATCAGCTTTTAAAAATGCAAGTTGATCATGAAAGTCTTTTTGGAAAAAATCTTCGGATTTTGGCTGAAAAAGTGAAATATTATGTTTAATTGTAAAGCTTTTTATTCTACTAAGAAGTAATCTATTTTTTTTTCCCGTCATGCTCTCATCATGAGAAGTTAAGATACCGACTATTTGATGATTAGATAATAAATTAGTAAGATGATAAATGGTAAAATCACCGGTACCTGCAAAAATAATTTTTAATTTTTTATACACATCCATATAATCTAACCTACTTAGAATGATCTTTTTATTCTGCGAGCTCTTTTCTCTATTTTCGATAAAATTCTATTTTTTTTGAGGGGTGATAAGTAATCTATAAATAATTTTCCTCTTAAATGATCCATTTCATGTTGAATACAAATAGATAATAAACTACATGCTTCCATAGTAAAATACTTACCATTGATATCTAAAGCTAAGATCTTAATTTTTTCTGCACGACCAATAAAAGCTGTTTGTTCTGGAATAGATAAACATCCTTCTTCAACACTAATAAAACCACTATTTTCTAATAATTTTGGATTAATCAGTACTAAACTTTCATTTTTTTTTTTTGACAGATCTATTACTATAATTTTCTGATGAATATTCACTTGTGTAGCTGCTAATCCAATTCCATTGGTAGCATACATGGTATCAAACATATCATTAATAATACACTTTATTTTAGTATCTATTTGAGTCACTGGCATGGCAATAGTTCTAAGTCGTTCATCCGGATAAGTTAATATTTGCATAATAGTCATACCTTACAGTTCCTATTTTTTATTTTACATCACTTTTTATTTATTTGTATTATGATTATTTATGATAATATATAAATATGAAAAATTATAATATCGATTATTTCATTAAAAAACTTCTGGAAGATGAGATTATAGCTTATCCGACTGAATCTGTATTTGGTTTTGGATGTAATCCTGAAAGTAAACCAGCTGTTATGCACTTATTATCATTAAAAAAACGTTCAATAGAAAAAGGTTTCATCTTAGTAGCAGCTGATTATGAACAAATAAAACCTTATATTCATGATAATCAATTATCAAATAAACAACGTGAAATTATATGTTCGCCATCCAGTATAACATGGTTATTACCGAAAAATATAAATACACCATACTGGCTGACAGGTAATTTTTCTACGTTAGCAGTACGTATTAGTCAGTATTACTCCATTCAGCAATTATGTAAAGCTTTTAACAAACCATTGATTTCAACTAGTGCTAACATTACAGGATCTATTCCATGTCGTACAGTAAAAGAAATCAGAGCTCAATTTGGAAATAGTTTAATAATATATCCAGGACATCTGGGATCATTGAAATCTCATACAGAGATTCGAGATTTATTGAGTGGTAAAGTTATTCGTCATGGATGGTAAATAATATAATGATTAATTATGCTATATTTGGCAATCCTGTTAAACATAGTAAATCCCCGCGTATTCACTATTATTTTAGCCAAATGATGAACATTCAAAATCATATTTATGGATGCATTACTTCTTCTCAAGAGAATTTTAGGCATAAAATGCAAAATTTTTTTTCCAGTGGAGGTCTAGGTGCTAATATAACTGTTCCTTATAAAAAAATTGCTTATACTTTAGTCAATAGATTAACTGATCGAGCTTTATTATCAGGATCAGTAAATACTATAAAAAAATTAGAAAATAATCAACTTTTAGGAGATAATACAGATGGCATTGGTATATTAAATGACCTCACTAGACTTCAGTTTATTCAGCCTAAGGATAGAATCTTAATTATTGGTGCAGGTGGTGCAGCACATGGAATAATTTATCCACTTTTACATTATGGTTGTTCAGTAATAGTGACTAATCGCACTTGGTATAAAGCTGAAAAAATAGTTAATAAATTTAAAAATTACGGTATAATTTCAGCAGAACCGTTTAATAAATTAGAAAAATATAAGTTTGATTTAATTATCAATGCTACTTCCTGTAGTATTCAAGGAATAGTACCTGATTTGCCGATTAATTTGATTAATAGCCAGACAAGTTGCTATGATATGTTTTATCAATCGCAATTAACTCCATTTTTACAATGGTGCCAAGAACATGGGTCAAAAAAATATGCAGATGGAATAGGTATGTTAGTAGCTCAAGCAGCTTATTCGTTTTTATTGTGGCATGGTGTTTTACCATCAATAACGGATGTCATTGAAAAAATGATATATGAAATGAGAGGAAATATATAATATAGGGGCGTAGTTCAATTGGTAGAGCACCGGTCTCCAAAACCGGGGGTTGGGGGTTCAAATCCCTTCGCCCCTGCAATATGAAGAGCTACTACTATAACGATCAAAAAATCTTGGTTAAATTAAGCAATTGATGGATTTCCGATTGGTAATCATTAGTTGGGAGCCAAATGGCACAAAGAGGACGAGTAATAACAGATAAATTTGATATAGCTATTAATTCTTCTTTATATAGATCAGTCCAATGTATAGGTAATAATGCACAAGCATTTATTAAATGTAATAAGTGACGTGTTAAGTGTGCTGAGGATGTTATTAATATGGGAAACATCTGAAGGGAATTATCATGAATAAAAAAATCTATTCCCCAGTCAATTTTTATAAAATTATATTTATTAGAATTATATTGATCAAAAATTTTTTTTGAGGATTTTACTATTTTTAGTGAGAGATGTCCTATCTGCTTACTTATTAAATCAGCTATTTTAGGTACTTCCGTTGTAATTAAAACATCTAATTGATTTTCATATAATTGTTTTATTAGCATATTAAGTGGTGCTATGCGTATATCTAGGTATATGTCGGGTTTTTTTTGATAAATTAATTTTAACCATGAAGTTAAATAACTCTCCCATAAACAAGCACTAGCTCCTATTGATAATTTATGATTTTTTTTGGTATATATAACTTCTTTTTTAGCTACCTTCCAGAGATTTAATAAATTATTAGCATAAGGTATGAGTCGTTCGCCAGCAGGAGTTAAATGAATATTATTTCTATGACGATTTAAAAGGGTGACACCTAATTTGCTTTCTAACTGTTTAATCCGAAAGCTCACTGCGGATTGAGTAATATATAGTAGCTCAGCTGCTCTACCAAAGTGTCTACTTTTGCTGACTTCTAAAAATGTTTTTAGTAATTCTATATCCACAACGTTCTCCAATAATTAAATTTTAAAAATTTTTATCTTTACTTTATTTAAAATATCTTCTTATGTTCATAACTAATGAGTGCAAAAATTTTTCATACCATTAATTTTTAAATGATGGATTTTTTTACTAAAAATTTTTATTTAACATTGAAAATGTTATATATAAGCCCATATAAGTCAACATAGACATAATTATAATTAAATAGAAATAGGTTTTGCAGAAAATCTCTTAATGCTTTATATTTGAGGTTAAAAAAAGTAGGTATGAAAAAGTTCTTTATTATTACTTAATAGTGTTGTATAACAATCATCAAATTAGAGAGTTGATTAAATCATATAACATAATATAATAATTATTACTTATCTACGTATAATAATAAAGTTATAAGTGACAAGTAAAACTAAAAGATAGCTACTACTAATTTAGTGTATTTCATAACTATCCAAAATTGTTCGTTATATATAATTTTTGTTTGCAGTTTTATTTAGATATATTTTTATGTATATAAACAATACCTGATTTATTGATAAATCATGGATTCACATTAACTAATCTTTCTGGAGTATAAGAATATGAGCGAGAAAATTTTTCGTTTAGATGATAATCTTTTTGATGATTATATATTAAAACGAGATGGAGTGACACTGGTTGATTTTTGGGCAGAATGGTGTGGACCTTGTAAAGTACTTGCACCGATTTTAGACGAAATAGCTGAAGAATATTTCGGTAAGCTTAATGTAGCTAAATTAAATGTAGATAATAATCCTATTACAGCTCAAAAATATGGCATTCGTGGAATTCCAACTTTATTAGTGTTTAAAAAAGGTAAAGTAGTGGCTAGCAAAGTGGGTAGTTTATCTAAAGGACAAATAAAAGATTTTTTAGCTCCAATCTTAGTAGAAGAGTAGTTAGTATGAAAAAATATTTAGTAGAAGATGCATACATAGACCGGATGAAGATATTTATTGCTTTGCCGAAATGTTTATTAAATTATTTCAATAATAGAATTATTAATGAATATTGATGAAATATACCGGATAACATTAGAAGTCCTTATTTATACAATATAAATAAATTTTATTATTTATTATTCCGTAACTTTAAAGATAAAGAACCCACCATTATGAATCTTACCGAATTAAAAAAGAAATCGGTCTCTGAACTAGTTATTTTAGGTGAAAGTATGGGGCTAGAAAATCTAGCACGTGTACGCAGACAGGATATTATTTTTTCCATTCTTAAACGCCATGCAAAAAATGGTGCAGATATATTTGGTGATGGAGTGCTAGAAATTTTACATGAAGGTTTTGGTTTTTTGCGATCTGTAAATTATTCATATCTAGCCGGACCAGATGATATTTATGTATCTCCTAGTCAAGTGAGACGATTTAGTCTTCGTACAGGAGACACAATTTTTGGAAAAATTCGTCCTCCAAAAGAAGGAGAACGTTATTTCGCGCTTTTAAAAGTAAATACCGTCAATTATGATAATCCAGCAAATACCCATAATAAAATATTATTTGAAAACTTAACACCAGTGCATGCAAAAAAAAGATTACGCATGGAAAGGGGTAATGGTTCTCCAGAAGATTTAACTTGTAGAGTATTAGATCTGGCATCACCCATCGGACGTGGACAAAGAGCTTTAATTGTAGCACCTCCAAAAGCGGGTAAAACTGTGCTTCTGCAAAATATTGCACGAAGTATCTCTTGTAGTTATCAAGATTGTTTTCTAATGGTATTACTGATTGATGAACGTCCTGAAGAAGTTACAGAAATGCATCGATTGGTAAAAGGAGATGTCATGGCTTCTACGTTTGATGAACCGGCTACACGACATGTTCAAATTTCTGAAATGGTAATAGAAAAAGCCAAGCGTTTAGTTGAACATAAAAAAGATGTTATTATTTTATTAGATTCAATAACACGTTTAGCTAGAGCTTATAATACAGTGGTACCTTCTTCAGGAAAAGTATTAACTGGAGGAGTAGATGCTCAGGCTCTCCATAGACCCAAAAGATTTTTCGGGGCAGCTCGAAATGTAGAAGAAGGTGGTAGTTTAACAATTATAGCAACGGCTTTGATTGATACTGGTTCAAAAATGGATGAAGTAATCTTCGAAGAATTTAAGGGTACTGGTAATATGGAATTACATTTAGCCAGAAAAATTGCCGAAAAAAGAGTTTTTCCGGCGATTGATTATAATCGTTCAGGAACACGTAGAGAAGAATTACTTACCTCACCAGAGGAACTTCAAAAAATGTGGATATTAAGAAAAATTTTACATCCAATGAATGAAATTGACGCAATGGAATTCCTTATAAGTAAACTATCAATGACCAAAACTAATGATGAATTCTTCCGTATGATGAAACAACGATATTAATTTTGAAAATTACTAGACAGTATTGAAGCAAATTCGTAGTATTAATCAGTTTTACATTAGCGTAGTAAGTAAGTAGCGCCCGTAGCTCAGTTGGATAGAGCACTGCCCTCCGGAGGCAGGGGTCTCAGGTTCGAATCCTGTCGGGTGCGAGTAACTACTACTATATATATATAGTAATTAGTGGTGGCTATAGCTCAGTTGGTAGAGCCCTGGATTGTGGTTCCAGTAGTCATGGGTTCAAATCCCATTAGCCACCCCAGATTTTTTATTAGCAAAGATGGCGGAATATGGTAGACGCACTAGTTTCAGAAGCTAGAATCCTAATAAAATAATGGATGTGAGGGTTCAAATCCCTCTCTTTGCACTTGATTCGGCGAGTAGCGCAGTTTGGTAGCGCAACTGGTTTGGGACCAGTTGGTCGGAGGTTCAAATCCTCTCTCGCCGACCATTATCTTATAATAATTTTGTTTCTATAGTTTTTATACTTTTCTTTTTTTTAGATTAATTATTCTATACTTTTTCTAAGTGGCATTTTTTTAAAAAAAAACTATAGTTGTAATTAATTGATTTAAATAAAAGAGGTATAGGTATGTTACCTAATAATAGAAATAAAAAAAATTGTAATCCCATTCTAGCACAAGAGATAATAAAACAACGTAAAAATTTATTTTGGTGGTTAATACCTTTATTAATATTAATCTTAATGATATTATGGTATTTTCATCATTCAGATAAAAAGCAATATAATCAGCATAATATTCCTACATCCTCATCAGACACCTCTATATTTACAACCAATACTACTAACATCATTTTACCTAATGGTGCATCTATTAACATAGGTGATGACACTGTTGAAATGAAACTTCTCTCATTTATTAAAAATCCATGGAACATATCTTCGAATCATATGTGGTTTGATTTGGATCGAATATTTTTTGAAAGCGGTGAGAAGAATCCTCAAATAGATGCAAAAATGCAACTTAATAATATTGCTGCTATATTAAAAGCCTATCCAAATGTAAAAATTAAGATAGGTGGTTATACGGATAGTATAGGTAGTATAGAACAGAATCAAATATTATCCCAAGCACGAGCTGAAGGAATTAAAAAAGAGTTAATCAAATTAAATATTCCATCAGAACGTTTAGTTGCAGAAGGTTATGGTGAAAAACATCCTATAGCTTCTAATGATACTGAAGAAGGACGTGCAAAAAATCGGCGAGTATCTATCAGGATAATAGAAAAACAAATTAATTCATAAAATTTAGATTAAATGTTATTTAAGAGGATTTCATAATGAGCTATGAAAAAATAGTTACGTTATTTGATAATGCGGAACATGCTCAATCGGCAAAAAATAACTTATTAACAGCCGGTTTTAGTATAGATGATATTAGTTTAATTGATGAGGATCAGTTAAGATCAGCAAATATTTTATCTCATCAACATGAGATTTGGCAACGTTTATTCGGGAAGAGTTTAACCGAAGAAGAATCTAAAGTGTATGCTCAGGCAGTAGAAACCGGAGGAGTTATTTTAATTTTGCGTACTAATGAAGAAGATACTCCTAGAGCTCTAAGTATTCTTAATGCTCATCAAAAAGTGGTTGATGTGTCGGAAACTTATGGATGTAATGAAAAAAATGATAGTCAACCTAAATATAAAAATGCTGAATCTGAATGCGAATTTTTCGAAAAACATCCGGATGAATCTATTTCAAATAAAAATAATTCTGAGGAAATTATACAATTAGCAGAAGAGCAATTAGAAATTGGTAAGAAAATTGTTAAAGAAGGTTCTACACGAGTTAGACGTTTTGTAACTGAAAAAGATGTTGAAGTTGAAGTACCTCTTCATGAAGAACATGCGGCTATTTTTAGACGTTCTATTAATAAAAATCAATGCCCAAATAAACTTGATTGGTCGGATAGTGTCGTAGAAATTACTGAAACTAGAGAACAACCAGTTATTAATAAAACTGCCCATATTGTTGAAGAAATAATTGTGCGTAAGGAAGGAAGAGATCGTATACAGAAAGTTCATGATACTGTGCGCAAACAGGAAGTAAAAATTGAACATGATAATGATCAGTTATCAGACAAAGATAAATGTTAATAATTATTGCATTGATGGAGATTAAATCTAATCTCTATCTAAGATGGTTTGCGGACATGGAAGGTCCGCATTTTTATTCAGTTTAGTTTAATATATTTATTTAAATTATCTAAAAATTAGGGAAATGATATTAAAAAATGTAATTTTTATTTAGATTTTGTTAATCTATTTAAATATATAAAAGTATTTTGAGATTTTTATTATGCTGAATGCATATAAACTAAGTGATAATCTTTTAACACGTATTGAGCTAGAAGAAGATTTAGCTAATTCTATTTGGGTCGATCTAATTAAGCCAGAATTAAATGAACGCGCACAAGTACAGAAAATATTAGGACAAAGTTTAGCTACACGTCCAGAGTTGGAAGATATAGAGGCTTCGGCTCGTTTTTTTGAAGATAAAGATGGATTACATATTCATTCTTTTTTCTTTTATGAAGATGCTGAAGATCATGCAGGAAATGCTACGGTTGCCTTTACTATCCGTCAGGGAAGATTATATACCTTACGAGATCGAGAATTTCCAGCTTTTAGACTGTTTCGTATGCGTGCACGTAGTCAATTTTTTTGGCTGGATGGAAGTGCTTTTGAAATAATGTTAGATCTATTTGAAACAAAAATAGAACAATTAGCAGATGAAATTGAAAGCATTTATTCTGATCTAGAAAAACTAAGCCGTGTAATTATGGAAGGCCATCAAGATGATCAATGTAACGAAGCTCTATCCACATTAGCTGAATTAGAAGATATTGTTTGGAAGGTTCGTTTATGTTTAATGGATACTCAAAGAGCACTAAACTTTTTAGTACGAAAAGATCGTTTACCAATTAAACAATTAGAACCGGCGCGAGAAATATTGCGGGATATAGAATCTTTATTACCTCATAATGAATCTTTAATTCAAAAAGTGAATTTTTTAATGCAAGCTGCTATGGGATTTATTAATATTGAACAAAATAGAATAATAAAAATTTTTTCGGTAGTTTCAGTTATTTTTCTACCACCAACCTTAGTAGCTTCAAGTTATGGTATGAATTTTAAATTAATGCCAGAACTTAAATGGACTTTTGGTTATCCTTTAGCTCTGATATTTATGATTCTTACTGGAATTGCTCCATATGCATATTTTAAATATAGAAAATGGTTATAATATTTAATATAAATAATTTATATTCATATTATTGGGTAATTAGCTTGCTTTTAAAAACATTTAGCGTGTAATCTCTTAGCCATTTATGAGCCGGAGAATTATCATTTCTTGGATGCCATGCCTGTATTATACTAATTTTTGGTAAATTTATTTCAGGTTGAAAAGCAGCTATTTCAAGTCTTAGTCGAGTTATGATATGAAAAAAAGAGATTGGTATGACAGCTAGACAATTGGTATTTATTATAGTTTCAAGAGTAGAAAAATAACTAGGATTAATACTAATTATTTTTCGTTGATAGCCTTGATCAAGAAAAATTTGATCAATAATAGTATTTATTTGTCCTTTGGTGCTTATGAAATTATAATTGCTCAAATTGTCGAGGTTTTTGCTCTTTTTTAGTATTTCATGTTGCGTATTAGCAATAATTAAACAGTTATCACGATACACTGTTCTAATTTTTATTTCTGGACTTAGATCTCGTGATTCACCTATATATAAATCTAGATTTTCTTTCCGTAAAAAACTTTCAGATAAATTATCATATTTAAATTCCATTAAAACATTAGGTTCCCCGGGTTTTATTTTACTAATGAAATGGTAGCTTAAGATTGAAATCAAAATGTCATTTGATACTATGTTAAATGATAGAGATTGTTCACCTACTCTAAAAGAAAGATTTTGATAGAATATACTTTTTATATCATTAATGATTTTTCTAATCTGTGGCTTAAGTTGAAAAGCTAGAGGAGTTAACATTAATTTCGATCCAGAACGTACTAAAATTTGATCTTGAAAAGCCTCTCGAATTTTATTTAAAGATTTACTGATAGCAGGGGGTGTGACGTTAAGTTTTCTAGCAGTTTTACTTACACTAGATACTTCTAGTAACATATCTAAAACTATTAGTAAATTTAAGTCCGTACGGTGCACAATTAACCCTCCATAGTTTTAACTCAACAGAAAGTACAGCAAGTAATTCGATTAGTTTTTATTTAAATGTTAATTCTTTCCATAAGAGAAAATTTTTTTGGCATCTTAATTAGAGATGCCCCAAAATTTCGCTAATAACAGTAACGCCTCGATAATTGTTTTTACTCCAAACACAGTAATATTATCTATCGGATTTTTAGGTAAATTCTCGGTTGGTACTATAGCTCTACAAAAACCATGTTTTGCCGCTTCGATTACTCGTCCATGAGCACTAGGAACTGGTCTAATTTCACCAGACAGACCTACTTCTCCAAAAATTACTATATCTATAGGAATAGGTATATTCCGTAAACTAGAAACTATAGCAAGTAATAAAGCTAGATCTACACTAGTTTCGGTAACTTTTACTCCTCCAACTACATTAACAAAAATATCTAGATTATTAATTTGTAAACCACCATGCCGATGTAGTACCGCGAGTAATATAGTTAATCTATTGTACTCTAATCCTACAACTACTCTTTTTGGATGACCCATAATCAGTGCTTGATTTACTAACACCTGAATTTCGACCAGTAAAGGTCTCGTACCTTCCCATATTGCCATAATAGCACTGCCCGTAGTAATTTTATCACGACGGTTAATAAAAAGAGCTGAAGGATTATTTACTTCATGTAAACCCTCTTCTGTCATACAAAAAATACCTAATTCATTTATTGCTCCAAATCTATTTTTGTGGCTTCGTAAAATTCTAAAGTTAGATTCTGTTGTAGTTCCATCTAGTAACAGTGAGCAATCTATACAATGTTCCAATACTTTGGGTCCAGCTAATATTCCATCTTTAGTAACATGACCAACAATAATAATAGTTATAAGGTTTTTTTTAGCAAATTGGGTAAGATAGGCTGCAACTTCACGTACCTGAGCTACACTACCGGGAGAAGATTTCACCGTGGAAATTTGCATGACTTGAATAGAATCAATAACCATTACTGAAGGTTTTTCTTGTTCTGCAATTAAACAAATTTGTTCTATGCTAGTGGCAGCTAACATATATACATTAAATTTTAACAAATTTAATCGATGAGCTCGCAAAGCAACTTGGTTAAGTGATTCTTCTCCAGTTACATAAATAGCTTTCATTTGGTTGGATAAGTTACAAAGCGTTTGTAACAATAAAGTACTTTTCCCGGTTCCTGGATTACCTCCAATTAATATTGTACTTCCTGATACTATTCCTCCGCCAAGTACTCGATCAAATTCTTTAAATCCAGTTGAAAAGCGAGTAACTTCTTCTAAAGTTATGACGGAAAGAAGTTGTATTTTTAAAAGATAATCATCCAATAATTTATTTTTATTGTGAGACCCTTTAGTAAAAGGTATATCAATGATACTATTCCACTGTTGACAGGAATTACATTGTCCTTTCCAACGGGGATATGTTGTCTGACATTTCTTACAAATAAATAGATTTTTATCTTTCACTATTTTTAAAATATTTTAAAATACGTTAAAATGGATTTTTTTTTGGATCAAATAATAAGATAGAATTCAAAGCGATTTGTATCATTTGATTAAATGAAGATTGTCTTTCTTCTGCCGTTAAAATTTTGTCTTGGTCTAGTTTATGAAAATGATCTGATACTGTACAAATAGTTAATGCTTTAACATTATATTCGGCTGCAATAGAATAAAGACCTGCGGTTTCCATTTCTATACCCAGTATTCTATACTTTTCCATAAGATGAAATATATTATTATCTATAGGATAAAAGAAGTCAGTAGTAAAAAGGTTACCAACCTGTACGGTTAATCCTAATTGATTAGCCGCCTCAACAGCATTACATATTAAATGGAAATCCGCTATGGCAGAAAAATCATGTCCATTAAACCTAATTCTATTAACCTTTGAATCAGTACAAGCTCCCATACCTATAATAATATCACGAATTTTAATTTCTTGTAATACAGTCCCACAAGAACCGACACGAATAATATTTTCAACTCCATATTCTGTAATGAGTTCTTTAGCATAAAGAGAACATGATGGAATCCCTATTCCATGTCCCATTACGGATATATACTTATTTTTATAAATTCCTGTATAACCCAACATACCTCTTATGGTATTTACTTTCCAATGATCATCTAGAAAGTTTTCGGCAATATATTTTGCCCTTAATGGATCACCAGACATGATTATGGTTTCAGCAAAATCTCCATTTTTAGCATTAATATGGGGTGTAATCATTAATCTCTCCTAGGATGAAAAATCTATGTAATTATTATTTACATCATACTTTTACCATAATCCATATTAGTTAAGCTAAAATATTTAGCTATGGTTTGACTAATATCTGCAAAAGTTTCACGTGCTCCTAAAAACTCCGAAGATATTATTGGATTATAGAGAAGTACAGGAATATGTTCTCTGGTATGATCATTACCATACCACGTGGGGTCACAGCCATGATCAGCAGTAATAATTAAAAGGTCATTTTTTTGGATTAGAGATAGTAGTTCTGGTAAATGCCTATCAAATAATTCTAATCCTGCCGCATAACCTGCTACATCGCGTCTATGTCCCCATAATGAATCAAAATCTGCAAAATTAGCAAATACTATAGTGTTATCAACAGCTTGACTAATTTCTTGCATGGTAACTTTAAATACTTTTTCTAAACCACTAGCTTTAACTTTCTTAGTAATACCAGAATGTGCATAGAGATCAGCAACTTTTCCAATAGAAATCACACTTCCTCCTTTTTCATCAACTAGTTTATTTAAAACTGTTGGTGCTGGTGGCTTTATTGTTAAATCTAAACGATTTGGAGTACGTTTAAAGTAGCCTTTTTTACTTCCAGTAAAAGGACGAGCTATTACCCTACAAATTTTATAACCTTGTT
The DNA here is from genome assembly GCA_041944835.1 of Candidatus Dasytiphilus stammeri. Taxonomy (GTDB): domain Bacteria; phylum Pseudomonadota; class Gammaproteobacteria; order Enterobacterales; family Enterobacteriaceae; genus Dasytiphilus; species Dasytiphilus stammeri_K. The sequence goes on along the minus strand of CP145879.1, from coordinate 99,099 downwards.
CATTAAGAATTTCGCGGGTAATAGTACATAATCGATATAAACTATTAAGTCCAAATAAATCTTCATTACAAGCAATTTGAACAACCGAATCAGTGGAAGTATAAAAAATCGGTTTTGCGGTTTTTATATGTTCTTCTCCTAGTTCATCGATAATTGTGGTTCCCGAAGCATGACAATTACCTAAATATCCGGATAATTCTGCACGTTCAATAATTTTATTGAGCAAGTTATTAGGAAAACTTTTAATTTTTTTAGTAAAATAATCCCATTTAAATAGTACCGGTACTCCAGCTATTTCCCAATGTCCTGTAGCACTATCTTTACCAAAAGATATTTCTTTTGCGTAACTATAAGATCCAATAATTTTTGCATTTTTATTTAGACCTGCAGGAAAATGTCCGGTAGATTGTTCGGCAGCTTTTCCCAGTCCTAATGCTGTAAGATGTGGTAAGTATAGTGAACCTTGACGTTCTTTAGTATCAGCTTTACCTTTAATACATGCTTCAGCAATATGTCCAAGCGTATCAGATCCAACATCTCCAAATAACTCAGCATCTTGGGTATACCCAATTCCAAAAGAGTCTAATACTATTATAAATACTCTTTTCATACTTTTATTCTTATTGATAATTGAAAAAATTATAGTAGTAGGTATTCTACCTATTTTTGTATTAAACAATATTAATAATTTATTATTAGTACTTTTTTTATGGTAGATTAATAATCTATTTTTACAAAATTTAATAAAAATTATCTAACAAATATATAAATATATTTTTTGAGTATAAAAAACATGAAAGATAAGTTTCTTTCTCATTATAAATGGGTTGAATATAAGCAATCTTACCCCCATTATATGTATAGTGTCTTATGATTATCTATCATCCTATGTTTTATGGAGGTTATATTATAATAAATGACAACAATACTAAGTGTACGCCGTAATGATAAGGTAGTAATGGGTGGTGATGGTCAAGCAACCCTGGGACACACGATAATGAAAAGAAATATCCAAAAAGTACGTCGTCTTTATAATGATCATATCATAGCTGGTTTTGCTGGAGGAACTGCCGATGCTTTTACGTTATTTGAACGTTTTGAGCGGAAATTAGGTATATGTCAGGGACATCTAGTCAAAGCTGCGGTAGAACTTGCAAAAGATTGGCGTACGGATCGTATATTACGCAGATTGGAAGCACTATTGGCAGTTGCAGATGAAAATGCTTCATTGATCATTACCGGTAATGGTGACGTTATTCAACCAGAAAATGATCTGATAGCTATTGGTTCGGGTGGAATTTATGCTCAAGCAGCTGCTAAAGCTATGTTAGAAACAACCAATCTTAATGCTCGTGAAATTACAGAAAAAGCTTTAACTATCGCCGGTGATATTTGTATTTATACTAACCATAACTTTACTATTGAAGAATTAACCTCTAAAGCTAAAGCGTAAGGATCTTTATTATGGCTGAGATGACGCCTCGAGAAATAGTCAATGAATTAGATAAATTTATTATTGGTCAAAATAGAGCTAAACGTGCGGTTGCAATAGCTTTACGTAATCGTTGGCGACGTATGCAATTAAATGAAGAATTACGCCATGAGATTACTCCTAAAAATATTTTAATGATTGGTCCCACAGGCATAGGAAAAACCGAAATTGCTCGTCGTTTAGCGAGATTAGCTAATGCACCATTTATTAAAGTGGAAGCTACAAAATTTACTGAAGTAGGATATGTAGGTAAAGAAGTGGATTCTATTATTCGTGATTTAACGGATTCTGCAATAAAAATGGTACGTATTCTGAGTATGCAACAAAATCGACATCGTGCCGAAAGAATGGCAGAAGAACGTATATTGGATCTATTAGTTCCACCATCGGCTAACTTGAGCAATAAAGAAGGTTCTCAAGAACCTTCAGTAACTAGAAAACTCTTTAAGAAAAAGTTGCGAGATGGATCATTAAACGATAAGGAGATAGAGATTAATTTAAATATGGGTACCATGGGTATAGAAATTATGGCTCCCCCAGGTATGGAAGAAATGACCCATCAATTACAGTCTATGTTTCAAAATTTAAGTGGTCAAAAACAAAAAAAACATAAACTCAAAATTAGAGATGCAATGAAATTTTTAATAGAAGAAGAAGCATCTAGATTACTTAATCCTGAGGAATTAAAAAAAGAAGCTATCGAAGCAGTAGAACAACATGGAATTGTCTTTATCGATGAAATTGATAAAATTTGTACACGTGGTGAATCAAATGGACCGGATGTGTCTAGAGAAGGAGTACAACGAGACCTTTTACCTTTGGTTGAAGGATGTAATGTATCTACTAAATATGGTATGGTAAAAACCGATCATATTTTATTTATAGCTTCTGGTGCTTTTCAAATCTCCAGTCCTTCGGATTTGATTCCCGAACTTCAAGGACGTTTACCAATTCGTGTTGAATTGCAAGCTTTGACAACCAATGATTTTGAACGTATTCTTACTGAACCAAATGCATCTATGACTATACAGTACAAAGAATTGATGGCTACAGAAGGTGTAAAGATTAATTTTACTGAAGATGGTATTCGTAGGATTGCTGAATCCGCTTGGCAAGTTAATGAAACTACAGAAAATATTGGAGCTAGAAGATTATATACGGTATTAGAAAAATTAATGGAAGAAATTTCTTACGAAGCTAGTGATCTTCGGGGTAAAACCATAATTATTGATGCAAAATATGTATCTGATCATTTAGATCAATTAGTAAAAGATGAAGATTTAAGTCGTTTTATATTATAGTTTTTTTACTATAAAAATCTTTAGGCTTACTTTTTGATTAAATAATTTAATTAAATTTTTTCATACGATAAATTTATCTCTAGTGATTAGAATTTTACTCTTTACATAAATAATATTTATTCATAATGTCCTTTCCTTGAAAGGATACGTAATTATGTTATTGAATCATTTATGATTAGTAATTTTTTGATGGTAGGAATTTCTATATGACTTTAGATAAAAAATACATTATTGCTCTTGATCAAGGTACAACGAGTTCTCGTGCCGTCATATTAGATCATGATGTAAATATTGTAGCAATATCACAGCGTGAATTTAAACAAATTTATCCTAAAGCAGGATGGGTTGAACATGATCCATTAGATATATGGGCATCTCAATGTTATTCTCTAAGAGATGCACTAGCATATGCTAATATTAAATCCCATCAAATACTCGGGATTGGTATTACTAATCAACGAGAAACAACAGTTGTTTGGGATAAACTAACTGGTAAACCAGTGTATAATGCAATTGTATGGCAGTGTTCTCGTACAGCGGATTTATGTGAGCAACTCAAGAAAGACGGATGGGAAAATTATATTCATCAAAATACTGGATTAGTGATAAATCCTTATTTTTCTGCGACTAAAGTAAAATGGATTTTTGATCATGTTTCAGGAGTACGTGAAAAAGCCAAACGTGGAGAAATATTATTTGGCACTATTGATACTTGGTTAATTTGGAAAATGACTCAAGGACATGTGCATGTTACAGATTATACTAATGCTTCTCGTACTATGTTATTTAACATACATACCCTTGAATGGGATCAAAATTTATTAGATATATTTGAAATTCCAAGTATAATTTTGCCAAAGGTGCGTCCTTCTTCAGAAATTTATGGTGTTACTAACATATGTGGAATACATGATAAAAAAATTGCTATAGCAGGCATAGCTGGAGATCAACAAGCAGCACTTTACGGTCAGTTATGTGTGAAATTCGGAATGGCTAAAAATACTTATGGTACAGGATGTTTTATGTTGATGAATACCGACTCAACAGTGATTAATTCTAATCATGGTTTATTGACGACTATTGCATGTGGTCCACATGGTGAGGTTAATTATGCTCTTGAAGGTCCTGTATTTATTGCGGGAGCTTCTATCCAATGGTTACGTGATGAAATTAAATTGATAAGTAATGTAGCTGATTCGGAGTATTTGGCTACTCAAGTTAAAGATACTAATGGTATATATTTTGTTCCCGCTTTTACTGGTTTAGGTGCTCCTTATTGGGACCCATATGCTAGAGGTGCTATTTTTGGATTAACTCGTGGTGCTAACGCAAGCCATATCATTAGAGCAACATTAGAATCCATTGCTTATCAGACTCGTGATGTTTTAGAAGCGATGCAAGCAGATACTAATTATTGTATAAATATGCTTAGAGTAGATGGCGGAGCGATAACTAATAATTTTTTAATGCAATTTCAATCTGATATTATTGGAATACGTTTAGAACGTCCAAACTTGTGTGAAGTTACAGCTTTAGGAGCTGCTTTTTTAGCTGGATTAGCTGTAGGATTTTGGTTGGATTTGGAAGAGATACATGCTAAATTAATGATTGAACGATATTTTATACCTAGTATCTCTTTGTGGGAGAGAAATGAAAAATATAAAAAATGGCATAAAGCAGTTTCTTTAACACAAGGATGGAAAAAAGATATTTAGAATGATTTTTTTTTATAAAAAATTATAAAGAGGTAATGGTATGAGTAATTGGGTGGTGGCAAAAGTTATACAAATAATACACTGGACAGATAATTTGTTTACGCTTAAAGTTCATGCTGCTATATCTCCTTTTATTGCCGGACAATTTACAAAGATTGCTCTTGAAATTAATGGTAAACGCATACAACGTGCTTATTCATATCTCAACGCTCCAAGTGACAATGATTTAGAATTTTATATAGTGACAGTTAAAGATGGTAAATTAAGTCCTTATTTACATGAACTGAAAATTGGTAATGAATTATTAATTTATAAAGAAGCATCGGGTTTTTTTGTATTAAAAGAAATTCCTAGTTGTAATAATCTATGGATGTTAGCAACAGGCACAGGAATTGGACCATATTTATCAATCCTGCAAGAGGGTAAAGATCTAGATAGATTTGAAACTATAATATTAGTTCATGCTGTACGTTATGCTAGAGATTTATGTTATTTACCACTAATGCAACAACTTAAACAACGTTATAATAAAAAATTAAAAATTAAAACTATAGTTAGTCGGGAATATATGGCGGGATCTTTATTAGGTCGTATACCAACATTAATAGCTTATGGAAAACTTGAAGAATCGCTGGAAATTCCAATTGATCCTCAAAATAGTCATGTGATGTTATGTGGAAATCCCAATATGGTACGTGAAACACAAGAAATATTACAAAAAGTAAAAAAAATGAATAAGCATTTACGTCATGGTAAACAGCTCTTTCATATCACTGCTGAGCATTATTGGTAATAATAAATGCGTAATTTATTAATTATAGCCAATTGGAAACTAAATGGTAATAAAAAAATAATTCAGGATTATATAAAAATATTGCGTCCTAAGTTAATGAAGATTGATATTCATAAAAAATATTGTGATGTAGTTATTGCTTTTCCTATTATGTATTCAGATCAAGCAAATCAAGCTCTTATTGATACTTATATTTCTTTAGCTGCTCAAAATGTAGATATCAATCTAAATGGTCCTTTTACCGGAGATATCTCTGCTAATATGTTAAAAGATATTGGTATCAAATATGTAATTATAGGACATTCAGAACGTCGCATTTATCATCAAGAAAAGGATGATTTAATAGCTAAAAAATTTGCAATCGTAAAAAAAGTGGGGCTTATACCTGTCTTTTGTATTGGTGAAAATAATAATTATAAAAACAAAGAAGTATGTATAGGACAAATTAGAACTGTGCTAGATACACAGGGTGTGGATGCATTTAAAAATACAGTAATTGCTTATGAACCAATGTGGGCTATTGGCAGTGGACATTGTTTATCACCTCCACATACACAATATATACATAAATTTATTCGTGATTATATAGCTACAATAAATGTATCTATTGCTGAAAATCTAATTATTCTGTATGGAGGTTCAGTGAATGATGAAAATGCATATAAATTTTTAATGCAACCAGATATTGATGGATTACTCATTGGAAAAGCTTCTTTAAATGTGATGAGCTTTTATAATATTATTAAATGTGCTTTAAAATACAAAAATAATCAAAACTCTAATATCAATTAGGCTAAATCTAATAACTTTATAAGTTTAGTAGTGATAAAAAAAGTTTAGGTTCGATTTTAGCCTTTAATTAAAGGTAAATACTCATTATTCCAACCAATTAATCCAAATTCTAAAATATAAACAGTTTTAAACCCTGACTGATTTAGCTTGGAGGCAATATCGCTTTCCTCCGTTCTATTTATTCCTGATCCAACAATAATAATAGGAATATCTTTATATTTTTGTAATTGTCCATAAAAACCATTTTTTATATCACTTCCTAAAATATTAATAGAATTAGGAAGGTGTGCGTGATAAAATTCATCATGAGAACGGATATCAATAAATATAGCATCTTGTTTATTAATTAAAAATATGGCTTCATTACAAGTAATAAATTTCTTATGATAAAATAAGACTTTTATTGTCGATATTACTAAAAATACTAATAAGATCATCCAAATAATGCAAAGTATTGGATGTATAGTATATATTTGCATTATTTCTTGCATTAAAGTTACTTTACTTAACTCCAAAAAATTTAATTATAATCGCTTGATTAATCTAACTAAGATTGACATTTCCAACAAAAAAAAGTACTACGCTGTTTATATCTAATACGTTTTATTAACGTACCACATTGTATACATGGTTTATTGGTACGACCATATACATTTAATTTATGAATAAATTTTCCATGATTACCATCAATGTGCCAAAAATCACGTAAGGTAGTACCTCCAAGCATGATAGCTTCCAGGAGGATTCTTTTTATTATTTTTACAAGAAATTCGGACTCTAAAATATTTAAAGTCGATATTATCCTCAGAGGTAATATTCCAGCTAAAAACAAACATTCATTAGAATAAATATTACCAATTCCTACTACACATTTATTATCCATTAGCCAAGATTTTACCGCTATATGTTTATTACGAGATTTATTAAATAAATAACTTCCTGAAAATTCATCACTTAAAGGCTCTGGACCTAATTTTGTTAACTGATCCAATGTTGTTGGTGAATTACTACTCCAGAGCCACATACCAAAACGACGAGGGTCGGTATAACGTACTATTTTTCCATCATTTATTATTAAATCGATATGATCATTTTTGTGTGGTATAGTATTCCAAGGAAAAATACGCAAACTACCTGACATACCAAAATGAATTATCATGTAACCTGAAGGCAGTTGTATAATAATATATCTTGCACGACGTTGTACGCTTAATATTTTTTGATAGTGGATAGTATATATCTCATTTGGGATAGGTAATTTTAAGTATTTATTGTGGATAACCGAATGAATAATGCTTTTACCTACTAAATGTAATTTAATTCCACGACAAACAGTTTCAATTTCTGGTAATTCTGGCAATTTATAGATAACCTATTTTTTTTTCTAAATTTTTGCTTCTTTATAAATTACATGTTTACGAATTTTAGGATCAAATTTTCTAAAATGCATTTTTTTTTCATGCTTATTTCTTTTATTTCTAGTAGTAGTATAAAAATGTCCGGTATCTGCAGTAGATATAAGTTTAATTTTTTCTCTTAAAGCTTTTTTAGCCATTTTTAATCCTTAATTTGAGTTATAATTGAATTGATTCCTTTTTTATCAATAATTCTCAACCCTTTAGTTGAGGTGCGGATTTTTACGAACGCCTTTTTGCTTTCAATCCAGAAATAATGTGAATGTAAATTCGGAAAAAAACGACGTTTTTTAGCATTCATAGCATGCGAACGATGATTTCCAATCAAAGGACGTTTACCTGTAATTTTACAAAATCGTGACATAATAATTATTCTCTTTTATATTTATATATCATACTATAGATGGTTCGAGTCTTTTAGACTATCCATAATTCGCTATTGACTACTAAATATTATTTTTTTATAAGTAAGTTATAACATTAATTATACTATAGATTTTATGAAAAAAATAATAAACGTTAAAATTATCAATAATTGTATAGATAACAACAACCATCTACCTTTACCTACTTATGCCACATCGGGTTCTGCTGGACTAGATTTACGTGCCTGTTTAGATGAAATAATAGAATTACATCCAGGAAATACTCTACTCATTCCAACGGGTTTAGCAATTCATATTGAAGATCCTTCATTAGCAGCATTTATTTTACCCAGATCTGGTTTGGGTCATAAATACGGATTAGTATTAGGAAATTTGATTGGATTAATTGACTCAGATTACCAAGGAGAAATACTAATTTCAGTATGGAATAGAGGTAAAAAACCATTTACTATTAAACCCAATCAGAAAATTGCTCAATTAGTTTTTGTACCTGTTATGCAAGTTGAATTAAATATAGTGAATTCTTTTTCTCCTAGTAAGCGTGGAATAGGAAGTTTTGGACATTCTGGTAATATGTAGTAAAATTATTTTTTATTATAATATTTATATCCATATTTTTTTTGATAAAGACGAAGTTGTTCCGCGATGTATGGATTTTTTATATCGGTATAATTTATTAGTTCTGTTATAGAAATTAGAGAGATTACTTTACAATTATAAGATTTTTCTACTTCTTTAACTGTATCGGTATGATTGTGGTTAAATTCTTCACGATCTAAAGCTATTAATATTCCAGCTAATTTGCTGCTATTAATTTTAGCATTTTGAATGAGATTCATCGATTCATGAATCGTAGTTCCTGTAGTAAGAACATCATCTACTAAGATAATGCTTCCTTTTAATGGAGCGCCTATAAATAAACCTTGTTCTCCATAAGTTTTGCTCACTTTACGATTAAAACAATATGGTATTTTTTTACCATAGTATTCGGCTAATGCAATTGTTGTAGCAGTACTAATCAATATTCCCTTATAAGCTGGACCAAAGATGAGATCAAAATCTATACCTGAATCTATTAATGCATTAGCATAAAAACGTCCTAATAATGCTAAATCCAGTCCAGTTTTAATCATTCCCAGATTAAAAAAATAAGGACTACAACGTCCCGATTTTAAAATGAATTCTCCAAATTTTAAAACTTGATTATGTAATATAAATTCAATAAATTGACGTTTCCATAGTTTCATTTTTAATAAAGAACTCTACTAAATTTACAGATAGATGTACGGATAATTATATAATTAATATAATAATACATTAGCTTCCAAAGTTTTTAATTATCTCATTAAAAATTTTCAAATTGATCTCTTGAAATTAATCCTTCTTCAATTTCTCTTAATGCAATAATGGTACATTTATCATTCTGTTGTATTGCAACTAATGGTGATTGATAATCTCTTTGTAATTGACGAGCTCTTTTAGCTGCAATTAAAACTAAATCAAAACGATTCCCAATTTTTTCTACTGCTTTTTGAACAGTTATACGTGCCATATTAAATTCTCTAATACATTTAACATTTTTATGTTATCAATTGCTTAGTAATTCACTAATGATAACATTATTACGTACTATCTGTTGATATAATTTCAATTTTTCTGTATGAAGAATAGTAGTTAAATCATATACTGCATTTTCGTAATTATCATTTATAATTACATAATCATATTCTTTATAATGTTTCATTTCTGAAAGCGCTTCTTCAAAACGTTTTTCAATAGATTCTTTACTATCCTGTCCACGATAATATAAGCGTTTCCTTAATTCATTTTTTGAGGGTGGTAATATAAAAATACTACATGTTTTAGGTATGTATTTACGAATTTGTTGAGCTCCTTGCCAATTGATATCAAGTAAAATATCTTTATGGTTTGAAAATAAATCTTCAACTACTGCACGTGATGTCCCGTATAAATGGCCAAAAATTTCTGTGTATTCTAAAAATTCTCCTTTTTTTATCATGTTTTCAAATTGATCATAAGATATAAAATAATAATGTTCTCCATTTTTTTCTTGGGATCGTTTATGTCTGGTAGTATGAGAAATAGATAATTGAGCAGTATCTAAATGTTTTAATAAGGTTTGAATGATAGTACTTTTTCCAGTACCGCTAGGAGCGGAAATTATAAAAATGGTTTTTTGATACATATTTTATCTCTCTAGATTGATTTCTAACCTCTTAGGTTATTATATTATGAATAATTGTGTATTGATATTAATTAAATAAAGGATAAATAAATGTATTTAGATTCAATTTTAACTGGTGAAAATGTCCCTCATGATTTGAATGTTATAATTGAGATACCATTTAAGCATAATTCAATAAAATACGAAATAGATAAAAAGAGCGGAGCATTATTTGTCGATAGATTTTTAACTACTTCAATGTTTTATCCTTGTAATTATGGATATCTTAATAAAACCTTATCACTTGATGGAGATCCTCTCGATACTTTAGTAATAGCACCTTCTTTACAACCCAAAAGCATTATTCGATGTAGACCAGTAGGTATTCTAAAAATGATGGATGAAGCTGGTTATGATTTTAAAATAATAGCTGTACCTCATAATAAATTAACTACTGAATATGATTCAGTTTTAGATGTTGAAGATTTATCACCATTATTAATAAATAAACTTAATTATTTTTTTCAACATTATAAAGATTTGGAAAAAAATAAATGGACAAAAATAATAGGTTGGGGTAATTCAGAAGAATCAAAGAAAGAAATTTTAATTTCTATTGAACGTTTTATAAATTCTAAAAATCAGTAAAAAGATATTGCATATAAAATGATATATTGTATAGTATAATGTTCGAATATGTATTGTTCTTTAAAATGTAAATTAATTTGTGTGTGCACTAACGAACATGAAATCAAATTACTTCTGATTGAAGTAAAAATATGAAATAAGTAATTTATTTACTTATTTATAACTTAAGGAAAGAGTTTGATCATGGCTCAGATTGAACGCTGGCGGCAAGCCTAACACATGCAAGTCGAACGGTAACGAAGAAAAGTAAAATTTTCTGTCGACGAGTGGCGGACGGGTGAGTAAGATCTGGGGATCTACCTGATGGAGGGGGATAACCATTGGAAACGATGGCTAATACCGCATATTCTTGTGAAAGGAAAGTGGGGGACCTTATTTTTTTTAATAGGCCTCACACCACCAGATGAACCCAGATGAGATTAGCTAGTTGGTGAGGTAAAGGCTCACCAAGGCGACGATCTCTAGCTGGTCTGAGAGGATGGCCAGCCACACTGGAACTGAGATACGGTCCAGACTCCTACGGGAGGCAGCAGTGGGGAATATTGCACAATGGGGGAAACCCTGATGCAGCTATGCCGCGTGTATGAAGAAGGCCTTAGGGTTGTAAAGTACTTTCAGTAGAAAAGAAGAATGAATAGCGAATAACTATTTATTTTGACGTTATTTACAGAAGAAGCACCGGCTAACTCCGTGCCAGCAGCCGCGGTAATACGGAGGGTGCAAGCGTTAATCGGAATTACTGGGCGTAAAGAGCGCGTAGGTGGTAGATTAAGTCAGATGTGAAATCCCTGGGCTCAACCTAGGAATGGCATTTGAAACTGATTTACTCGAGTATCGTAGAGGGAGGTAGAATTTCGGGTGTAGCGGTGAAATGTGTAGATATCCGAAAGAATACCAGTGGCGAAGGCGGCCTCCTGGACGAATACTGACACTGAGGTGCGAAAGCGTGGGGAGCAAACAGGATTAGATACCCTGGTAGTCCATGCTGTAAACGATGTCGATTTGGAGATTGTAGATTTTAACTATGGTTTCCGGAGCTAACGCGTTAAATCGACCGCCTGGGGAGTACGACCGCAAGGTTAAAACTCAAATGAATTGACGGGGGCCCGCACAAGCGGTGGAGCATGTGGTTTAATTCGATGCAACACGAAGAACCTTACCTGGTCTTGACATCCGTAGAATCTTATAGAAATATAAGAGTGCCGTAACAGGAACTACGAGACAGGTGCTGCATGGCTGTCGTCAGCTCGTGTTGTGAAATGTTGGGTTAAGTCCCGCAACGAGCGTAACCCTTATCCTTTGTTGCCAGCGCATAAAGGCGGGAACTCAAAGGAGACTGCCGGTGATAAGCCGGAGGAAGGTGGGGATGACGTCAAGTCATCATGGCCCTTACGACCAGGGCTACACACGTGCTACAATGGCGTATACAAAGAGAAGCAACTTCGTAAGAACAAGCAGATCTCACAAAATACGTCGCAGTTCGGACTGGAGTCTGCAACTCGACTCCACGAAGTAGGAATCGCTAGTAATCGTGAATCAGAATGTCACGGTGAATACGTTCCCGGGCCTTGTACACACCGCCCGTCACACCATGGGAGTGGGTTGTAAAAGAAGTAAGTAGTTTAACCATATAGGAGGACGCTTACCACTTTATGATTCATGACTGGGGTGAAGTCGTAACAAGGTAACCGTAGGGGAACCTGTGGTTGGATTACCTCCTTAATATATTTAATCATGTATTCGGAGTGCACACATAAATTGTTTCAGATAAAA